>DFBN01000059.1 GCA_002366635.1 Caldifarciminota bacterium UBA3079 | reverse complement strand
TTTTGGCCTCATATTTCTTTGCTGTTCCAGAATAAAAGAAGGAGTTCTGCCAGCAATGCCAAAGTTTTCCTTTTCCAATCTTGAGATACTTAAACAGCTTGCCTTTACATCTGGCACACTTTATCCAGCGTTTAGTGCCAATTCACGCTAGTGTCTATTCGATTTTCACCAATCTTGCCGTATGAGTTGTGTGCCCGTCGCGGACAGAAACAAAGTATACGCCCGCTGGCATCTCGCGACCAGATTCGTCGCGTCCGTCCCAGGACATTGTCGGCTCTACGGCAAGCCTGCGAATCTGCCGACCGGCAGCATCGAGAATGGCCACTGCGTGCTCTGCTCGAAACGAGCCTGAACAGCTCATTCTGATAGGAACACGTGCAGGCGATGAAACAACCCTAAGTGATGTTTCCTCCTGCAACGGCTCCTGCTCATCAGCCTCTTCATATGCCACAATCCCGATGCCGTGTGCTATCCAGACCCCATTACCCGGTTTGTCAAAAGCGATGATGGGCTGGCCTTCCTCATCAAGCAGCAAATCGCAGGATGTTGCTCCGTTCGTGCCCGGAATGGTATCAATGTGCCAACTCCCGGTCCGATAGCCATATTTCACACCGCCGCTGACATAGGTAACATGGGGCCGTTCCAGCGAATCAATCAGAATCGTCCCGGAGCTGGCACCGGTGCTATCAATAGCCGTCCCCTCACAGTATAGGTACCACGAGCCCATACAGGGACAGAACGCGAAAAGCGTTTTCTCCTGGCCGGTGGCAGCGAACGCTAGCGAAAGAGGGCTGACCCCGGCAAAGTTATCACTTGCCAGGAACTCCGTACTCCAAGTCCCACCAGTTCTCTTGAGCAAGTAGAGAAATGCCCACCAGATCCTGCCCGAGAAACTGTCCTGCAGGTAGACGTCTTCGCGGATGATGGCCCCGGGCTCGTTGTCCCGGTTGGTTCTCAGGCACCCAACCCAGAAGTCGTGGTAGCCCGTCATGCCGTTGCCCGTGTATGTGGTTTCCACTACCCACGTTGAACCACTACGGACCCCGAATTCAATCCCCCGTTGACCAGTGAACATGACAGTCGGAGCCCCAGAAGAATCAAACGACAGTTGTATGGTGGGGTACCAACCAAGTCTGAACGGGGTTTCGGACGCTATCCAGTTGGTATCGGTATGCTCAACATACATTATCCGACAGGAATCATCCCGGCATACCAGCCCTGCTTCACCATTCGGGCCGATGTCAAATGCCAACCTCCCCATGTCGATATTCATGAAAGAAGTATCAATATCCTCGCGGTGCCAGACGCTGTCCTTATGTGCCACCCTTAGCCGGAACCTACTGCGTTCGTAGCAAAGGAAGGTAGTTCCGTCCGGCGCCCTCCGTATCTGGACTTTGCTGCCGACCGCACCAGTATCCACCTGCTCGAACTCCCAGTGCTGGGCAAGGGCAAGGGGGAAAAGCAACAGGAATACGAACACAATTACAGTTGTAATACTGGCCTTCTTCGAACCGGTCAGACTGATACAAAACATAACTACCTCCCTGGCAATGAAGCCGCGAACTTACTATTAAATAGTAACCCACAACCGGATTTTGTCAACCGAATCGAGAAGAACGGTATGCTGTGAGCGGTCAGTGAGAAGCCGACTCGGCCGGACCTTCGGGCCTGAGAATGATTATCGGTGTCATCGCATCACCCTGGCCGGCCGGGTTGTCGCGCAATGCCTCTTCGACCAGTTCCACATCAAGACCATCTGAAGCGCCGACAACCGCACACCCGAAAATATCATTGACATCAACAATTGCGGCTTCGGCGCCGGTTTCTTTTTTCAAATTCTGGGCAACCGTATCCGGGTCTTTTGGCCCGAGAATCACGCATCCATAGAACTCCTTAACACCTGAAGTATAGGCGGCATCAATCATCTTTGCCTGCTTTCCTGCCACCCGATAGAAATCGCCCCGCCTTTTGTGCAATTTGCCCCAGAAACCGGCTATCGCGGCCTTGACGATTCGCGGCGCGCCGACTTCGTCAATCGCACATTGCATCGACCAGGGACTCCTCAGTCCGATACCATAAGGCACTTTGCGCACAAACCGCCACAGGACCGTTGCCCAGAACCCGGGGCGGATTTTATCAATCGGAATCGCCCGGCCTTGCATGATTGCAACCGGGCTTTCAGCAATCGTCACAATATCACCAGATTGCAATAGCTCAGGCGCAAACTTGCGCACGGTTTCAATAATGTCGTCCTTTTCGGTCAGCAGCCCGGTCTTGACCAGAATCCTGCGGACCTGTTGTCCTCTGGCAGTAACAACATCTGGTTTGTCTTTCACCCTTCAATCTAACAGCCACTACCTGAAAATCAACCCTTGCTCAGGCTTTCTCGCTGTCTATACTCGGCCAATGGCGGTCCAAGACAGGTCCGACTCGGATGCCAGGTTTACCCGTCGGGTCGGGCTCTTCTCAGCCGGCACCCTGATTTCCCGTATTCTCGGCCTAGTGCGCGAATCGGTCTTCGCCTATCTCTTTGGAGTCGGGTCTGCCACTGACGCCTTCAATGTCGCATTCCGCATACCGAACTTTTTCCGAGACCTGTTTGCAGAAAGCGCACTTTCCGCAGCATTTGTCCCTGCTTTTGTAGAGAGCCTTGACCACAAAGAGAAAAAACAGACCTGGCTTTTTGCCGCCAATATGCTCAATACCCTTGCGCTGGTCGTAGGTTTCCTTGTCATTGTCGGCATCGTGTTTGCACCACAGATTACAAGAATTGTTGCGCTCGGTTTTGCCCACGACCCGGCAAAGATTCAACTTACTACTACCCTCACCCGCATTATGTTCCCGTTCTTGCTCTTTGTCGTATTTGCGGCCTGGGCAATGGGGATTCTGAACGCCAGCGGCACATTTTTCACACCGGCAGTCGCACCGGCCGCATTCAATGCAATCTCAATCCTGGTGCCGCTGCTTGCATACGGATTTTTCAAGGCACGCGGGCTCAACCCGATTCTCGGCATGGCCGGTGGAGTAACGCTCGGGTCAATCGCCCAGTTTGTAGTCCAGATTCCCCGTCTCAGGCGCTATGGATTCCGCTACCGGCCGGTGCTCAATTTCAAGAATCCACAACTCCGCCGGGTATTCCTTCGTTGGGTCCCAATGGTCCTGGGTTTCGCAACCTGGCAAGTTAACTTCCTTATCAACACATTCCTGCTGACATTCCTGCCCCAAGGCTCGGTTACCTGGGTAAATTATGCATACCGGATTCAACATTTGCCAGCCGGGCTTTTCGGTGCGGCCATCGGCTCGGTTGCGCTTGCGGCATATTCGCACCAGGCGGCAGGACAACCCGCATCCGCAATCCAGGAAAGGTTCAAACATGCAATGGGTTTGGTTGTTACCCTCACCCTGCCGGCCGCGGTTCTGCTGTTTGTGCTTGCTTTGCCGGTGGTCCGGCTCATATATCAGCACGGCCGTTTCACACCGCAAGACACGGTCCTGACATCTCAGGCCCTGATGCTTTACTGCCTGGGTATCTGGGCTGCGGCCGCCACCCGCAACTGTGCGGCCGGGTTCTATTCACTTGGTAATACAAAAACACCCGCGCTGGTTGCAATCGGGGTAGTAAGCTTCAACATTATCATGAATCTTATTCTGATGCGGTATATCGGCTTCCGCTCTTTCCCTTTCGCCGCATCGGTTGCCCAGTTTCTCAATTTTGGTGTGCTCTTCGTACTTCTGCGCCGCAAGACCGGCGGGCTCCATGGAAAATATCTCGGCCGGCTTACGCTTGCCGTGCTTGCCGCAGCTATCGGTGCAGGTCTGGTTGCCTATGTAACATCCCGATTCTACGAGTCTTTAATAACACCTACCCGAATCTGGACCCAGGCAGGTCAGGTTCTTTTTGCCGGGGGTCTGGGTCTTGGTGCTTACTACCTGCTCGGCCGGGCCTTTCGCATCAAGGAAGTGCATATGGCATTTATCCATTTACTGGGCCGGTTAACCAGACCGAAATCGTGAACTCCAACCGCTAATTATGCGTCTAAAAAGTAACGACATGTCGATTAAAACCTTGAAGGAAATCCCTGCAGGGATACCGATATTGATTGCCGGTTGGCCCGGAATGGGCAATGTCGGTATCGGCGCGGCCGACTATCTTCGCCGCAAACTCGGCGGCGAGGCATGCGCCCGACTCAATGTCACCCGCTACTTTTTTCCGGAATCAATCGAAGTGGAAAAAGGAATCGGCCGGATTCCGGCCCCGCCTTTCCACAATATTTACCTGATAAAAAAACCGCCTCTTTTCGTATTCGAAGGAGAAACCCAGGTAGGTGGAGAAGCGGGCGTCAAAGTTGCAGACGAACTTCTGGACTTTGCCCAGATGCACGGAGTCAAAGCGGTCTATACCGGCGCTGCTTTTGCCATGCCGATGAGCTATAAAGAACCGGTCCGGATTTTCGGCGTGGCAACGGATAATCGACTAAAGGAAATATTCTCCAGCTATCTTGTCGAACCACTGAACCAGGGCCGCATAGCAGGTCTGAACGGATTACTGCTCGGCCTTGCCGGCACCAGGGGTCTTCCCGCTGCCTGCTTCCTGGCTACTATGCCCCATTATGCGGTCCAGACCCCAAACCCCAAGGCATCAAAGGCTATTGTTCATGTCTTCGAGCAAATCCTCAATGTTACAGTTGACATGACTGAAATCAATGAGGCGATAAAGCGAACCGACCGGCTTCTTGGAGAATTTGAATCGCGAGTCAATGCCGCTCTTCAGAACCTTAAACAGCAAGCCGCGGCCGGAGACGAACAGGCCGAGGCTGAAGAGCAACCCGAACCCCACGAAATCATGGCCCATATCGAAAAACTTTTTGAAGTGGCTGAACACGACCGGTCAAAAGCCGGTTTGCTCAAACAGGAACTCGACCACTGGGGTCTGTTCAAACTCTACGAGGACCGATTCCTCGACCTCTTCGACAAGAAAAAGAACCGGAAATAAAAGCAGGGGCGGCATAGCCGCC
>DFBN01000035.1:7276-9300 GCA_002366635.1 Caldifarciminota bacterium UBA3079 | reverse complement strand
ATTTCGACCCCGCGCCTCGCCTGCTTTTCAACCTTGGCTTTACCTATTACCTCGACGATGCTTTCGCGCTTCAAATCAGAAATGCCAATTTTATCCGGTTTAAGCACTATCCCCTGGGCAAGACCGGTTCGGTCGCGCAAAATAAGAAATGCTATTTTGCCTAAGGTCCTGATGTGGTGCAGCCAACCTACCAGCCGCACCTGCTTGCCGATATGCTCAGGTAAGTCCGCTGCGAGAGTCCGCTGCATCTGGCCAATCTACTGACTATTCTACAACTGTCAAGAAAACCGCTATTCCATAACCCTTTATTCGGTTATCAGCCCTTATTGTCTTTGTTATCTTCTTTAGGCTCAACATCACTAATCAATAGTTCATCAATGTCCTCATCTAAAAGAAAATCCTTGCGTCCTTTCTTTGCCTTCCCCTTAACAACTGTTACATTCATTCGCCTGACCAAAACCACCAGAACCACCAGCACCGCAACAACTATTACTACAAAAAGAACCGCAACTATCTGCTCAAGCATAACTCGTCCTCGACCGGATCAGATTATCCATGCTATAGAATATGCATCCATCCTTGGCCGAGTCAAGTCAAAAACCAGCTATCGGAACTGGATTACTGACTGCTTGACTATGGCATCGCTTTGAATATCCTATAAGGACTTTAGCAATGAAACTGATATCTTTATCTAAAACCGGAACGAAAGAACCGGCCAAATTGTCTCAACACAAAAACCTTACCCCTATTGAGATAACACGGGAACTCGACCGTTACATTATCGGTCAGGACAAAGCCAAAAAAGCGGTAGCAATCGCATTGCGCAACCGGTGGCGCCGTAATCAGGTCCAGGATGAACTGCGTGAAGAAATCCTGCCCAATAATATTATTCTCATCGGACCGACAGGTGTGGGTAAAACCGAAATCGCCCGCCGCCTTGCACGTTTGGCACAAGCACCTTTCATCAAGGTTGAGGCTTCAAAATTCACTGAAGTCGGCTATGTTGGCAGGGATGTTGAAGCGATGATTCGCGACTTGATGGAAATCGGTGTTAATATGGTCAAAGCCGAAAAAACACAGATGGTGTTGGATCGGGCCGAACAACGGGCCGAGGAGCGGATTCTTGATTTGCTTTTGCCATCTGGGTTAAAGAAATCAGGCACTGCCGAGATACATCAGAAATCCAGGGAAAAACTGCGGCTGAAGCTCCGTGCTGGTGAGCTCGACCACCGTTTTCTGGAAATAGAATTAACCAGCCGTTTTTCGCCGCTCACTGATATGCTTTCCCAGATGGGCGGGGATGAACTCACAATTGATCTCCAGGAAATGCTTTCCGCCAGTATGCCCAAGCAGACAAAGCACCGGAAGCTCTCGGTCGGTGAGGCGCGTCGAGTACTCGCACAGGAAGAAGCCCAGAAGCTCGTTGATATGGACGAAGTTATCAGCGAAGCGCGTCAGCGCACCGAAGAGCAAGGCATTGTATTCATCGACGAAGTTGATAAAATAGTCTCGACTGGTCCTTCTGCGTCAGGCCCTGATGTTTCCCGTGAAGGCGTCCAGCGTGACCTCCTGCCGGTCGTCGAAGGTTCGAACGTCCTGACAAAATATGGAATCGTGCGCACCGACCATGTCCTTTTCATTGCCTCGGGTGCCTTTCACAAAACAAAGCCGGCAGATATGATTCCTGAGCTCCAGGGCCGTTTTCCCATCCGTGTAGAACTCCAGCCGCTCGCCCAGGAAGAATTCATCCGCATCCTTACTGAGCCGAAGAATTCATTGATGAAGCAGTATACCGCATTGCTCGCTACTGAGAATGTCAAGCTCAGTTTCAGCAAAGGAGCAGTGGAGGAAATAGCGGCAATTGCAGACCGTGTGAACCAGCAGACTGAAAACATCGGAGCGCGGCGACTCCATACTGTTATGACTGCATTGCTTGAAGATATCCTGTTCAAACTACCGGACATGAAAACGAAAAGGCTGCGCATAACCCCGGCTTATGTGAAAGAAAAACTGAAGGACATCGT
>DFBN01000035.1:0-7092 GCA_002366635.1 Caldifarciminota bacterium UBA3079 | reverse complement strand
CAGCAGTTGGGTGGTTCCACAGTGTATCTCAGCCCCCAGGACATCGGGCTCGGCAAGCGCGAAGCAGTATCAGATGTCGCCCGTAATCTTTCGCGATGGGTAGATTGCATTATCGCCCGGGTTTTCGAGCACCAGAAGATATTAGACCTGGCACAGAATGCTACCGTGCCAGTTGTTAACGCACTCTCTGACCTGGAACATCCCTGCCAGATTCTGGCAGACCTGTTGACCGTCTTCGAACAGAAAGATAAACTTCCCGGGACCACAATCGCCTGGACCGGAGACGGCAACAATGTATGCAATTCACTGCTTTTGGCCTGTGGCATTGTCGGTACCAATTTGCGTATTGCTACACCGAAAGGGTTTGAACCGTTGAAATTGGTTGTGAATAGGGCACGCAAGCACGCACGAATCAGTGGAGCAGAAATCAGACTGACCCACGACCCGGTTGCAGCGGTCAAAGATGCCGATTTCGTGTACACTGATGTCTGGGCCTCGATGGGTCAGGAAAATGAAGCACTCCAACGCCGGGAAATCTTCCAGCGGTTCCAGCTCAATAAAGAACTTCTGGCTCATGCCAAATCCGACGCCAAAGTCCTTCATTGTCTGCCGGCACATCGAGGCGAAGAAATAACTGACGAAGTCCTGGACGGTCCTCAGTCCGTTGTGCTCGACCAAGCTGAAAACCGGCTTCATGTCCAGCGTGCCCTCCTGGCCGAGTTGTTGAACAGTTCATAAACCTGGCCCGTCCAGGAATATAAAAAGGAGGCAGGAAACAATGAGAATCTTTGTAATCATAACCGCCGCTGCCAGCATTCTGCTGGCAGCGCCGGTTGGGATAGAACCGGTTATTGTTACCGGTTCGGACGGCACGATACAAACCTATTCCCGCATTAACACCGGCACCGAAGTAATCGAGAACTACCCCAGCTCCCCGATAATACCACCGAGCTTTCCGAGTGACACCGGTGTGCTCTGGGTGGACCGCAATCACCGCGCGGCTATCTGCCAGTCAATCGCAATCTCAGGCGATGGTAAACATATCTTTGCGAACTGGGCCTTGAATCACGAAAGGGCTGGATATTACCTGACTATGGCAACCCAAGTTCCGGTCTGGGAATACTCGGCCGGATTCCCCTGGGCTTACGGTGGCCAGCAGCTTGGGGTCTCTGAGAATGGAGCTGTGCTTTCTATTTCTTCAACAAACCGGTGCTACAAATGGTCACGCAACAACTCAGTTCCGGACTGGACTCACCGATACCCAACCTCATATTATGGTGTTGCCCGGGCATCCCACGATGGCTCAGTAGTCGCCGCGGTCCAGAATGGCACCCTTTATGCATTTGATGCCAGTTCGGGTGAAACCCTCTGGACTGCACCGGTCAGTGAACCGGCACGACTTCAGGGACTCGACCTTTCTGATGACGGTTCGGTCATCGCCGTCACGCTTTACGACTCCTGTCTGATTTTTGAAGACGGAACCCGCCGCGACGCCATTCCTATCGGAACCTCCAACTGCGGCACCCAGTATGCGTCCGCAATATCTGGTAATGGCAACCTGCTCGTAACCGGTAACTTCTACGGGTATATCCGACTTTACACCTGGAACGGCAGTCATTACAACCAGAAATGGGTTGCCTGGGCCGGCACCCCTTGGGTATGCGGTGTTGCCATCTCCCGCGACGGCTCGACTATCGCCTGCGGCAGTGGATACCAGGATGGCAAACTATCGGTGTTCGATTCGAGCTCAGCTACTCCCCTATGGACATATCAAGGCTATGGCAGTGCCGGCGCGTACGTGCCTTCGGTCGCGCTTTCCGCCGATGGTTCGAGAATTGCGGCCGCTTCCTGGGGCGACCGGGCACCGAGCGGCCAGTTTAAGGTATTCACTGTTCACAACCGGTCAGATACCACTCCGCTAATCGGCATCACCCGTGATGATGAACCGGGTTCGCTTTTCTGTTGCGATATATCTGACGATGGTCAATTTGCTACAGTAGGCGGGAAAGCGGTCCATGCCCAGCAGATGGGCAACGGTGGCGAAGTCTATGCCATCATTATCGGTTCAACCGTAGAAAACAATGTTGGAATGCAGAGTATTACGGCTCCTGGCCCCTACTTGCAGGTCGGAAATGCCATAACCCCGCAGGCAACAGTTTGCAACTTCGGAGATAGCAGCGCCACTTTCTTTACGCACCTCGAAATCTGCAATTCCACAGACTCCACTATCTATCACGACAGCGTCGGAGTTACAAACCTGGCACCTCAACAGTCCCAGAATCTTACATTCCCGGACTGGACCCCAACAGATTATGACATCTACCGATTCCAGTTTTACACCGCACTTGCAGGTGACGGATATCCAGGCGACGATTCGCTCATAGTTCAGGCAAAATGCTTCCACGATGCCCTGCCTGTGCTTATAAATCCACCATATGCAGAGAACACCATCCATCAGGAACTGACGCCTAAAATGACGGTGCACAACAATGGCTCGTATGACGATGTAATGAAGTGCCGGCTCATTATCAGCGATTCGCTCGGCAACCCGGTCTATACTGACTCAACCCAGACCAGCACACTCTCACCAGACGAATCTGAAACCGTATCCTTCAGCGGCTGGACCCCACCTCATGCGGCCGAAATGACAGCAATCGGAATTGCTCGTTCTCCCGAGGACTTTTACCCGGACAACGACACCCTGGAAAAGCCCTTTGCAGTAACCTATGAAATCATCTATGACGACGGCAGCGCGAATGCCTACTACTGGGTTGGCCGTCATGACAATGACAAGTTCTATGTCCGTTTCACGCCGACAATCGAACCACCTTATGGCATTACCCACGGCCGAATTTATGTCAACATGGCCAATACCCCGTTCGACTATGTAATGGTATGCAAAGACGCCAGCGGTCGGCCTGATACGACAAGCCCGATTCAGGTAGTCAACAATGTAACCGCACCTCAAGCACCGGGCTGGGCCGAATTCGACCTGGACATTACCCGGACCGACTCAAGCGATATCTGGCTTATCACCCACTGGCCTGACGGCTCACCCGCGATGGGCATCGGTGCTGACAATGCAGCACCAATAGACCTGCGTTCCTATTTCTCATCGAACCAGGACACATTCAGACTCTGGACAACCCACGACTGGCTGATACGGCTCACACAGTCACCGAATGTCGGACTTCAGGGACCGAGGAACAAGAATAAACTCAGGCTTCTGCCGCCGGTCCCAAACCCGTTCTGTCAGAATGTCCATATCAGTTATGAAGTGCCCTATGCAACCAGAATCGAGTTGAAACTTTTCGATGCAACCGGCCGTCTGGTAACCATACTTGCAGACGGTATCCATCAGCCCGGCCGATATGACTGTCACTGGCAAAGCAAGTTGAGTGCCGGTGTATTCTTCCTTAAGCTTTTGGTGCCAGAAACAAAAGAATCAAGAGTCCAGAAACTAATTCTGCTCAACTGATTGCAGACACCGGGGTTTTGCGGAGGGCAAGACAGATTCTTGCCCTCCGGTTCTTTTCAGCTAAGATAGTCCACAATGGAAATTCCTGAAATATTGATAATCGGTGCCGGGCCGGCCGGACTGACTGCCGGGATCTATGCTGCCCGTTCTGGTTATAATGTCGCGATTGTCGGCAAAGGGATACCTGGGGGCCAAGTTACCCAGGTGCGTGAAGTCGAAAACTACCCTGGTTTTGCCGAACCTGTAAATGCATTCAAGCTTGCCAAGGCAATCGAACAACAGACTCGCGGTTTCGGCTGTGCAATCGAATCAGGTGAAGCCACCGGTTTAACCTGCACCGATAACATTATTGAAGTCCAGACAACACTGGGCATATTAAAACCCGAAGCCCTTATCATTGCTACCGGAGTCGAACCACGCCAGCTCTGTGTTCCTGGTGAGCAGGAATTACGCGGACGCGGGGTATCCTACTGTGCGGTATGCGACGGGCCGCTCTTCAAGAACAAGGAAGTTGCAGTCATTGGAGGCGGCGATTCGGCACTGGATGAATCTCTATACCTTTCCGGCATCTGCTCGGAAGTTTACCTCATCCACCGCCGCGACCAGTTCAGAGGCACCCGGATTGCTGAAAAAAGGGTGCGTAGCAAGAAAAATATCCATCTCATTCTCTCCAGCATCGTTACCGCCATCAAGGGCAAAGAAACCGTGAAGGCTATCGAAATCACCAAACGCAAGGACAACACCAGGACCATATTGCCGGTTTCCGGTGTCTTTCTTTATGTTGGTTCTGTCCCCAGCACACAATGGTGCAGGAGTGCGGTTGAACTGGACGGGCACGGATTTGTCAAAACCGATGACAGGTTGAGGACGAATGTCTCAGGGGTATTCGCTGCCGGTGATGTCAGAAAAACATATTTGCGCCAGATTGTAACCGCAGTCGGCGACGGTGCCTTGGCCGCAATGATGGCCCACGATTACCTTGCGGAGAAACACTAACCTGTCCGCCCTTTCGGTGAAGAAGGAAAGTAGTATTTCCTTTTTATCCAGAACCATTCTCAGTCTGTTCGGTTTTATTCTGGTTCTGGTGATATGCACGCAGCCGAAACAAAAAACGGACTTTCAGACCGCCATGGAAAGGCTTGTCCGGACCTACCGGCCCGAGAGTTCCTGTGTCGCCTTGGCCATCTATTCACTTCGTGGAGATTCAGTTGTCTTCGGCAGCAATGAATACTGTGCGCTTAAACCGGCTTCGGACTTGAAGCTCTTAACTACTGCCTGTGCCTTGGAGAACTGGGATGAGTTTATGGTTTCTGAAATCGAAAAACGATTGCACAAATCCCGTCTTAAGATTCACCGACTTCTCCTGGACTCTTCCCGAGCAGAATCCCTCGGTATCGGGTCTCAGGCCGGCCCTCCTGGTTATCGGTATCTGGTCTGGACAAACTACCAGAGTGACAACCGGCTCGCCAACTGGCTGCTGCAGATTATGGGCAAAACAAAACACAAAGAAACCCAGAAACTCATTGCCGGTTATCTCGAAACCAACCAAATCCCTCAACCAGGGCTTAAAGTCATTGATGGGTCAGGCCGTTCGACTGAAAACCGACTTGCTCCCATCACTCTGGTAATGCTCTTGCGTCATATGTATCGCTCTGGATTTTGGAACCCGTTCATGAATACCCTGCCCCAACCGGGCTCCAACAGCACCCTGAGGTCCAGAGGACTCGGACTCGGCTCAAGGATTCGGGCCAAAACCGGATACATCAAAGGAACCTTTGCGCTTTCCGGTTATCTCTTTGCTGAAAACGACACCTTTGCATTCAGTTTCATCGTCAACAATTGCCAGAGCGGCCGCATTGCTTACCGTCTGTTTACAAAACTGTTGCTCACAATCTACCACTGGGATGCCGATAGAAACATTAGCCGTTTACCTTGACTGACTTGAGATTCCCGCTAGTATGAGCCGCTATGAAAAATAACGGAATGGTAAAGGAAATTCCTTCCAGGACAGAACGATTTTCCGACTGGTATACTGCAATTGTGCTCAAAGCCGAGCTGGCCGATTATGCACCGGTGCGTGGGTGTATGGTCATCAGGCCTTACGGTTATGCGCTATGGGAAAATATGAAAGAAAGGCTGGACCGGCGCTTCAAGGCAACCGGACATACTAATGCATATTTCCCAATGCTGATTCCCGAAGGCCTCCTTAAAAAGGAAGCCGAGCACGTCGAGGGCTTTGCGCCCCAGGTAGCCTGGGTTACCCACGGCGGCGATAACAAATTGACCGAGCGTTTTGCACTCAGGCCTACAAGTGAAGCTATTATCAATACGATGTATGCAAAGTGGGTGAAAAGCTATCGGGACCTGCCCGTTCTGATTAACCAGTGGTGCAACATCGTCCGCTGGGAAAAGGCTACCCGCCTTTTCCTGCGCACTATGGAATTCCTCTGGCAGGAAGGCCATACGCTGCACCGAACCCAGGATGAAGCGCAAGAAGAAGCCAGAAGGATTCTTGACATCTATGTAGACTTTGTTGAAAACGACCTTGCTATTCCTGTTCTTTCTGGACTAAAGCCGGAAAGTGAGAAATTCCCTGGCGCGCTTACCACTTATACGATAGAAGCAATGATGCCTGACGGTCAGGCGCTCCAGGCCGGCACCTCACACAATCTGGGACAGCATTTTTCTGAGGCGTTCGACATCCGTTTTCTGGACAAGGATAATATTGAAAAGCGGCCTTGGGGAACCTCCTGGGGTGTTTCCACCCGCCTGATTGGTGGTTTGATAATGACCCACGGCGACGACAGGGGTCTTTTCCTACCCCCAAGGGTAGCGCCAATCCAGGCGGTAATAGTGCCGATTCTTTTCGGCAAGAATGACGACATGGTTCTGGCCAAGTGCCACGATGCGCTCAAGGCCTTGGAAGGTCTGCGTATCCGGCTTGATGACCGTAAAAACCAGACTGCGGGCTGGAAGTTCAACCAGTATGAAATGATGGGCGTGCCGGTGAGAATCGAAATCGGGCCCAAAGATGTGAAAAAAGACGAAGTGGTCCTGGTACCCAGGGACGGTTCAGCCAAGCGTTCCGTGAAGTTCACTGAGATAATGTCCGAACTTGAGAAACTGCTCGACCAGATTCAGAATAACATGCTTGAGCAGGCGAGGCAGCATCTTGCTCAAATGACTTCTGAGGCCAGCTCAATTGAGGAATTCAAAAAGAAACTGATTGCCAAACCCGGCTTTATCCGTGTTCACTGGTGTGGGTCTCAGAAGTGCGAGGATAAGCTGATTGATGAAACCAAAACTACCCCCCGTGTTATGGTGCTTGACGAGCAGGGCAAAACCAAAGGCAAGTGCATCTGCTGTGGCAAAGAAACCGACACCGTCATCTATTACGCCAGAACCTACTAACAGCCGACAGTCAGTGGCTGACTGCTATCCGCTCACCGCAAACCGCTGACCGCCCATTTCTTGGTGTTCTTGGCGGTTCATCTTTTCTGTGTTTATCTGTGGTTTCCCGTTATTTCTGTTTATAGAACTGTCAACAGAAATCAGCCATGATACAGGGTTTCCGGCATGTGGTCCTAACCGGCGGAAAACACCGATATTTAGGG
>DFBN01000064.1:3866-4188 GCA_002366635.1 Caldifarciminota bacterium UBA3079 | reverse complement strand
TCTATTGAGTCATAGGCCAAATGATACGGCCGGTCCAGACGAAACGCAGATATGCACTCATTGCGCTCGCAGGAGATTGTGAAGAAAATGCCGTTGTTGCTTGCCCCGTGGACCAACTCAGTCTCGGAGCTATAAACCAGACTGTAAACCCAGGCTCCTCCGACACCAATCGAATCCTCCACAAATTGACCAAATCCTGCCGCCACTATCAGGCACACCGCCAGCAGAATCGGCAAAGGACCAGAAGTTCTATTTTTCACAAATTCCTCCTGACTTAGATATACCACGATTCCCTTCGGCTGTCAAGCCCGATTTCAGCGTC
>DFBN01000064.1:0-3696 GCA_002366635.1 Caldifarciminota bacterium UBA3079 | reverse complement strand
ACCTCCGAATCCGCAATTAGTATGCCCTTTCCCATAAGAAACCATTTCTTTACCTATTCTTTGTGTCTTGGTGTTTGAGGCCTGCAGCGGTCTAGTACCCCCACTCTTCGTGGAGGTACACCTTGCGACGGCATTCAGGACAGAGAATCCGCATCGTGCCTGAGCGGTAAGGGAATTCTTTGCCTTTGCCGGCATCAGTCGGCGGCGCAGTGCCAATGTCCTGATACAGAATCAGCAGCAAAGTCGGGTTGGCATTGACCAAATCTCCGACTTTGTGCGCAATCCACAATAGCTGTGCCTTGGTTGCAAAAGGCCTACCGCACATTTCGCAATAGACCAGTTCTTTATCAACTTCGGTCTGCCAGTTCTCACTCCGTTCTGTTTCGGCCAAATCGAATTCATTGGTGTGGTAAATAGCATCAACTGGACAGCTCGCAACGCATTGTCCGCAGTAAATGCAACGCTCGGCATGATGGATGCTGCGCATCACACCCTTTTCTTTATCCACAATCATCTCTCGGGCATTGGTCGGGCACACCTGAGAACAAGCACCGCAGCCGATGCATTTCTCTTCGTGGATTTTCAAGACACCCCGGAAATTGGGATGAACCGAATCCACTTTCTTCGGGAATTTGGTTGTGAACGGACCGGTGAACACTGCCCGCAGTGCTTCACCGAGCTCACGCAGTTTTGGCAAAGGAATCCTCAGCATATCAGCCAGCCCTTTTATCATCCTTGATGTCTTGCACGCATCGGCAACGCACGAGCAATTTCATCAGCCAGTTATACAAATCGAAAGCCCCGGCCGCACCAAGACGCAGCAGCCAGGAAATAACCGGCAGGCGTTTGAGCGATGAATAGAGAGCGACCCCGGTAACCCGCCCCTCTTCAGATTCTGCAATCTTTTCACCCCCTACGAATGCCCTGACTTCAATCGGCTTGCGTGCGGTCCCAAAAAGGTAAATCAAAGCACCAATGCCCAAAGAGATGAGTATCAACAAGGTAGTCAGAACCGGCTGCCAGATGCCGAATGGCTCTACACAAAAAGGCAGGCTCGGATAGATGAAGTCTGGAAGCGGCACCTGATAAGCAAAGACCCCGTACACGATGCAGATAATTGCAAGAACCGCGGTCGGTAACCACATTGTGAAACTGCCTTCCCTTGCCTTTGCCAGTGATTTCGGCCCCCGGCCCAGGAAAATCGTATGGGTAAGCTTCAGGAATGAAGCCAGAGTCAACACACTGCCCAGCATTGCCGCTACCAGGAAGAATGGAAACAGCCGGTTGCCTGAGCCGCCGATATTGATGACACCCTGATAAACCATCCACTTGGAAAAGAAACCGTTGAGCGGCGGCACACCGGCAATGGCGAGAGCAAAGACAAGAAATGAAGCAAATGTGACCGGCATCTGCCGAGCAAGGCCACCCAGTTTGTCAACTTCGTCGCTCTTGCTCCAATACTCGACCGAGCCTGCGGAAAGAAAGAGCCCCGCCCCATACACTGAATTATTGAGCATGCAGAACAACCCACCGGCGATACCAATCGGTGTGCCGGTTCCGATTCCAATCAGCACATAACCGACCTGGGAAATCATATCGAATGCCAGAATCTTCATCACCCGGTGCTGCACCAAAGCCATCATAACCGCAGCCACAACAGTAACCGCACCAATCGCCATAAGCACATTCTGCAGCACCATATTGCTGCCGATATTGAACACATATACTGAAAGGCGAATCAGCAGGTAGATACCGAGAAGACCGCAAAGCGATGCCGGAATTAACGCCATCACCGTTGCTGGCGCGGTTCTTGACGCCTCGGGAATCCAGGTATGCAAAGGCATTGAACCGGCCTTGGCCAGAGCACCGACCACAATAAGCACAAAGGCCGCTACCATCATCGGGTCATAAAGACCCATCGGGACCCGCGGGGCAAGGTCAATCCAGCCATTCTTAATGACAAGAATAGCGATACCCAAAAGCATTACGAAATCAGAAAGACCCAACACCACAACCGCCTTGCAAGCGGTCTTATCTGCACCAGACCGGCCTATGAGCAACATGCCGTAGAGCACCACGAGCAAAGCGCCCCAGAAGAAAAACATCACCGGCAGATTACCGGCAAGCAGCACACCATTCGCCCCGGACAGAACCAGAAGCATATAAAGATAATAGCCCCTGGTTCCTTTCCAGTTCTTCATATACCGGAAAGAGAACAGAATCACCAGGATACCTGTCGCCGCAACAAACAGCAAAATGGAACCGGAAAGCTTATCAAGCCTGAAAAACACTGGAATCCGTGCCACATCGGCCAGTTTATAAATAACAATATCCTGACGCGACCTGAAGAACAACCGCACTGCATAATAGAGATTCAGAACGATGCCGATAAAGCTGAATTCATTGCGCAGCCGGCCGATAGCATAACCCAGCAGTCCGGTAAAAACCGGAATCAAAAGCATCAACATGAATGAATGTAAATGTGTCACGATATTCCAGGCCCGAGAAAACGGATTGGCAGGAAGGCAAAAAAACCGCCGGCCAGTGATACCAATGCCATCAGGACCACAATACCGACAAGAAACCAGTTAACAGGCCGCCACTCATTTGACGGCCCGTCACCCAGAAAAACCATGGTATAAAGCCTGACAAGGTCCACAAGACTTAAGAAAATGGCCAAAATCGCACCGATGCCGAGCAGAATACCCTCATCTACTGCGCCGAATACAATGCCCAGCCGGGCAAAGAAACCCAGAAAAGGCGGCAACCCGATAATAGAAAACCCAAGCATGGCAGTAGCTGTGGCCAACACCGGTGCCTTGCGCGCCCCACCGCCCAAACGCCTGATTTCACCGGTGCCAGTTGCATCCTCAACCAGACCCATCGAAAAGAACAACCCTGCATTTGCCACTGCATATGCAAACACATACGTTATCCCACCCAGAATTCCATAAAAACTCAGCATTGACAAACCGAGGAAGATAAAACCGGACTGGCTGATTGTAGAACAGGTTAGTATGCCGCGCATCGTGTTCGACCGCATGGCTACTCCACCGGCAACGATACTCAGAACAAGTGCCAATATCGCACTGATAGTCATAAGGCTATTCGGCACATGAACGGTCAGAAACAGCTTGAAGAACAAAACCACACCGATATTCCCAACAATACCGGAAACCAGTGCACCAACCCCCGCGGGCGCATCTTTGTATCTCTTTGACAACCAGATATGAAGCGGCAAACCGACAGACTTGGCAAGGATACCAATAAGCACCAGCAAAGCCGGCACCAATGAAACAGAAATCCCTTTGAACTGGCCAATGTTAGCGGTTTTCTCTTTCAGAAGGATTGTCAAAAGCCCGGCCAGAATCAATCCACTGGCCACAAAATCAATCCACCAGACCCAGGCCAAATGCTGTTCTGTCTTGCGAAACGATAACATCCGCCAGAGCGCAAAAGTGGCAATCTCCCAGAAAACAAAAACCAAAACAAGGTTCTGGCTGAAAACCGCACCGAGACTGCTACCAACCAGGACCATAAGGAACACAAAATATGCTATAGCCCGTTTGCCCCTTATGCTTATCACCGAATAAAGCAGGCTCATAAGCCCGACAAAACCGAAAACTACGGCAAAGAACAGTTCTACTCTGCCGCCGGCAAGACCGAACCAAGCGTTCATCTGAACCTCTGTTTGAG
>DFBN01000002.1 GCA_002366635.1 Caldifarciminota bacterium UBA3079 | reverse complement strand
TCCATTCGTCATCTGCCAGGAGCAGAAATCTCTTTGCCCAGAAACCCAGAGGCTGGGTCTCATATCGTCTGACCTTTTCTGTGAATCGGCGCAGCTCAAACGGGCTCCTGCAAGTGATCCGGCCGAGAATCATATCCGGGCTTCCGCCCTGACCTTCAAAGTCGGCGAACCAGGCGTCCAGCGCCTTGGCCGCAGACTGGTAAACTTCGTAATTAATATCAAAACCCATCTCATAAGCAGGCACTGATGGCGGACGCTCCATATCCAGGTTGTTCCGATAATCATAAGTTGCATCCCCGGCCAGAAGACCGTAATCCGGCTGCTTTGCACCGAAGAATTTCTTGATTGCGCCCGGTTCCTCCATACCAAAGGTATAATCATCATAGAGAGAAGAAAGCCGAACAGCCCGAACCCGGGCAGTGGGAATGCCTGCGACATTGGCTTCACGGTACCGGGCAAACATTCTCGCAGCAGCATAAAATTCGTCCGGGCACACGATATAATAGTTAATATGTTCAGCAAGAGAACGCAAGCTACCAGGGAAGCGCTGTTCAACCGCAAGTGGGGCCCGCAATCCGGATAACAGCACAGATGCGTATTCGGTTAGACCCGATTGTTCAATCCGGACATTGGTCTGGCCGTCTGTCAGAGAAGCACCAATAATGCGCTTCGGTGAGAAAGGGTCGGTTACATCAAGGATGAGGGCATCGGCCGTAGCGCCTTGGACGCCGAACTCAACCACACCGGTGTCATTAAAATAAAATCTTATGAACGGGAAAGAAGAGGAAACCTTCAGCCGCTCCGCATAGCGAACCTCAAGATAGTCAAGAAAACCCTCCATTTCCGGGTCTCCGTATATCTCAATTGTCAGGGTATCACCCACACCGGTTCTGGCCCCGGCTTCTTTGGGAATGCTGTCCAAAACAAAATCGGCCGGCGGTGGAGTCCTATATGAAGGCCTTATGACCAGGCTATCACGCCAGAAACCGTTAAGATACAACCTAGCATAATGATATTGGGTTGGGTCGTTTTTATCCTTGCGGCCATAAAACCTGCCCGATATTTCATAGATCGTATCACGGTCGGGCAAGGCGAGACTGAGCTCATTGGTGGAGCTATTCACTCCAGCCTGCTTGAAATACCGCGTCCAGAGCCAGAGCAAACCAGACCTTGCCGGGCAAAGCTTATCTTCCTCGAGCCGGACATGATTAGGTGCGGTTAACCTGGGCTCGACCGCACCCGCACCTGAAACCGCTTCCATCCGCTTTCCCTGACCTGTGCCCCATGTGAGCCAGAAATAACGGTAACGGGTAAAAAGGTTCTGCAACCATTCGGTCTGGTCTTCATTCCAGTGCGATGGCGCCTCAGCATAAAATGCAATATAATCACCATTGTCAAACCTGCTATCCTCTTCGCCTTGGACATAAACAGGCACCTCAATCATCGTATCCGGATATGCTTCGTTAATCTTATAAGAACCAATCGTCCAAAGCCGGAAACTCTTCGGGTCAATGTCACTGATATTGAAACCCGCCTGGCTTAAATCAGAAGGCGCAATTTTGTAAACACCTGTTGTTTCTGTTTTCACTTTGCACCAGATATTGGAACGGTGAAAAAAGTTGATGGTATCCTGGCCTATATGCCCAAGCTTCCAATTCCTCGCCTCTTTGCCGTTAAGCAGGACCTGCTCAAGCACATGGTCAAATGTATCCACTATGTGAACCGGTTCGGCGGGTCGGTCGAAAAGAATCGTTACCTGCAATCGGTGATAAATCCTCAAAACCTTATGCACCGGATTGTATTGGACCGGGTTAATTCTGATCCGGGCAACACGGACATTACGCAGCACCTCAAGAGATATAACCTGTGCCAATGCCGCGGGCCAGAATCGGTCCTTTTTATAAACAGGAGATAGTTCTGTGGGTTCGAAACCGGGTGCAGGTTTTATTTCGACTCCAGTCAGAACCCTGGCCTTGTCCGCACTGACACTCAACCGGATGTGTCCCTTTTGTGGAATGCCCACAAGCACAACCCTCCCAGGCAAATCAGGTTGTCCTGGTAAAGCAACCTTGTCCGTTCCCAGTGCAGACAAAACCATACCACCTTTGGTTTTACTGATACTGAAACTATCTGAAACAAACTCGAACTCCAGCCTGTCAACTGAAGAAGTAAGCAGATGGACAGATTGCAAGCCATGTGTTTTGCTCAACCCCATATTTACTGGTGAGGCAACCGGGATTGTATTCTCATCAGCAAAACCCGCACTTGCGAACAAGCACAGAAAAAACAGAATTTCGACTCCACGGAAACAGAACATCATTGCTGAATCATACATCCATATTTAGGTTCAGGCAATAGGCAATACCAGCCCGAGCAATGCACCGCCGAGCACCAGCCAGACAGGGTCAATGCGGAAACGAATCAGCATTGCCAAACTCAAAATCGCCATTATTGCTGTTGCCGGTCCGGCAATCGCATTACGGCCGATAAAGATTGTAGCCAGAAGCAGCATCCCGCACACTGCCGGCATTACACCAGAAAGAAAATCCTTAACCAAACGATGTTCTCCTATCTTTTGGTAAACATGGATTAAACCCCAAAGCATCAGCAACGATGGCAGAAAAACCGCAATAGTCGAAATAATTGCACCTGGCAAACCCGCGACCTTCCAACCTACATAAGTAGCCGTAATGGCAACCGGCCCTGGCGTCATCTGACCCAAAGCAACACCATCAATAAACTCCTTTGCGGTCAGCCAGTGCCGGATGTCAACTACCTCACGCTGGATAAACGGAATTGCTGCAAACCCGCCACCGAATATCAGCGCACCAATTTTCAGAAACACCCCACCGAGCTCAAGAGCACGGCACATAAAATGCGAGAAACCCAGTTTTCTCATCATGGCAAAAGGCAGAATATACGGAACAAAAGAAAGAGTCCGTGCTCGAATCAGTGAATACCAGGAGCCGGAAAACAATATCCCCAAAACACCGCACCCCAGGACAACCAGAAGCACATCGACCTTGAAGAACAAAGCAATGAATGCCAATAGTGCAATTATACCCGCACGCCAATTAACGATATGAATCCGGCTGATGTCATAAGTTGCCCATGCCAGGATTCCGGCAACAACCGGTTGGATACCGGCAAAAAGCCGCTCGGCTATTGGCAGATCTCCATATCTGCCATACAGAAAACTCAAGACGCACATCATCACAAAAGAAGGCAAAAGTATTGCGGTCAGCGCTAGCACCATCCCGCGCAGGCCGTGCAGCCCATATCCGATATATTCCGCATAATTGGATACAAAAGGTCCGGGCAGCATCTGGCCCATTGCAACGCCCACTCCGAACTGTTTATCATCAACCCATCGTTTCTGCTTCACAACTGTCTGACGAATCAATGCAAGCATCCCCACACCGCCGCCAAACCCGATTGTCCCAAGCTTGACAAAAGTCAAAACCATTTTCCAGAGTGGAACTTTTATCTGAGGAACCCCGTCCCTTTTCGTTTCATCCGAAGACGCCATTAAGTCATTCTATTGGGAAAGAATCAACTATCAAGCCATTCACGATATGGAGCAAATGCCCATCGGACTCTGCTGGCCAGGACTCAGGCCAGTTCTTCGGTTAGTTGGATTTCCAGAAGGGATGCCAGTTCGATTGCCAGCACTACGGTGAATTGAGTCACCAGATTCGGTTCCAGGACCTCTGCCAAATTGTCTGGCGAAATACAAAAGATGTATGCCCCCGGATGCGCCAACATCGCTTCCCAAAACCTCTTGTTATTCCCTTGCCAAAACCGTTCAAATTGCTATATTCACGGCATGAAAGTTCTGGTTGTCGGTGGTGCGGGTTATATCGGCAGTGTAATCACCCGCCTGCTCCTGGATAAAGGTCATAAAGTTACCGTGCTGGACAATCTTTCTTTGGGCCATCGTGCGGCCGTGTCCAAACCCGCCCGTCTAATTGTGGGTGACCTGGCCGACACAGTCCTGCTTGACAGGCTAATGAAAGAAGAACACCCTGATTGTGTGATGCATTTTGCTGCACGTTCTCTCATACCGGAATCGGTGGAGCGACCGGATATCTACTTTGAGAATAATATCAGCCGAGGCATAAACCTATTGAATGCGGTCTGCAGGAATGGAATCAAACGATTCATATTCTCATCCACCGCATCGGTTTATGGCGCACCAGAGAAAATCCCTGTAACCGAGGATTGTCCGCTACGGCCAACAAGCCCTTATGGATATACCAAAAAGATTCTTGAGGAATTACTCACGGCTTATGAGCAGGCTTATGGCCTCCGCTATGCGACTCTGCGCTATTTCAATGTCGCTGGTGCTTATAACGGTCTGGGTGAAGACCACCGGCCAGAAACCCATTTGATACCGATTCTGCTCAAAACGGCACTGGACCCAAACCAGGTGTTTCATATCTACGGTGACGACTACGAAACCAGGGACGGCACTTGTATCCGTGATTACCTGCATGTTTATGATGTGGCCCGTGCCCATCTTTTGGCAATGGATGCACCGGACGAGCACAGTCCGGTGTATAACCTCGGCAACGGCCAGGGATTCACAGTCAAAGAAATCTTTGATGCGGTTCAGAAAGTCCTTGGACGCAAGCTGAAATTCGAGGTCGTAGGACGCAGACCCGGTGACCCGCCCGTGCTCGTTGCCTCTTCAGAGCTTATCAAAAAGGAACTGGGCTGGCGGACATCGCGGCCCGACCCTGAAAGAATGATTTGGGACGCCTGGGAATGGCATAAAAACCATCCTGACGGGTATCCGGATTTAACCTGAAATATGAAGAAAATCGGCATCGCGGGTGCAACCGGTCTTGTCGGCGAAACCTTGATTCGGGCAATCGAATCCAGCCCTCACAAAATTGACGAACTCAGGCTTTTCGCCTCAAGCCGGAGCGCCGGCAAGAAAATAAACTTCCGTGGCAACCTGCTGGAAATCAGGGAACTTGACCCCAAGGAATTTACTGGACTCGACTTGGCCTTTTTCTGCCTTGAACCGGAACTTGCAAAGAGGTTTGTGCCCGAAGCAGCACGATTCTGCCCGGTTATCGACAAATCCAGCTACTTCCGCCTGAAAAAGAACATTCCCCTGATTGTGCCCGAAGTCAACCCCGAAGCGCTCAAAGGTCACAAGCACATTATTGCGAATCCGAATTGCACTACTATCCCTTTTGTTGTGGCAATCGCACCGCTGCACCGCAAATTCGTGCTTGATGCAGTCTGGGTTGCCACTTATCAATCGGTTTCAGGTGCAGGCAGGGATGCACTGGAACAATTCCAATACGAAACCGAATTTCTTGCCATGGGGCAGAAACCCGATATCAAAGCAAGCCCGTTCGGACATCAGGTTGTCGATAACCTGATTCCTCAAATCGGTCCTTTTGACTCAGACGGCAATTCTGCCGAGGAACTCAAGCTCGTCCACGAATCAAAGAAAATCCTCAACCTCCCTGAACTGAAACTGAATGTTACCTGTGTCCGTGTCCCGGTAACAATCGGGCATTCGCTTGCTGTTGCCTGCCGGTTTAAGAAACCTGTTAAGCCAAAACAGGCAGAAGAGCTTCTGAAGAAAGCAAAAGGCGTTCACCTGACAAAAGGGGACAGTTTCATAACCCCGGCTCAATGCCGCAATAATAAGGCGGTATTTGTCAGCCGTATCCGCCAGGGTGCTGCACCCGATGAGCTCCTGCTCTGGATAGTTACAGACAATCTCTACAAAGGTGCAGCCTTCAATGCACTTCAGATTGCTGAGATTATTTCCAAGGAGGAAAAATGAGTTTCCTGTCCTTGTTTTTGTGTATAATTGCGTGGTCTAACCTTGGACCTCGCCCTGTTATGCCCGATGAATCCGTCCGTTTGTTGCACCACAACACCTTTGTAGCCGAATCAACCCATTCTTACAATGTCCGGCAATACAGACTTGACATCAACCTGCCGATGACCGACAAAACATATGCCTGTCATGAACAGATAACCATAATGAGTGAACTACCCGCACTCGATACCTTCTCGCTCAATTTTGTCAACCTGGTATGCGATTCGGTGAAACGGGAAGGCACACCACTGACATTCACCACACCGGCCGGGCTTTTGCATATCGAACTTGATGAAACATTGCCACAGGGTGACTCCACTATCATTCACATATTCTTCCGGCATCCTGATACAGTTCCTGAAATCGGCTACTATTTTGCAAAGCCGCCGACAATTCATTATGCCCATGCGATGACCTGCGGTTGTCCAGAGGAAAACCGCTACTGGTTCGCCTGTTTTGACGAACCCATGGACAAAGCCGAGCAGGGAATAATGCTGAACCTTACCGTACCTGACACATTCCAGACCTGTGCCAACGGTCTCTGTGATTCAGTGACAACCAATCAGGACGGCACAAAAACCTATTGGTGGCGTCACCCTTATCCGATTGCCACTTATCTTACGACATTTTCGGCATCGAGGTTTGCAACCTGGAGCGACACATTTGTCAATACCAATGGTGATACAATTCCGGTCCTCTATTTTCTATGGCCAGAGGATTCTGCCCGGTCCCACCAGGGCTTCAGGCATATGCTCGATATGATGGAATTCTATTCTGACACTGCGTTCTACGGCCCATACCCGTTTGAAAAATACGGCATGGTCCCGGGGTACTACGGATTCCCCTGGGGCGGAATGGAACACCAGACAATGACGATGATTCACACCAGCCTGATAAGTGGCGGAGATGTCACATTATCACATGAGCTTTCACATATGTGGTGGGGCGATATGGTTACCCATGTTGACTTCCGCAATGTTTGGCTGAACGAAGGCTTTGCGGTCTATTCAGAATGCAATTACATGGGACATTTATGCGGACAAAACTATTTCAAATCGCTCATGAACAACCGTGCTTACAATTTCTTCGCCCAAGACCGCATCAATCGATACCCGACATTTGACCCGCCTGAAATCTACAATTATGGCAATGTGTATTGCAAAGGTGCGTGGGTCCAGCATATGCTGAGATTCCTTGAAGGTGACACTGTGTTCGGTCATCCCGGCATCTTTTTCCGCTCGATGCGCACTTATGCCGATTCATTCAAATACGGCTCGGTCTCAACCGATGACTACTGTCGCATCCACGAGCAGGTAACCGGACTCGAACTGGGGTGGTTCTTTAACGAATGGATTTACCAAGCCGGTTTCCCCCGCTATTCCCTTGACTGGAATTCAGAACAAACCGGGGATAGCTGGAGGATAATAACCAGACTCGGTCAGGACAATGGCCAGCAGGCACCAGAGATTTTCCATATGCCCCTGCCGGTTAAATTCTGCGGCTTGGGTCTTGATTCGCTTCTCTGTATCCAGCCTCATACCAATCCTGAAATCGATACTTTTGTGTTCTCGACTTGTCCAGATTCAATTGTAGTTGATCCGGACAACTGGATTCTCGATTCCTGCTATATGACCGGGATTGCGGAAAACGCCAAAGGCCCGATACCAGAACCGCGCATTCTTTCGATTGCCCCGAACCCGGCATCAGGCTGCCTCAAATTCCAGCTTTCCGGAAAACCCAGCAGCCAACAGCAGCTTCAGATTTACGACCGGCTAGGCCGCCTGATTAGAACCCTCCCATACAGACTTACTTCTCACGGCAGGAATTCGGTTCACTGGAACCGCACCGACTCAACCGGCCGCAATGTACCGGCAGGTATCTATTTCGCTCGACTGTTACCAGAAATGTCCACCCCGGTCGAGAAATTTGTGATAATTGAATAGAACCTTCAACTCTTGCACCAGAATCAAAATAAGGACATAATTTATTTTCACTAATATACTCCTAAAGGAGGATTTTATGCGTTTTCTGACCGCTATTACAGTAGTCCTGTTCATCATCGGCTGCGGTTCAAACCACAAAACAACCGCGCAAGTTCAGTCCGACCAGCACCAGGCAGTGAAGCTTGACACAAACAGGCCAACACCGCCAGAGTCGGTCCAAATCCCGGACAGCGGGTATCAGAAAGCAAAACCCGAAGTATCCAAACCCAATCCGAAATTCTGGGACTTTACTGCAACTTGGTGCCCGCCGTGCAAAACTCAGAACCCGATTATTCACGAACTGATGGCAGATTACAGCGATAGAATAGAATTCAGAATCATTGATGTTGACGAGAATCAGGAACTTGCACGCAAATATGGAATCAAAGCAATTCCAACCCAGATTCTACTTGATACCGAAGGTAATGAACTCTCCCGGCATATCGGTTTATTCCCAAAGAATTCAATCATCGCGTGGTTCAAAAAATATGAATTTATCAAATAACCCTGTTTTATAAGGAATTTCAAATTCCTTCTGGTTCCCGCTTAGCGGCTGTTATCGTATTTAGGTGACCACAACCGGTATCTCCCTGGCTCAGCAACGGCCACTTACCTCACAGACACCAAAACGGCCGGCCTCTCATTCATGACAAGAATCAGGCAACGCTGGCTTCTACTGTTTATTATCCCGATTCTCCTGTTCCCGATACTGTTCACTACGACTGTCGTCAATAGGCCTGTGTGGGACGAAACCGATTATCATTTGCCAACGGTCCGTTACTTCGGANNTTATTCCGGATAACCAGCCTTGCCTTCCCGGACAACCCGTTACCCAGGTTACTGCTTTCGATTACTTATCCCTATTTTCTCGGATTATCAGATGTTTTTATGAGCGAACAACCGGCCCTGTGCTTTGGTTTATTATCAATATTTCTCTATCTGAAATACTTAAGGAACCACAAATCCCTGCACTTTATTCTCGGCATTGTTTCAGCCGCACTGGCCATTCTGACCAGGCAGTACTTTCTGTTCCTGCCCGTTGCTTTTGCACTCAACGAATTCATACCGTCGCCTCGCCGAAATCTTCCCAAGGCGTTACTGTTTCTCATTCCAATCCTTGCTATCGTTCCGTTTGTGCTTATCTGGCGCGGGCTCACGCCCCCTGCAATTCGCTGGATACGGACATAAGTATGGTTCCGGCCCTGCTATGGAGTTTTGGGTTCCAGTTACCACTTGCGGTCGGTCAGGTTATCCGACTGACAGGAAAATAAAATCTAGAGACCGCGCAGGAATTCGGGCTTGAACCGGTGATTCTTGATGGCATCGTCAATTTCGGCAATCAGCCGTTCCTTGTCCTTAGGCAACCTGCCAGCCAGAGGCACGTAGTTTGATGCATGGTTGGACCGGAAAACCGTAGCCTTCACATGCAAATGCTCAAGAAATACCTTCAATTCAAGGGCAAACTCCTCAGGGCTTGGCAACTCGAACGAACCTTCATCCATCTCGTTTGCAAGTGGTGTGCCCGGGATTACTGTAACGGTGAGTGCCGAAAGATAGTTCGGGTTCATTCCCGAAACCGCCCTGGCCGATTCAATTGCATTTTCTCTCCAGAATTTCCTGCCCCCAATCCCGAGCAGATATATAACCGATGATTTCATACCGGCCGCCATCGCTTTGTTCACCGCAGCAATCATCTCAGCAGCGGTCGCACCTTTGTCTACCCACTTAAGTATCTTATCCGAACCGGACTCAAGCCCGATATAGAAAAGGGAAAGCCGGTGTCGAACTAACTCCTTGAGCTCGGTATCGGTTTTCTTCAGAATATCCCGGGCATTGGCATAAGTGCCGACCCGCTGTAATTCAGGGAAATTGTGCTCCAATGCTTTCAGGATTTCCAGAAGATGTTCAGCGGAAAGCACCATTGCGTCGCCATCGCAGAGAAAGACACGCTTTACATCAGGCCCGTAGTATTCCCGTGCTGTTTTAATATCCTTAAACACATGCTCGAGCCGCCTGACCCGGAACTCCTTGTCGCGGTACATCGCGCAGAAACTGCATCGGTTATGGGAACAGCCAATTGTTGCCTGAATCAGCAACGAATTTGCCTCAGATGGCGGCCGGAATATATTGCCGATATAGCGCATACTCACTGGCTAAGCGGCAGAGGTTCAATTACATACACTCCAACAACGGTATCCGGGTCAATAAGGACTGATGTAAACCGGTACCCGGCAGAGATATAATGCTCACCATCATTCATATAAGCCATAAACTCTGGATGCCTTTCTGCGGTATTAAAGACCCAGAATGCCAGCGCAGGCAGGTACTCACCAAACCCAAGTTCGCCACTGGTCAACTTCTGATAGAGCTCAGCATAAGACATCAATCGGTCGGATAGACAGTCGGTCAGATAGTGAGTTGAATCCGTGAGATAGTCAGTAGGCCACAAAACCGCTTGAAACTTACTGCCTGCCTGAACCTTAACAACCTTGGCAAGCGAATCAAGCTTCCTGCCGATAACAGACTCAATCAGGTACACACCGGCAACAGTATCTGGGTCAACCCCGACAAGGGTAAACCGGTATCCAGCCGACAAGTAGCTCTCGCCATCATCCATGTAACCCAGAAACTCAGGGACCCTTTCCCTAGTATTGAAGTCCCAGAAGGCCAGTGTAGGTAGGTATCTGTTAAGTTCACATGTACCGCCACTTGCCATATGACAAAGTTCTGTGTAGGAAAGCACTTGGTCTGTTAGGCGGCTGGCGATGCGCCGCGTCGAATCGGTAAGATAGTAAGTCGGCCAGAATACCGCTTCGGACTGCCGACCTGCGTGTGACGCTGCAACCACAGCAAGCGAATCAAGCGCCCTACTCGTCCTCTCAACCCTGTCCTTCAGACTGGCTGTCATGACCTCGCTGCCCACCGGTACTACGAAGACCGCTTTCAGGCCCCCGAATGTCCGAAGTTCCGGATAGGTAATGTTCAGCCGTTGCCTGAGGTCCGAAGCCAGATTCGGTCCCCATCCCGACGTCACCACGACTACACGGGTGCCGGGCTCCAGACCGTATGCCTCGGCCATCCGGTGAAACTCATTGCCGAACGAGTCCGCGCTCACCTTCCAGTAGTCCAGCGTTACCATCCGATACCCATCCCGTTCGGTCTCATAAAAACCAGCGGGTGCAGCTCTCTGCTTGCCCGGGTGTCCTTGATACAGATAGCGGCGGAAGACATAATGCGACTCGAGGTCGGAAAAGATAAAGCCACCATCGGGCATCACCTCGCGCGCGTAGCCGACCGCCTGCACTATATGGGACCGCCTAGTATCGGCCGGACTTATGTGCCAGCCGGCAGCATAGACGTAGCGAGTGACGTTCCAAAGCGGCATCAACACCAAAGCGGCAAGCATCACGAGCACCGGCCTTCGACCGACAATCTGCCGGACTAGGAAGGCAATTCCGGCAACAGCGAATACCACGAGAAGCGATATGTGCCTTGTGCCAGCGAACGGATACAAGGCCAGTAGGCCGCCGACCGCTGCCACCAACCAGGGCCCGATCAGCAGCAGCCCGAGCTCCCGCCGGCCCCGACTACCATTCACCGGAACGCCCCGGACTACGAGCAGAACAACACCGGCAAGGAACAAGACGAGTGCCGCATAACCAATGATAGGGGAGGTGAACAGAAAGCCGAATGCCGCTACCGTCCGGCTGACAAAGAACCCGAACACCGTATCCCGGGCCGGATTGAAGTACGCCCAATTCAAGAACCCAGTTTTGACAGCCGCCTCAGCCTGACTACCATGCAGTCTCGCAAGGTGCGTAACATACTGGAATACCAAGAGCCCGACTGTAACCACCTCGGCAACCAGCCAAGTCCAGAACACCCGACCCCGGACCCGACCGCGCAGTACCAGATAGAGTGAGTAGCACCCGGCTATAAACAGAACAATTATTGCCGAGTACTGGCTCACCAGTGCAAGACACTGCGCCAGACCAAAGAATAGCATCAGGACCACTGAACGACGGCGCACTCCTGCTTCCAGGCAGTAGAGCGCACATACCGAGAAACACATTACCAAGGCATATGCCCGAACTTCGGCTGACAGGTAGACCACTGCCGGCGCGAACGCCAAGAGAATCATGCCGATGAGCCCGGTCGTCCGGTCGAACAGCTCGTGAAGCCACTTGTAACCGACGAACACGGTGAGCGTACCGGCCAAGATGGAGGGCAGTCGAAGCACGAAATCTGAGGCAAGCCATTTGCACAGTGGAAAGAGCAGCACGTGCAGAAACGAAGGATCGGGTCCGGCGAGGTCTGCCCGGTACACCGCATAGAGAGTGGGTTCGCAGCATCGTAGCACGTGCATTGCTTCGTCGGGATTGAGAACCGTGGACAGCGCAGTGAGAACTCTTACCAGTAAGCTACCGGCAACGACCACCAGCACCAGCAGCCAGATGTGGGCCTCAAGCCACATTTCTACTCCGGCCCAGCCTTGGGGCGTCGGCTGGGACAACTCCGGAGATGCTGGCTCAACCAATGTTGGTTCGGGATTCATCTGACTGTTGGCAGGCAAGAGTGACCAAATCATAAAGCCGATAGCCGAGGTGTCAAGGTTGCGCGTTGCCTCACCAGAAATCTACTCGAAAAGGAGGCATAATTTGACCATCTCTTACCCTGAAAGGAGTTGGTCAAATGGCACTGAGCATGCACGAGAAACCGCCGGCAGCGGCCGGACGCCAACTCGCGCCCGGCCAAGACGCCGTATCAACGGCTTTCGGCATGGAAGGAATGGAAACCGCTAGCCAGAGAGCAACTCGAGGCGCTGTACCGTGGGTTGAATCCGGCAGAACTGAAGCGCCAGCCAGTGGCATCGTCGGTCGCCAGTCTGAAAGCTCACACCTGTCATCAGTCTAATGCTGTCAAGTATGACATTTTCCCTGTGGCATTACCCTATGACATTATCGCTGTGCTTTCACACTCAGAGATAAGACCCTTGACTCATTCCTGTAGGGTGCTAAGATGAAACAATGTCTGTCAACCCTGAAACTGACTTTTCTGCCCAGCGACTCGAGTATGATGCCAGCGCAGTTGACCAGCTGGAACTGGAACGGCTGCGGCGCATTCTCGCGGCCAAAGAACCCGAGTCCGCTTTACTCGGACTGAATGACGAAAAACTCCTAGTCCGGCTGGCTGTGCTTACCCCTGACCATAATTTGAGAATGACGATGGCCGGCATGCTGCTTGTCGGCAAAGAAGAAATCATTCGACGCATATTACCTAACCATGAAGCGATATACCTTCATATGCAGAATGACACCGAATACGACCGCCGTGTCGATTCCCACCGTCCGCTGCTTGCACTTCTTGAGCAATTCTCTCGGGCAATCGAGCCCTATAACCGTATTTTCACTCTGAAGATAGGACTCTTCCATTTCGAGATTCCAGACTTCCCGAAAACGGTTTATCGAGAAGCCTTCTTGAACGCCTTAGTTCACCGCGATTACGCTGGCCATGGCCCAGTCTATTTGCGTCATTTTCAGAACCGGCTGGAAATCTCCAATCCTGGAGGATTCTTTGGTGGAGTGAATGTAAACAACATCCTCGGGCACGAGCCCGCAACCCGCAATCGGCTCCTGGCAGAAATCCTCCAGAAAATCCGATTAGTTGAACGGGCTGGTATGGGTGTCAAAAGGATGTATCACATAATGCTTTCTTATGGCAAGGAACCGCCTGACTACGAAGCAAATCCAGATTATGTCCGAGTAACACTGCGCAGCGGTCGAACTGAATCAAGCGCTGGCGTAGACGAAAGTTTTGCCAGGTTCGTGGCAAACGAGCAAAAGGAAGGACGCGAACTTAACCTACACGACCTCTTGGTGCTTACATTTCTCAAACGCAACCGGGAACTGGACCTGACCAGAGCGCGACGCATACTGCAGCGTGGTGAAAACGAAACCCGTGAAGCACTCAATTCAATGACCGCACGCGGGCTTCTGGAACCATTCGGTCAGAAAAAAGGCCGTGTTTACAGACTGAGCAAGAAAATCTATACCCGTCTGCGCAGGAGCGTCAGCTACTATATTTTCCGCCGCGCTGAGACCGCCTTTGCCGAGACTACTATCATGACCTATCTGGACGAAATGCCCGACAACAAACGTTTCGTCACAAACGAAATCGTCCGAACCCTTTTGCGTGTCAGCCCCCACCAGTCTGGTTATATCCTTGCCAACCTTGTCAAAAAAGGCAAACTGGTGTTGCAAGGCCGGGGTCGCGCATCAAAATACTTCAAATCAAAACAACTCTCAGCATTCTAAGTGCTCTTGCACCGCTTCTAATGGACAAATCAGCCTACCAGAGTTTCTTCGAACTGGATAGAAATCACTTCTGGCGCATCGCCTATCGGTAGTGCCTGCTCACTCCTGCCAAAGGAACTCAGCACTGGGGGCGGTAATGACATTTGAACGTCGGCTGTTGCGTCTGACAAATTGCTGGGTTGGCTCTTCGTTGATTGCAGTTGCCCGCAGAAACTAAACTCTGGCTTCTTCCCTGTTGAGCCTTAAGAAAGCTGCCGCGCAGCGACCGAAAAAAGCAACTAAGTTGGTGTAATAAAAACGAGGTCCGTAACCACTTGTTAGGTTTACAGCAAAATCATTCCTCAGATATGAGTTATCCAGGACCCTGAGTATCCGTGGAATTTGCTCGATGTGATTCACCAAGACGAACCACAAAAAGTAGTGATGGCATTGGGTTCACTGGCCGTAGTAGTCAGATGACTGTCATGCGTTCTGACACAGCTCTCTATTTATTGCAACAACCTTGTCAATGACATAGTCCACTTCTTCGTCTTTCAGCCCTGGATAGAACGGAATACTGATAGTCCGCCGACCAATTTCCTCGGCAACTGGGAAATTGCCTTCCTTATGACCATAAGTCTTTCTGTAAAACCGTCTCAGATGCACCGCCTGATAATTGACGACGACACCAACCCCTTCTTTCTGGAGCCGGCCGAGAAACTCGTCCCTTTTGCTATCACACACCCAAATTGTAAAAAGATGCCGGGCGTTCTTCACTCCGGGTAGTGTTCTGGGGAATTCTATCCCGGCACGGGAAAAGGCGGTTTCATAACGGGTAGCTATTGTTGCCCGCCTCTTCCAAAGTTTGTCAAGCTTACCGAGCTGAGGAATAAGGAGTGCCGCCTGAATATCCGACATGTTTGCTTTATAGCCGGGGAAATCCATATCCCAGTGCTGATAGTTCTGATGCCGGTCTATGGCAGACTTGGTCATACCATGGAGCCGCGCAACCGTTAGATATTCTGCCAAACGCTCATCATCGCTTGCTACTGCACCACCTTCGCCAGCAGCCATGTTCTTGGTGGCATAGAAACTGAATGCCGCTGCAGCGCCCAGTTGTCCCGGTTGGATACCCTCTCTCTTTCCCTCAATACAATGGGCCGAGTCTTCGAGAATTTTAACACCGTATTGGTTTGCCATACTCCTCAAAGCCTTCATGTCTACCATCTGGCCGTATAAGTGGACCGGAATGATTGCGCGGACCTGCTTGTCTCTTTTCAAGATGTCCTCAACCAAATTCAGGTCGATGAGCGCGGTACCGGGGTCAACATCACAGAAAACAACATCTGCCCCTACATGCAAAACCACATTGGCGGAGGCAACGAATGTCATCGCCGGAACTATTACCCGGTCACCGGGTCCCACGCCCCAGAACTTCAAAGTCAAGAAAAGCCCATCTGTGCAAGAGGACATCCCAACGCAGTGCTTAACCCCGAGGTATTCAGCAAAACTCTTTTCGAACTGTCTGGTTTTGGGTCCTGTAGTCAGAAATATGCTATCAAGCACCTCTCCGACCGCTGCCTTTTCGGCTGTCCCCAGCGAATGCCTGTAGAATTCTACTTTCACTATCTACTTTCTGTCGGTTTCTCGATATGTCATATTGAGCGGCTCGAAATAAACAACCCAAGCACAATCAATCCCATCCCCATGAGCTTATAGATAGTCAACGGCTCACGAAATAGAAATGCCGAAAGAATAAGCACCAAGATAAAGGAAAGGCTCATAAACGGATAGGCAAAGCTCAAATCAAACTTGGTGAGCGCGGCCATCCAAGCCAATGAAGCAAGAAAAGCCGCAATGAACGCACTGAGAATCCATAAATTAAGGAACATGTGAAGGAGGAACCCGATTCGAGCAGGAAACTCAGATGGCAATCCACCCGCCTTCGATACCTGCCATTTTATCACCAACTGCCCATACACAGTTAGTAATATCGTCAGAAGGATATAAATGTAACTCACTTGGCTTTCTTGTAGAGGTCGTTGTAAGATAACAGGCAAATATCATTTTTCTCACCAGTTACCTTGGCAAGAGACCTGTAAATACCCTTTTGGAAATCAATAAAGGGAAAGCTAATCGTAAGCCTGTAGCTTCTGCCTGGGTAGACCGGCTTCAGGAACTTGTAAGAGTAACCCATAAAGATAGTGCCTTTACCAGGGAACTCGGTTCCATAGTACTTGGAGATTGCCGAACTCAGAACCAGACCATGCACGATTCTACCCTCAAAACCAATATCCTTTGCAAAATCGTCGTCAAAATGCAGAGGGTTCATGTCGCCGCTGAATTCCCCGCAATTCAGTATGTCACTGGCCGCAACCTTAATATCAATTACCCGCTTTTCGATAACTGAACGGCTTAATAGACTGTTGATGTGAACTGTTGCAAAGGAATTCGATAACTTGAAACCTTCTCGGCTCCAAACCCTTTGAACTGCTAGATTCTGCACTTGGGTTGAAACCGACATTGCCGAATAACCTTTATTCTTGAAATACCGTTGCGTAAACTTTATCAAATCACCATAGATCCCCCTGCCGGATGCCGAGCTCTTAACCCCGTACAACACGCCCTCGCAAAGATTCTCGTCAAAGGCGCAAGTAGCAAAAGCTACATATTCATCGCCCTGTTTGACCAACCAGCAGATGCGACCCTCATTATCACTCCCGATATAGCGAAGCGCCCAATCCTCAAAAGCCGCTAGTATATCCTTCCGATCCAACAACGGATTAGAGAAATAGTGATTTGTATAGTTTGCGAAAATACTTTTCACCAAAATACCAAGCGGAGCGGCGTGCTCGGGCAAACATTGAACAAAGTCGAGATTCCGATTCCTCAATGACTTTGGCTCATATTTTGCCAAGTCAACCCGATAACGGACCAGGGTATCAGCAACCAGATAAGGGAACCCAATCCGCTCCAAGCGCGGAATCTGAAATTGCCTTTGAGACGGCACTCGAAGAATGGCAATATCCACTCCGTTTTCCAATATCGCGGACAAAATTGCCTTTTCATTTACATCATTCACTACCCCGCGGTAAATCCGGAAACCGAAACGCTTAGTTTCAATATCAGAATACTTCATGATTTCCTTAAGTTTCCTGGCCTTTCCGTCAGACATTTCTTCTTTGTTCAATTATGTAAAGCGGCCTCTTCTTTGTCTCAGTGAATGTCCTGCCCAAGTAGATTCCAATAACTCCAAGGATTGAAATAACAATCCCACCGAGGAAGTATACAGAAACAATTAGACTACTCCAGCCGGTTACATTCACCCCATGCGCTAAGGCACGACAGATGATGTATACTCCATACAGGAACGCCAGTACGGAGATGACAAAGCCGACGCGGATGGACAATCGGAGTGGCTTATCCGAGTATGCTATAATTATATCTTGGGCCAGTTTCCACTGTTTACGAAAGGTATAGGTGCCTTTGCCGCTGAAACGCTCGGCATGTTGGACCTGAATGCTCGTTTTTGGAAATCCCATCCAGTCAACAATGCCGCCAATGAAACGGAGCTGTTCGCGCACCTTACGGAGATTCTCAACAACCCTGCGGGAAATAATCCGGAAATTGCCAACTTGGCTGTCATAGTGCATTTCTGTAAAATAGTTGAAGACTTTATAAAACAGCCACGAGACAAACCTCTTCAGTATGGGGTCCCGGCGTTTACCCCGACGCGCCAGCACTATATCGTACCCTTCCTGAGCCTTTGCATAAAGTCTGGGGATTTCCTCAGGACGGTCCTGAAGGTCACAGTCTATCACAACTACCCAATCGCCGTCGCAGTAATCCAATCCGGCAGTAATCCCATAATGCTGTCCGAAGTTGCGGCTGAACTGCAGTCCTTTAAGCCGCTTGTCCTGCTGTGACAATTCACTGATTATCTCCCACGAACGGTCGGTGCTGCCATCATCAACCAAGAGAATCTCGAAGTCATCAGTTATCGTTGTCAGTGAAGCCTTAAGGCGCCGATACAATTCACGAAGACAGCTCTCTTCGTTATAAACCGGAGTCACGACCGATATATGCGCCATACTCAGTCACCAACAGCCATAAATATCCTTGCATGAAGTTAGTCATTTTCAGTCATGTTAACAGACCAGAATAA
>DFBN01000032.1:11163-16886 GCA_002366635.1 Caldifarciminota bacterium UBA3079 | reverse complement strand
TACGCGCGCAGGCCGATTCCCTCACGCACCATATCAAGCGCGTAAAGATGCTCACGCCACTTGTTGTCGATGGTGCGCAGAAAAACATACCGACAAAGGTTATTAAACAACTCCGGCCCAAGCTCTTCCCGGCGTTCATCATAGCGTTTGGAGGCAATATCTGTCAATAGCTGCGCCAATCTTTCTGGTTTCATCAATTTTCGTTCTTCGTCCGGAACGCGGAATTCCGCTAGCAGAACCATCTGGCATTCCCCGATGATTCCACCCCAATCCCACTCATCCGGGTATTTGGAAACACTGCTTGCCCGTGCAACCAGGTTGTCCAGCAGACTCGCCGCCATATCGTCGTAAACCGGTCGCAGGTCCGGCCCCTTCATAATCGCGTCCCGCAGGGTATACACCACCTCCCGCTGCCGGTTCATCACATCGTCATACTCAAGGAGGTGACGGCGGATTTCAGCGTTTCGTGACTCGACCCGTTTCTGGGCATTGGCTATCGCCCTGGTTACAAGGCTATGCTCCATCGGTTCATCCTCATCGGCGCCGAACCGGGCCATAATTGCTGCAACCCTCTCCGACCCGAAAAGCCTCATCAGGTCGTCCTCAAGGGAAAGGAAAAACCTCGAAGAACCCGGGTCGCCCTGCCGGCCACTCCGACCCCGCAACTGGTTGTCAATCCGCCGCGCCTCATGCCGCTCGGTCCCGATGATATAAACCCCGCACGGAACCTCTCCATTGCACCTGCCCGGTTTCTCTTCCCAGTATTTACAACTACGACCGCTAGGCTTTATAAGATAGCAACCTTCCCCTTTCACAACACCAGGGCCGAGCTTGATATCGGTACCTCGGCCTGCCATATTGGTAGCTATCGTTACTGCACCTGGCTGGCCCGCCTTGGAGACGACTTCGGCCTCTTGCTGGTGATGCTTGGCATTGAGCACCTGGTGATTTATCTTACGCCTGCGCAGCATCCTCGAAAGCACTTCTGAAACCTCAACCGAAGTTGTGCCGACAAGAATCGGCCGTCCCTGCTTGTGCCATTTTTCAATCTCATTCAGCGCCGCATTGTACTTTGCCTTGCGCGTCTTGTAAATGACATCCGGATAGTCAATTCGCCGCACTGACTCATTCGTCGGGATTGCTATCACATCCAGCTTATAAGTATGATGAAACTCGGCCGCACTGGTCATCGCAGTGCCGGTCATTCCCGAAAGCCGGTCATACATCCTGAAGTAGTTCTGCAGCGTAATCGTAGCAAATGTCTGGGTTTCTCCCTGAACCTTCACCTTCTCCTTGGCCTCAAGCGCCCCGTGCAGACCGTCTGAAAACCTGCGGCCAGGCATCAACCGGCCGGTGAACTCATCAACGATAATCACCTTGCCGTCCTGAATCACATAATCAACATCTTTCTCAAAAAGGGAAAACGCCTTGAGCAAAGCCTGCGTGTTGCCCAGCATCTCGCTCTTCTGCGCATACCGCTGATAAGCCTTCTCCTTCGCATACACCTTTTCCTTGGGTGTTAAGTTATCGTCGTGGTCTATCTGGCCCAGTTGCACGCTCAGGTCGGTCGCAACAAATGCATCCGGGTCATTGGGTGCCAGGGCTTGCCTTCCTTTATCGGTCAGTCCAATCGAATGGTTCTGTTCGTCAATCACGAAATAGAGTTCGTCATCGATGTCATGGAACCGCTTATCACGGATAAAACTGAGTTCGGTCCGTTCAATCGTCTTCTTAATCCCTTCCTGCCGCTCCACTTTCATCAGCCGCTTATTCTTCGGGGCCCCACGCCGGGCCTGGAGAAACTTTACCGCAGCATCAGCCTTGTTACCCTCGGCCAGAAGTTTCTCTCCCGCTTCCACAATTCGGTTCACCAGCACCATCTGCTTTGAGAACAGCCGCCGCACTGGTGGTGTAAGCCGGTCAAAACCTTTATCCGTTGCTTCAACCGGCCCGGAGATTATCAAAGGGGTTCGGGCCTCATCAATCAAAATCGAGTCAACCTCATCAACAATCGCGTAACGGTGGCCGCGCTGTACCTTATCCTCAAACCGCACCACCATATTGTCCCGTAGATAATCGAAACCGAACTCATTATTGGTGCCATAAGTAATATCCGCCTGGTACAATGGTTTCCGTTCCTCCGGGTCCATACCGGTCTGTATCACACCAACCGTGAGACCGAGAGATTTGTAAACCGGGCCCATCCACTCGCTGTCGCGACGGGCAAGATAATCATTCACCGTCACAAGATGGGCGCCTTTCTTCTCAAGCGCATGAAGATACATGGGCATTGTTGCCGCCAGGGTCTTGCCTTCGCCAGTGCGCATCTCCGCAATCTTTCCTTCGTGCAGCACGATACCGCCGATGAGCTGGACATCAAACGGCACCATCTTCCACTCCTGCATCGTATCCGCTACCGGCCACTTCTTGCCCAAAAGAAACTTGCACGCCCATTTTACGAGCGCAAATGCCTCGGGCATCAGGTCGTCCACCGGCTCGCCATCTCGAATCCTGGCGATAAACGATTCGGTTTTCTTAGGCAAATCTTCCGGGGTAATCCCTTTAAGTTTCTCAAATACGGCGTTTATATCCTCGACCTGGAACCAAAGCCGCTTCAGTTCACGGTCATTCTTGGTCCCGAATATCCGGCCAATGAGCTTTTCAAACATCCCGATGAAATTTTACCACTTATAGCCGTCCTGTCAAGCAGCCCAATACCACTTGACCAGAACCTGTTATTTCGGTATCATTATGGGTTATGCTGGGATTTGGTTATCGGGAACCCGTGACAAGTGAGATGAATGGTCAAACAGGCTATGCTGTCAGACCCGCAATTCAAGTCGGTCTGAAAATCGTGCCCGGCGAGCGTTCTGAATATCTGTGAGAGGCGGTTAAATCTTTAAGAGACCCGGGAATACCCCGGGTCTCTGTTTTGGTTTGGCTTGACTTACTGAACCTTGCTTTATAATCAGTTGGTGGTACATAAAGAAGCTTCTCGGAATGTCCCACTTGCCGAGAGAATTAGACCCCAAACCCTGAATGAAATCCTGGGTCAGGACCACCTTTTGGCTAAAGACAAACCCCTGCGTAGAATGATTGAACGCGGGGAGCTCCACTCGATGATTTTCTGGGGTCCGCCCGGCTCAGGCAAAACCACGCTGGCACTTGTTATTGCTACTTATACCAAAGCCAGATTCATTCAATTCTCAGCAGTCAGCGCCGGGGTCAAAGATGTCCGTGAAGTAGTCAAACGGGCCGAATACGAACGCACAATGCACAATCGTCAGACCATCCTATTTGTGGACGAAATCCACCGGTTCAACAAAGCCCAGCAGGATGCATTTCTGCCCCATGTCGAATCCGGCAGGATTGTGCTTATCGGTGCTACAACTGAAAACCCCTCCTTTGAACTCATCGCCCCGCTCCTTTCCCGCACCAGGGTCTATACCTTGAAACAGTTGAGCCCGGAAAACCTCAAAACCCTGATGAAACGCGCTTTGAAATCGGTAAAAGGCTTAGCACCATTCAAGTCAAAAGTTGAGGATGATGCGCTCGACTACTTTGCCCTGTTGTCCCAAGGCGATGCCCGGGCCGCACTCACCGCGCTCGAACTCGCGGTCACCGCGGCCGGACCTGATAAAGACGGTACCCGCTCGGTCAACCTGGAACTTGCCAGAGAAGTTGTCCAGCGCAAGTTCCTGCTTTATGACAAATCTGGAGAACAGCACTACAACCTGATTTCAGCCCTCCACAAATCCTTACGCGATTCTGACCCGGATGCCGCGCTTTACTGGCTTGCCCGGATGCTTGAAGCCGGTGAAGACCCGCTTTATGTCGCGCGCCGACTCATCCGCTTCGCATCCGAAGACATCGGCATGGCCAACCCCAATGCCCTGGTTGTCGCCAATGCAGCCAAACAAGCGGTAGAATTCATCGGTATGCCTGAAGGAAACACTGCCTTGGCCCAAGCGGTCATCTACCTCGCCTTAACCCAGAAGTCCAATGCGACCTACAAGGCATATGAATCAGCCAAAAAAGATGCACTCGAAACCGAAACCCAACCGGTTCCGCTCCATTTACGCAATGCTCCAACCCGGCTTATGAAAGAACTAGACTATGGCAAAGGCTACAAATACGCCCACGATTTCCCCGATGCCCAAGTTGACCAGGAACATTTCCCGCCCGGACTCAAAGGCCGCAAATATTACATCCCGACCAACCGCGGCTTCGAAGCCGAGCTCCGCAAGCGCCTGAAAGACAAAAAGAAAAACCAGCCCTAGGCTCGGGCTGACCACTCAGCACTGACGAATCTGACTCTCGTCCTTCCTTAGACCCTTCAATAAATCCCTGCTACCAGCGGGTTACCTCAAAATAGGCCGTCTCCCAAGGACTTCTGGTTCCTCGGCAAGCAGTCGTTGAGAACGTAGACATCCGTGCTGATAGTCCAGCGAGTATCTGGCAAGTAAGTCACAAGTGAACGGAAGGACGAAATGGCGAAATCCAAATGACTCAATGCCTGTAAAACTAGTTACCGGTTGCTAGGCCGAGGCACTGTAAGGCTTCGCCGGCAAGATAGAAGGAACCGGCGACAACGAGAGGTTTTTTGTTCCCTGTAAGCGCACGCGCTTGCGCAAGCGCAGATTTTATATTGTCAGCACTCTGGTATGGAATTCCAAGTCGGCCGAAGATATGCCTGAGCCGGCCCAGTTCTGCGGCCCTTGGTGAATCAGGCCGAACCAGGACCGCCTTTTCAACCCATAGTGCCAATGGCTTGACCGTCTGACTAATCAGTTTGCTCCGAAGTGAACCATAAACAAGCACTACCTGTTCCCTGAGATATTCTCTTATCACATCTGCCAAAGCCTGTCCCGAATCCGGATTGTGGCAGGAGTCAACAATAATAAATGGATTCTGCTTGACAATCTGGCATCGTGCTGGAATTACTATATCCCGCAGTCCGTGTTCAACAGCACCAAGCCTGATGTGCCGGTCGGCCCGGCCCAAGAGCCCGAGCACAGCCAGCACGGTTCGGCAATTCTCTACCTGGTGCCGGCCCAGAAGCGGCAAACTGAACCGCGCGGCCCCGAGTTCTCCGAATGCCGAGAATCTGACTTTTGTGTCTGAAGTCCGAATATCCCAGACCCGTACCTGTTTTGCCGCAGTAATTAACACTGCACCCTTTTTGTGCACTTCGTGCTCAAGCTCCCAGCCAGCAACCGCAGCCTGTTTTCCTATCACTACCGGTTTGCCGTAGCGCATTATTCCGGCCTTTTCCCGGGCGATTTTGCCTATCGACCCACCCAGCACCCTTAGATGGTCAAATCCAATCCTGGTAATAACAGAAACATCCGGTTCTGCAAGATTGGTCGCATCAAGCCGGCCTCCAAGCCCGACCTCAACTACCGCATAATCAACCTCTGCCCGGGCAAAAGTCTCAAATGCCATGGCCGCACATAATTCAAAATAGCTTACCGGCTGCTTTTTCACAAGCGGAACATACTGTTCTACCAGATACGAAAACCGCCGTTTGGAAACGGGCCGGCCATCAATCTGAATCCGTTCTCTGACCATTGAAACATGGGGCGAGAGAAACATTCCAGTCCGCATTCCACACCCGCGCAAAGCCGCCTCCAGCATATAGCAAACCGAGCCTTTACCTTTTGTGCCGGCAACAAGAATAATATGCTTCAGCTTCTCATGCGGCTTACCCGCAAGTTCCAGCA
>DFBN01000032.1:0-10989 GCA_002366635.1 Caldifarciminota bacterium UBA3079 | reverse complement strand
TCAAGCGCCTGTCCCAGGTTGAGGCCAGACCGATAGATAATACCGAAAGCCTGCTTCAATGTGTTTATTATAACATCAGAAAAACCGGCCCGTTTCATCCCGACAGCATTTATTCCCCGGACACGGCATGGTTGACCTTGAGCCATCAAGAACGGTGGAATGTCCTTGTTCACATATGAACACGCTCCGACCATCGCCAGTTTCCCGATTCTGCAGAACTGATGAACACCGACCATCCCGCCCAGATTGGCCCCATTCCCGACTTCGACATAACCGCCAAGCTGGGTTCCATTGGTGACAGTGCAACTATTGCCTATCCGACAGTTGTGCGCGATATGAACATAAGCCATTATATAATTGTTGTCACCAATAACAGTATTTGTGCCTTTGCCTGTAGAGCGGTGAATTGTAGTATATTCATGGAACTCATTGCCATTACCGATAATAACACCCGTATCTTCACCAAGATAATTCCGGTCCATCGGTGCAGTGCCAACAACCACACCGGTTCTGAAACGACAATCTTCACCCACCTGCACCCGGCCTTCAAATCGGCAGAACGGCCCGACCTTAGTTCCAGGGCCAAAAGTGACATCCGGCCCAACAATCGCGGAAGAATGCACCTCTGCTAGTCCCGCAGTGCGCCCATCACAATCGCTTCGCAAGCCAGCTCCTCGCCAACATGAGCCCAGCCTTGCAGTTTGTATATACCTGTCTTGGCACCCAGCAGGGTTGCACTCAGCAGTAAGCGCTCACCCGGTCGGACCTGATGCCGGAACCTGACCTTGTCAATACCGGCAAACAGGGTCTTTTTGTTTTCACGGTTCCCTTGCTTTGAAAGCACCAGAAGAGTGCCGGTTTGAGCAATCGCTTCTACCATCAAAACGCCAGGCAGAACCGGATAACCGGGAAAGTGTCCTTTGAAGTAAAACTCGTCCGGTCTGATATCACGATATGCCTCGATGCGGTTTTCCTCTAACTTTGTGACCGTATCGACGAACAAGAAAGGTTCTCGATGAGGAAGCAATTTCTTGATTTCTTCCAGATTCATTACACCTCCATTATTCTGTTATTTTCCTTAATTGCCTGACAAATGCCAGATTCAAACGGTGACTAGGCTGGAATATAAATATCTTTGCCTTCAAAGGCCGTCCCAGAAGCGCCAAGTCTCCAATAAAGTCCAAAACCTTGTGCCGGCAAGGCTCGTTAGGAAAACGCTCAGACTGCGGATAGATAAATCCGGCATGACGCCTGAGCATGAACCTAAGATGCAATGCCCGCTTTATCTGCTTAAGAGAACGGCCCGATGGCCCGGGTCCGAATGTGCGTGCGCCTGCCAGTTCCTGCTCAAATCTGAATGGACTTATCCTTCCACAGAATGACTGAACATTCTCGTTCCCGGGAAGCCTGACAAAACAGCAAATATGGAGTATTCGCGCGGGCAGTGCGGCAATAACACCATCGTCTTCGACAACTACTGGTCTGGAAAGCAGTAATGGCTTGGGCCCGGACTTCTGACGCATGAATCCTGCCCGTTTGAATGCACGCACAAAAGGCCCGCTGCTACCGTCTAGAAAAGGCAATTCATTGCCTTTTGTGGTCACCGTCAAATCTGTAATGCCCAAGCAATAGCATGCCGCAAGGAAATGCTCTACCATCTGCACCTGCCTGGACTTCCTGCCGATACAAGTGCAATGATTAAACACATCCGCATTTTCAATATCCGCATTAAGACCCCGGTTGAATACGATGCCGTCACCTGATGGTCCCGGTTCAATCAAGAGTTCAACCGGTTTCATACTGAAATATCCTTTTCCACTTAACCTGACCGGCCGTCTGACCGTTCTGCCTTTCACTTTTCCCTGCCAAACTTGTGCCACAATCTGGCCCAGAATCGCCGCATCTGGTCATGGGGCCGGGCCGGTATCCCTGAATACCGGGCTCTGGCAGGAATCGAACGGAAAAGTGCGGATTTCGCATAAACAATTGCACCGTCTCCGATGCGGATATGGTCTTTCACACCTGTCTGACCGGCCAAGGTCACATTATCGCCGATAACCACACTGCCTGCAATACCGGTCTGTGCCACTATGATGCAATGCTGACCGATTAACACATTATGTGCAATGTGAACAAGGCAATCAATCTTGGTCCCCTTTCCAATCCTGGTCTCTCGTCCCTTTTTTGCCCGGGCAATAGTAACATTCGCTCCGATTTCAACATCGTCTTCAATAACTATCCGGCCGGTATGGACCAGATGCTGATAACCGCCGTCTCGCCACTCATACCCGAAACCTTCGCATCCGATTACCGTGCCCGGGCCGATTCTTACACGAGTCCCGATTCTGGTATCGCCCATTATCGTAACATTGGAATCTATCACCGTATCCGGGCCGATTACAACATCCGGACCGATATGCACAAACGACCCTATCCTGGCACTGGGAGCAATGCTGGCCCGAGGCGAAACTCGGGCCTCAGGGTTTCTCGACACCTGTCAAAAGGACCTGCACTACACGGCCGACTTGCTCCCGAAGGTCTTCGACCCGTGCAGCTTCACCGGTTTCGGTCTTGACCGAAGTATTAAGCCGGACATCAACAATCGTAAGCGAAAACTCCATCCGTCGGCTCTGCTTATTGCATTCGCCGAAAATAGCATAATCGACATCCAGGGCCCTGCTTACATCCAAAGCCTCCTTTTCTGCGAGTTGGCGTCCTCCAAAACCCCTTGCCTCAACTTGCTCATTTACCTTCTGATTTGCCACCATTTCTGTCTTCGGCTGGGCACGGATAAGGTCATATATGAACTGCCGAATCTGTGTCCCAATTCGGTCCTGCCTGGCTTCATCATTGCTTTCATATATCGGCATTACCGCATAAACGAGCTTCTCTGCACCGGTAGGCCCTACCGGTGTGAATTCGCGATTCAAATCATCGATTACCAGGTCGGTTACATCCAGTCCTGCCTGGGCATAGACTATTTCCGATTTTGACGCATCCAGCACCAGTACAAAGCCTTCTTCTGCTGCCAGTTTACTCACCACTTGGTTTATCTTTTCTACTATCGGTGCTATAAGCTCTTCGTTCTTCTGGTCGATTTTGCCGCCCTTTCGATACACATCGTCCAGGTAGCTGTCATAGCGCTGTTTTCTCTGGTTTACCTCTGCCATCTTGGCACGCTTTCCTTCTTCAGACAGTGTCAGTTCCTGAGACCTGTATTCCTCAAGCGCATTTTCATATTCACCACGAAGAGAATCGGCTTCAGCCCTGAACCCGGCAATCTCCTCGTCCAGTTCTTTCTTTGCTTCTTTCGCTGCCTCATACTTTGAAATAATCTCCTTAGAATCAATATAACCCACTTTGTACTCTTTGGCTGGTAAAACCGTTGCCGCAATAACCATGATACCAATTGCTAGCCAGCGTAAACTCATGAAACCTCCATTATCAAAATCAAACTCCCGTTGGTGTTTTTGTCACCAAATGCTCAAGAAAACCAACGGGTCTGCCCTGGTTCTGTCCAATGAGCAGGTTAACAAAACCACGGGGCTCAACCGGGCAGTTTCCTTCCAGGTGTAATCTCAGGTAGTTGTCGGTCAGCGCTGTCTGACCGGATTCTACCACTGCTTGACGCAGCTTGCCGATATACTGTGCCTGATATTTACTCCTCAGCCATGTTGACAGATTCCTTAAAGTCTTGCTGCGCCGCTTCTTTTCATACTCAGGCACGCAATTCTTCATTGAATATGCTTTTGTTCCTGGCCGCGGACAAAAGGGGAAAACATGCAAGTACCCGAGCTTCAGACTGGCGACGAACGACCGGGTCCGTTCAAACGAATCTTCATCCTCACCTGGCAAGCCGACAATAACATCTGCTCCGATATTCGCATCCGGACGCACACCCCTGATTTGCCTGACCAGTTCGGCATATTGACAACTGGTATACCTTCGGCCCATCCTTTCAAGAATCCGGTCGTCACCCGATTGCAGCGGCAAATGGAAATGCGGACTAATCCGCTTATCAGCGAAGCAGTCAACCAGCGTTGAATTCACCGTATCCGGTTCAATCGAACCGAGCCGAATCCTGAAATCACCGGGCCGACACGAAAGTAACCCGAGAAGTCCAGCCAGGTCCACACCGTTATCATAATAGGTTCCAAGATTCAGTCCTGTAAGGACAATCTCATGGAAACCTGCTTTGACCAACCGGTCGAACCGGGAAACGACATCAACCCGAGGCAAAGAAGTCGGCTTTCCCCTCAGCAATGAACAAATGCAATAAGCACAACCGCGGTCGCACCCATCCTGAACCTTAAGCAGGGCACGGCTGCGCTCCGGTGCAGGACAAGCATCGGAAATCTCAGCAAGTTTCCTTTTGTTATCCCACACCTCATCCACACCGGGAATCGCCTTGACCTTTTCAGACAGGCGTTGAACAAAACAACCAATCACAACAACCCTGGGCTTCGGCCTCAGCCGGCATATTCTCCTTATGAGCTGAACCGAACTGCGGTCCGCACGATTAGTCACAGTGCATGTATTGATAAAACACTCACCCGCATCCGCCGGGTCCTTGACTATCATGACACCATCTTCGACCAAACGCGCCCTCAACGCATCAGATTCAGACTGATTCAAACGGCAGCCGACAGTAAAGACTGAGGCCTTCATCACAGGCCTGATACGGTCTTTGGACCTAGTCCTCGCCCGTCCCCCGAATGTGGTCTTCAAGCGTGAACCGGTCGTTTACTTCTTCCTCAGGCGCTGACTTCCGGCGCTCACGCGGCTTTTCATTTTCCGATTCAGGCATATGCACCGCCTTCTCACTCAGGCCTATCCGCCGGTGGTCAAAATCGACCCGTATCACTTTCAACTCCAGTTCCTCGCCAATCTGGTACTTTTCTTTCGCTTTCTTTCCTCCACGGACGAGTTGGCTGAGCGGAACAAAACCTTCGATACCGTATTGCAGACTGACTACCACACCCGGCTTCGGTAAGTCAATGATACGTGCTCGAATCAGACTCCCTTCTTTCAACTCCTTGCTGATTTCGTAGAACGGGTCCTCCTGGGTCTGCTTGAGCCCCAAAGTAATCCGCCGGTTCTCTTTATCAATCCCGAGAATAACCGTTTCTATCCGCTGACCTTTCTTGAGTTCTTCCCTCGGATGCTTGATTCTCTTAGTCCAGGACATATCCGCGTTGTGAACCAAACCTTCGATGCCTTCTTCGATTTCCACAAAGGCACCGAATTCCTTAAGGGACCGGACCTCACCTTCCACGCGCTGGCCGACATGGTATTTCTCGTCGATAAGAGACCAGGGGTCAGGCATCGTTTGCTTGAGCCCCAGGGAAATCCGCCGGTTCTCCTTGTCGATATTGAGCACCACCGCTTCCACTTCATCACCGACCGCCAGTATCTGCGAAGGGTGATGAATCATCTTGGTCCACGACATCTCTGAAATATGAATCAATCCCTCAATACCTTTTTCAAGCTCTACGAAAGCCCCGTATTCTGCCAGTGTCGTAACCCGTCCTTTGATGCGCGTGCCTATCGGATATTTCTCTTCCACTTTTTCCCATGGATGTGGTGTCAACTGTTTCAGTCCGACCGTTATCCGGCCGGTCCGCTCATCCGCAGAAAGCACTTTCACTTTCAACTCATCACCGATGTCCACTACCTCTTTGGGGTGGATAACCTTATTCCAGGCCAAATCCGAAATATGCAGAAGTGCATCTGCACCACCGATATCAACAAATGCGCCAAAATCGGTAATGGTCTTAACCGTGCCATCGATAACATCGCCGACCTTCGTCCGTGCAAACAGCTCCTTCCGCGCCTGAGCCTGACGCTCTTCCAAAAGGACACGCCTGGATACCACGATATTCTTCTTAAACCAATTGACCGAAATAATCTTCACCTCGAGTTCCTTGCCGATGAGCATATCAAGGTTCGGCACCGGCCGCAAATCAACCTGTGAACCGGGCAGAAAGGCATCCAGTCCCATCACTTCGACTGCGAGTCCGCCCTTCACCCGTTTCATAACGGTAGCCGGCACACCTTCAGAGCTTTCAGACTTTTCTTTAATCTTTTCCCAAGCAAGTTGGAAATCGGCCTTTCTTTTTGAAATAGCCGGGAAACCTTCTTTGTCTTCAAGCATATCAAGGTAAACCTTTACTTCTTGCCCTTCTTTGGCCTCATCCGGGTTTCGGAATTCTTCCAGCGGCAGGATACCTTCTGCCTTCAAACCCAGATCAACGAGCACTGCATTGGGCAATCTCTTGATGATTGTGCCCGTTACTATCTGCCCAGGCTTGAGGGTCGGAAACGAACCTTCATAGATGTCAGCCATTGTCAGCTCTTTGGCATCAACATCTTTGGTCTCTTCAGTCATTATTACCATTCCTCCTTATCGGGATTTTTGCAACAGCAGCAACTTCACGCACCACCCACGCCGGGGTAGAAGACCCGGCTACGACCCCGATTCTTGTCCTGTTACATAGAACATCACGGGGCAGTTCTGAGGTGCGCTCTACAAAAACCATCTTCTTCCCCGCGGCCTTCACAATTTCAGCAAGCCGCGCGGTATTTGCACTCTTCCGGCCACCCACTACAATCACCAGCTCAGTCTTCTCCGCAAGACGGGTGGTCGCCTCTTGCCGAGCAGTCACCTCTTCACAGATGGTATCAAACACTCGAACCTCAGTATAGCGGAACTGAGTAAGTTTGGCAACAGCTTCCCGAAGCAGTTTCTGAGACATAGTCGTCTGGGCAACAATACCTATTTTCTGTGAGCCGACTCTCATTCTCGGTGTGTAAACCCGGGCATCGGCACCAGCGTAGCCAAGAATGGAACGAACCTCAGGGTGATTCCGCTCGCCCACAACTACTACCAGGTATCCCTGTTCTTTCAACCGTCTTGCCACATTCTGCACCTTACGCACATAAGGACAGGTAGCATCAATCGTTTTTATTCCAAGTTTTCTGCATTGATTCAGTATTTCGGGTCGACACCCGTGGGCACGGATAATAAGCGTACCATCACGCGCCTGCTGAACACTGCGCACCGTTCGAATCCCTTCAAGTTCAAGTTCCTCAAGCACCAGCGGATTGTGCACCAGTTCTCCGAATGTATACACCCGGCCATATCGTTTTTTCCCTTGTTTCGCCATTCTGATGGCGCGCTCGACACCGAAGCAGAAACCGGTCGGCTTAGCAATAATTACCCTTGGCATTTCCCAAGCGTCCGGACGCGTTCCTCAACTGCGCGCGTCATTTCAACATATCCACGGCGGTCACGACTGAAATTTTCTGGATAAACCGGCTCACCGAAAAAAACCCGGATTTTTGTCCTATGGACCGACCGCTTACGAAATCCCTTCTTCACAAAATCCCGGTCGACAAACCATGAAATCCAGGACTTGTCCAGACCCTGAATGAAGGTAGGCACAACTGGAACCCGATTGGTAATTGCGAGCATCCCGACCCCGCGCATGAAATGACCTATTTCTCCGGTCTGGCTCCGGGTTCCTTCCGGAAAAAGCACCAAAGACTGTCCATAACGCAGAATTCTGGAGCAATGCCTTATCGCACCAGTATCCGCAATCCCTCGCCGCACCGGCCAGGCATTGAAATTCCTGATGAGCCATGCAAAAAAAAGGGAAGGCCGGAACAATTCCTCCTTGGCAAGAAAGTGCAACTCCCGTGCCGCAGCGCAACCCACAACCAGCGGGTCAATATTGGAAACATGGTTCACTGCCAGAATCTGTGGGCCTTTAACCAGTTTCTCCCGGCCAAAAACGCGCAATCCCGGAAACAGCCAAACGAACGGACAGGCAATAATCCAGCCAATTCTCCAACGGAATCTCAAGCTCTGTCCTTTTTCCTGAGTTTTGCTAGCGCCAGCGAACAAACTACGGCCACCTGTTCTCTTATCGTCAGCATCGTTGTATCAATCAACACCGCATCTGGAACCCGGCGCAAAGGTGAAATATCTCTGGAAGAATCAATCCGGTCACGCTCAATCAGATTGGCCCTGACTCGGTTTCTGCCCGGATGCAACCCATTATCATACAGCTCCTTTTCCCTGCGCCGGGTGCGCTCTTCAATATCGCATTCCAGAAACACTTTCAGGTCTGCATTTGGGAAAACAACACTGCCGATATCCCTGCCTTCGCAGACAAGATTCCTCCCTTGCGCAATGCGGCGCTGCTCCAAGACCATTCTCTTGCGCACTACATGAATGGCCGATACCGGTGAAACGCATGCACTCACGCGTTGTGTTCTGATTTCCCGGGTCACATCACATCCGTCCAGCAATACCTCCAGATTTCCATGCCGCCAATTCATAGCTATTCTTGCAGAACGCAACACTCGAGCGATTCCCTTGCGGTCGTGCAGACTTATACCCGACTCGATAAACTTCAAAGTTATCGCCCGGTACATTGCACCGGTGTCAAGATAATCAAACCCGAGTGCCTTGGCAGTTTCCTTTGCTGTCGTGCTCTTACCAGACCCGGCCGGGCCGTCAATCGTAAGGACAAAACCCTCTGACCGCATAATCACCGGTTGCTAAGCTGCCAAATGAATTCGCTGATACCTGTAAAAACAGTTAAACAGATTGGTCTATTCGGCAGACTCGCGCACCGCATATTGCTGCACCAGTTGCAACTGCATATGGCGAAGCCTCGATGCGATAGTCTTCGCCACCGCGCGCATCAACACAAATCCCAGCCTTGGGTCTTCCTCAAACTCCTTCTCCATCTGCCGGATCTCAAACTCCAGCAAAGTGCAATCGGTGAGCGTCTTGCCGCTTGCAGTGTAAGCCGGGTTATCTACCATTCCGGACCAGGCGAACATCTGACCGGGCCCGACCGTCGTCACCATATAGCTCTTCTTCACCACCCCGAAATCAAGGTCAAGCACTACGCTCAGCCGACCACTGACCATAATATAAAGCTTCTTCGCCGGTTCACCCTGAACATCAATCATCTCACCTGGCTTTACATTACTGACTTTAGCGAGCTTGACCACTCGGTCGAATTCAGCATCCTCAAGATGGCTAAATGCCGGAATGCTTTTCAGAAACTCTTTTACATCCATTATACTACTCCTCTTAGCTTATTTTTAGTTAGCCTACCTATAGAAACCTGTATTGTCAATTCTCAGGTTCAATCCCTGAATTGCATATGAAAAGAAACGCCGGTAGTCTTATCTGACTACCGGCGCATGAAAGTTCAGTCGGGCTTAGCCGCTCTTCTTGCTCTGCTTAGCAAGTGTTTCCTCGACACCGGCAAGCTCCTTCTTGAGCTCGTCACGGTAAGCCTGAAGGTCAGTGCGCAATTCCGTGCTGGTGGGAAATGCTTGAGCGCCACCGGCGTAAGGGTAAGCAAATGGGTAAGGGGAACCTCCCCAAGCACCGTACCGACCTCGACCCCAACCGCGACCTCGACCCCAGCCAAAACCACGGCCCCAACCCCGCGTAAACCCTGGGGTTGGGAATCCGGCACAATAACCAAGTCCGCGGCCGGTCATCGGACCAAATCCTGCAGGTCCTGTTCTATCTCCACCTGGCATAATCACACCTCCTTTTGGTGTCATTTATAGTCCTTAAAGATATTAGCATCTACTTATAAGACTACCAAAAAGGAAAAAGGTTGCAAGGGAAAATTTATTCCTTCTTGTCCCGCTGTTTCATTGTCTGTTCTACCCTTTCAAGCTCTGCCCTCAGAAACTGCTGGTATGCCTCAAGTTGGGCCATGGGCAGTTCATCCTGCGCTGGCCAGCCAAACGCATTCGACCCAAGCCTGTATCGGGCAAAAGCCTCGGACTCAAGTTCATAATAAACATGCTGGCCTTTGCGCGTATCCCGCACCAAGCCCGCACTTCGTAAGACTGCCAGATGCTGGGATACGGCCGGTTGAGTGACTCCGGCCCTCCTAGCAATCTCACCCACAGTCAAAGGACCTTCGTGCAACAGTTCCAGAATCCGATGCCTGGTCTCTGCACCCAGAAGTCGGAACATCCGTGCACGACCCCAACCAAATCTATGCGGGCCACCTGGACCAAACATCCATAGAAGTTTATTTACTCTACCACGCCTGTCAACCTGTATGTGGTTACAAACGGCTGTTGACTCTAAACAAGGAAACGGCAAAATGTAAAAGTAGGAAGGATGAAAAAAGTTGCGATATTGAGTTGCGCTGACACCTGCACTGACCCTCTACATCCAACCTAGTTACGCTCGCAAAAAACTACAATAAGCTTATGGGGCGAAGCATTTGCTTCGCCCCATATTTAGTCGTATTTGTCGAGCTATTGAAGAAGTAAGGTTTTAGTAGTAAGTATGCCGGCATTCGTCCAAAGTTCGCAGAAATAGGTTCCTTTAGCCAGTCGGTTGCCGAGACGGTCCTTGCCGTCCCAGACAATGGAATAGGCACCGGATTCCAGAGGAGAATCGACTAAGGTCCGCACCACCCTGCCGGTATTATCAAACACCCGAAGGGTAACATGCCCTTGTCCCTTTAGCTGCCAGCGGATGTTCGTGCCACTGTAAAACGGATTCGGCTCGACCGCCAGCTTGTTCCCAGTTACCATACCTGGAACCGGAGATTCCTGGACCCCGGTCAAGGGATAAAGAACCGGGTTAGTGAAGGAAGTGACCACTTCGGTTTCAACCAGGACCGGTTCAGAATATGAAGTCGGTTCAAAGCCTTCGGCAGTAACCGTTATTTCGTATTCGCCCGGCTCCAGACCTTCAATCAGGTAGTTGCCATAAGAATCAGTATAGGCTTGATGTTCACAATCCGGGCCGGTAGCAACAACCAAAGCTCCACTGATTTCGGTTTGCTCGATGCCGTCATAGACAAAACCAGCAATCCCGGCATCTCCATGTCTGACCCGGATAAGAGTGAAGTTGATATTCGGAGTAGTCTGCCCTGCTGCTACCTGGACGATTCCAGGATAAATCGCAGGATAGAATCCCCTTGCCATTGC
>DFBN01000066.1:7353-8329 GCA_002366635.1 Caldifarciminota bacterium UBA3079 | reverse complement strand
ATACCATCCAGACGGCAAACTGATCCGCAAAACCGCTTATGGTGAGCGAGGTCTGGCCGAAGGTCATGCAATTGCAGCCACGCCTGATGCCGACCTGTTCGTCGCGGGCCGGCTTTACGGCCCGAAACAAACATATATGCTGGCGTTCCAATACCAACCCAATGCGACTTCTATCTGGGAACGCACCTACCAATCAAATGCCGGTGATGTAACCGGTGTGGACTTGGTTGTTGACACAGATGTATTTGTACTGGGAACAATAGAAAAGAAAAAGGGTAGTCCTGATATGGTAGTGGTAAGGTTCTCACGACCTGTGGTCAGTCAAAGCTAAACGAGAAATGCAGACGGAGTTTACCGGTTGCAGCAACGGGCCGGCACAGGCTGGTATTTGAGTCGTCTTGGGCTCATATGCCCTGTTTTACCTTTCAACAACAAAGTCTTTGTGGGTGTAGTATCCACGATGCCGTCTAGCAGCATGGGAACCGGTTCTATCCATAAGAGCCCATTCCGTTTCAGCTTCTGGTTAATAGCGTCTATTTTGGTCATGTTTTGAGTAAGACACCTGTGGTTTGATTCAAGTTACTGTCGCACTTGGCAAAGTCAGTTAAGTTCTTCCGTCCCAATTTGTTAATCACCAAGCCATTCTATTCCGGTGCGACAAATTCTCCGAGTAATTTTTAATGCATTTCGGTCTTCTAACTGCTTGACATATACCAGAAAATAGGAATAATTATAGAACAAAGGAGTTAATAATGAAAAGTATCAAACCTATCTTATTCGACAGGCACAGAAAAGCGAATCCTTTTCTTTTCCCCCGGGTGCAGGCTTGCCTTATCTTGTTTTTGCTTGCCAGCTTTTCGCTGGCCCAGGAGATGCCGGTGATGCCTTATGACTCACTAATGGATGACCGGGTATCTGTGGACGGAGAAGTCGACCGGGAGGACAATGAATACCCGGCAGAATTTGAGGACCCCGG
>DFBN01000066.1:4591-7315 GCA_002366635.1 Caldifarciminota bacterium UBA3079 | reverse complement strand
CAAAGATGAACGAATCGAATATGGTTATTGGGTTTTACACCGATGATTCAACCGCGGTTTACAATGTGGTTGGCAAAGACTACGGCTATACGGTCGCCGCAGAAGCCGATTCCCTCTTTCCTGACTGGGATATCGACTTTGACGACGAGACCGGGGTTACTACGCTTGAATTCACCTATCCCTTGAAATGGAGCGGAGAAGATGCCCCTGAAATCTTTGCCCAGAATGAAGTGCTGAAAGGCACGGCTATTCCAGGACTGGAGCCTGGCGATATTTTTGACTTGATTCTTGCCCAAAACACCAAAACTATTTCGCTTAAGACTAAACCCACGCAGCACGGTCAACTCAAGTTCAAAATGGCCGGAATCCCGGCCGCAGTGCCAGAGCAAGGCAAGAAATAGTCGTTTAGGCTCAGTCTGCTACCGTAACCGGAATACCACAGTGTTATGATGACCATAAGCATCCTGAGTAAAGTCAAGCCACGATGTTGACATTTTCTGGCAGACAGTTATTGTAGTAACTTCAAATGATACACATTGCGTTTCGTCTTTTATATCGTTATAGTGTAGTTGCATTGGCCGGGCTTCTGATTATGGAGTGCAGCCAGAAACAACCGGTAGTCGCACGGGTTAACAACAAAGCCATAACTTCACAGCAGCTTGCCGCATCCCTTCCCTGGCGTATTGATTCAACCATAGGTGAAGATAAAACAAAACACCGAGTGCTGGAGAATATAGTCACCAAGGAATTGTTCGTTCAGGAAGCAGAACGACAGGGATTGGAACAGGAAATTACCTACCGGCTCGAATTAGAAAAAAAGGGGCTGGTAACCCAGGAATTGTACAATACAGTAGTAGCCCGAGGCAACCGGTTAAACGAGCTTGACCTGGAGGTAGCCTACAAACTGCTCAAGAATGAAATCCATACCAAACTCATTGAAGTTCCCAGTGAAAGTCTGGCACGGCGCATAGCATCCGAGCTCAATGCCGACGTGCCTTTCGAAACCCTGGCAGTCCGCTATTCGGTTCATCCAAGCGCACCGTCAGGCGGTGATTTGGGCTATCGGCCAGAACTGGCTATCCCTGAACCGGTGCGCAGCGTGGTGCTGGCGCTTGCGCCGGGCGGCCGGACTAACCCGGTTCGAGTCGGGAACAATTATCAGATTATCATGCTTGTTGACCGAAGACCGGCAGACCCGCCCCCACCACCTTTTCAGGAAATCAAACAGAAACTGACTTCAAGTCTCAAACAAAAGCAGCGTCGGGATTTGGCAAACAAATACCTTGCCGATTTACGCACCCGGCTGGTTTATGACCCGAAAGGACTTGATATTTTGTGCAAGCCGGTTGATTCAATCACCGAAGAGGAAAAAGAAGAATGTGTCGCTATCCGGGATAACACCAAGTATGTCAAAGTAAAACGCTTGCTCCATGTTGCCCGGCGATTCCCGGCTTCACTTGATACCGCAATGCGCAAGTATACCATCCGCCGTGAAATCGAAGAGGATTTGCTTTACGACGATGCACTCCACCGCGGGCTGGACAAACTGCCCAGGGTCCAGAAGAAACTCGCACAGAAGCACAGCGACCTGCTTTATGAAGCCTTATACAAGAAGGAAATTACCGACAAAGTAACTGTTTCCGACAAAGCGGTCCGTAACTACTATGAGCAGAACCGAAGCAAGTATGTAAACTCGAAGTTCGAAGCGGTATCTTCCATGATTCGCCATCGCCTTCTTGCCGAACGCCGAGACAAACGGTTAAAGGAGTATACGGCTGGGCTTCGGTCCAAGGCGAATATAACAATTGACGAAGTGGCTCTGCGTAGTGTCGCGCGGGCCAGAAAAAATTCAAAGGAGCACAAATGAAGAAAATAAAATACGGGTTGGTTCTGTGTCTGGCGATAGTTATACTCACGCCCGGCTGTTCATCCAAGCCCAAAGGCGCAGTTATCGCCCAGGTGAATGATGACTACCTGACCAAGGACGAATTCACTGCGCTGGTTCCTCAAGGTTACGATGTAAACCAGCAGAATTTGCCTAAGATCCTTGACAGGTGGGTATCCAACTCCCTGATGTATCAAGAGGCGGTGCGCCGCGGATTGAACAAAGATGAGAATGTGAAGCTCTATCTCAAGCGTCTGGAGCGGGATTATCTGGTCAATGAACTCCTGGGGAAGCTCACCTCATCAGTCTCGGTCAGTCAAGTCGAGCTCTCGAACTATTACAATATCCACAAAGACGAGTTCAGTTACGAAGTGAAGATGATGCGCATTGTGCTCAGGGATAGTCTCTTTGCCGCCAAAACCCTTGAGGAAATCCGTTCCGGTGCCGATTTCAAGAAACTGGCCAAGGAAAGGTCCGAGGATGCCCTATTAGAAGGTGGCCAGGAATCCCGCTATTTTGCCCGCGGTGTTGGCGACCCGCGGATGGGCGGAGAACCAGATATCGAAGAGGCGATATTCGCGCTCAAGAAAGGTGAAGTCTCGAATGTAATCCCGAGTCAGGAAGGATACCAGATAATCAAACTCGTTGACAAGAAAAAGGTTAAAGGTGAAGTAGGCCTCGGTGAGGTTAAGGATTATATTGAAGCGGTGCTGGCATACCGAAAAAAGCAGGTATTGATTGATAGAATGCTTACTTCTCTGCGCGAGAATGCCAAAATCGAACTGAAGCCGGATGCTTACTTCCAGTAAAAGTTTTGTGTCCCTGGTCGGATTTGCTCT
>DFBN01000066.1:1471-4473 GCA_002366635.1 Caldifarciminota bacterium UBA3079 | reverse complement strand
TTACGCGCCCAAGTGCTGAAACAGTTAGTCGACAACGAACTGCTTCAGGAGCAGGCAAAGCGGGATACAATCGTAGTGACGCGGGAAGAGGTTGCTTCTCTGGTCGATGCCGATGTCAAGACTCTAAGAGACAGATTTGAGAGCGAGGAGAAGTTTCAGGCCGCGCTTTTGTCCGAAGGGATGACAGAACGGAGTTTGAGATTGCGTTATGAAAATGATGTGCGTCGCCGGCTTTTGTCAAGGAGGCTCCTGGAGAAAGCTGGCCTGACAGCGACTTATGTTTCCCCGGCTGAGGCCAAGCGGTTCTACAATGAAAACCGTGACTCAATTGCGCTGGTTCCAGGACATGTCACCCTGGCGCATGTACTGATTGCTGTTATACCTTCAGCAAAGACCGAGTCTCTTGCCATGCACCGTGCAGGCGAAGTGCTGGATATTCTGTCCAGAGGCGGCGATTTTGCAATCGTGGCCAGTTCCTTTTCAGATGATAAAAACACCTCGACCCTTGGCGGTGACTGGGACTGGAAAGGCATGGATGAAATTCCCACGGAACTGGCCCTTGTGCTTAGTCAGTTGAAACCGGGCCAGATTTCTCCGCCTTTCAGGTCACCTGAAGGTTATATGACAGCAAAGCTTGAAGCGCAGTCAGGCGACAAAGTCCGGTTCCGGACGATTCTTATCCGTGTGCCTCTGTGTCGTGCCGACACATTGCGGGCATTGGCACGGGCAAGGTCAATAAGAAAAAAGGCGGCCCAAGGTCTGGCCTTTGATTCGCTTGCGCATGAATTTTCCTATGACCCGGTTACCCGGGATTCAGGCGGTTTTCTGGGTGAATTCCTGCTTGAGGGCCTTGCCCCGCCTTTTGATTCGGTCGTGGCCGCGCTTGACTCCGGAGATATTTCAGAACCCGTGCTTTCAGAACACGGTTTTCATATAATCAGGGTAATTGATAAAAAGCCTGAGAGAACGATGAGTTATCTCGAAATGCAGGATATGGTTCGGAACTATCTTCAGCAGGAGAAATTCAACCAGAGACTGCAACGATACCTTGCCCGTATCGCTAAAGAGATTTATATCAAAAGGTTCAACTGATTATTCCGTGGCTATTCGTCGCTGTCGTCCGGTGTGCCGTCGGGTTTGTACCCGAGTTTATGATACGGGTTGACCAGTGAGGAAGCGACATTCTTGAGGTGAACAGATACCCGTTTCATGAACCTTAAGAGTAGTGCCCTGATAACTGCATCCTTTCCAGGCATGTCTGTTTCTGCCAGGAGGCTATCAATCAAGAGGTCGCAGTTACGCGCCATTCTGGCATTGGTTTCCATGACCAGGCGGCCGAGTTCTGAATCGCCCTGCCGGAACGCTTTAATGGTCATATCGTATTCCTGGGAAATTTCGCTCTCGATTTCGCGCGCACGGTCAATATACGGACCAGTGGGTTTTTCAGGGTAGTGTTGTGCAAGTTCCACGAGATTCTTGCAGTAGTCGCCAATCCGTTCTATGTCACTGACAATCGATGAAAGGAAGAGCGCTGCAATGACATCCTGTTTCGGGTTGACCGCGAGGTGTTCCACGACTTTGCGTCTGACCGCAATTTCGAGTCGGTTCATCCTGCGGTCGATTGCATAAATATCCTCGGCCTGCTTTTCATTGTCCATCAGCACACGAAGTGAGTATTGAAACATCTGGTGGCCGATCCCAAGCATCTCTTCGCACATCCGGGTAGCTTCGCTGAGAAGCGTCGTTTTTTCCCAAGCTTTGTAGAAATCAGACAGAAACATTATCGTCTCTTAATTAGGATAATCATTGCCAGAGGAATTGCAATGAATACAACAACTGCATATATGAATGCCCATATCCGGCGCCGCGCGCAGAATTCGCCCCACCAGGTTGCAATGCCGAGCGGGACGACCTTGAGTGGATACCAGATGAGGCTGCCGGTAATATTGAATACGAGATGGGCAAATGCAATCTGGATTGCGCCGACAGAGCCCGTAACTAAGGCGGCCAGGATTGCGGTAACCGTTGTGCCGATATTCGCACCGAGCGAATATGGAAATACCTGACGCAGGGTCAGGAGTCCGGCTCCGGCCATCGGGACCGCGATTGAAATCGTTACCGAGCTCGACTGGACAAGCGCTGTGAAGGCAAGCCCGATTAAAAATGCCTTTGTTGCATTGCCGAAAAGGTATTTGTCAATAACAAGCCCCAGCCTGCGGCTCACGAGCGAACGCATCATGCCTACGATGAACCTGAGCGCAATATAGAGCAGTATAATCGCAATAAGAAGCATCAGCACCGGTTTGTGTTGGACAAAACCGGCAAGAGAATCGGCAACCGGTTCAGTGGCAAACTTCAAAGGGCTGGCAAATGTAAATCCGCCAACACCCGCGAAAACCTTTGCAAGCAGACCTGAAACCCACGCAATCGGGTGAAAGAAGGTCTCAAGCGGCAGGAGCACGGCAACAGAAAGAATGTTGAATATATCATGCACTACCGCTGCGGGAAAAGCTCGGCCGAATTCCTGACGCCTGGTAACATGGGCAAAAGAGACAATGGTATTGGTAACTGTTGTGCCGATATTCGCACCCATGATTATCGGGATGGCATTCGTGATTCCGATGGTGCCGCTTGCAACCAGGCCCACGACGAGTGATGTTGTGCAGGATGAACTCTGCACAATGGTTGTTGCAAGAATTCCTATGAAGAGTGCGGAAAGCGGGTTGGCGGTAAAAGACAACAGCGTGCGGACAAACGGGCTTCCCAGACCTTTGAATCCGTCTCCGAGAAGGGTAATTGAAAGCAGAAAAACATAGAGTGCAGTGATAAATATCAATAGCCTGACACCACTCGGCAGTCTTTTCATATCAGGTAGTTTCACCGGAGGAGCAAGTTTAGATGGCAGCCGCTCTGAGTCAAGTTTACCTGTTATGATTCTTGGACTGCCCCCAATAAACCGGTAGGAGCGATTTCCAAACCGCGATTCACTTCGAAGGACAACC
>DFBN01000066.1:0-1395 GCA_002366635.1 Caldifarciminota bacterium UBA3079 | reverse complement strand
CGCCATAACATAATAATGCCACAAAAGGAACCCCAGTTTTCCTGCCAAACGGATTGCGAGTGTGATTGACAGTATGACAATCCTCGGTAACATAGCATCTTGCTCGCTAAAGTGAAAGGAGTTTTGAATTATGCGTAGAATTGTTGAATGCGTACCTAATTTCAGCGAGGGCCGCAGGCCAGAGGTAATCGAGCAGATTGTCAGCGCCATCAAGTCGGTGAGTGGCGTAAGTATGCTCGACCATGAAATGGATGCGGACCATAACCGTGCGGTTCTGAGCTTTGTGGGCGAGCCCGAAGCAGTGCTTGAGGCCGCTTACAGGTCGGTTCGAAAGGCAAGCGAGCTTATTGACCTCAATAAGCATCATGGCGAGCATCCGAGGATTGGTGCAACCGATGTCGTTCCTTTTGTGCCGATTACCGGTGTGAAGCAGGCCGAAGTAATCGAACTGGCAAAACGGCTTGGCAAACGGATTGCGGACGAGCTTTCGATTCCGGTTTATCTTTATGAACTGGCTGCAACCAGACCGGACCGGGTTGATTTGGCGGTTATCCGCAAAGGCGAGTTTGAGGGTTTGCGCACCGCAATAAAGAGCGACCCGAACCGGGCACCGGATTTCGGCAAGCCAGAGGTGCATCCTACTGCAGGCGCTACGGTTATCGGTGTCAGAGCGCCTTTGATTGCATACAATGTCAATCTGGATACCCGGGACCTGAAGATTGCGCAACGCATCGCAAAAGCAATTCGCTTCCGCACCGGTGGTTTCCATTTCGTCAAGGCGCTGGGGTTTGAGGTAAAGGAAAAGGGTTGCGTTCAGGTTTCAATCAATATGACCGATTATACGAAGACACCGCTTTACCGGGTTTTTGAAACCGTAAAGCGGGAGGCCGGCCGCTGGGGCGTCAATGTGCTTGAGTCGGAGATTGTCGGTCTTGCGCCCCAGGGTGCATTGAACGCATGTGCCCGTTTCTATTTGCAGTTGAACGGGTTCAAGCGTGACCAGATTCTTGAGAACAGGCTTGTTCCCGCCAAGGGCGTGCCGGATTTCTTAAATGAGCTGGCATCTGCCAGGTCAACTCCGGGCGGTGGTTCGGCTGCGGCATTGAACGGTGCAATCGGTGTCGGTCTTCTGACAATGGTGGCAAAGCTGACTATCGGCAAGCGCGGTTATGAAGAGTTCGATGAAGAAATGGTTAAGGTCAAGAATCAGCTTGTGCCGATGCGCGAGCGTTTTCTGGCCCTTGTGGATGAAGATGCGGATTCTTTCAAGGAGGTAATGAAGGCATATAAGCTACCAAAGATGACCGAGGAAGAGCGCGAGGAGCGCGCCAAGGCAGTCAGCGAAGCGCTTAAGATTGCGGCCGAGACACCTTTCAAAACCACAAAGCTGGCGCT
>DFBN01000023.1 GCA_002366635.1 Caldifarciminota bacterium UBA3079 | reverse complement strand
ATTTCTCGTTTCCACGACATTCCCAGAGCAGGAAATGAGAACCAAACTCAAATATTGGGAAGGAGGGTGTATCGTCAAAGGGAAAATGAAACAAGAAGAAATAACGGGGAAAGGATATATGGAACTTGTAGGCTACAATTGGACCAATTTCTCATTCCTCCGATGCGGAGTTTGGACAGTGCTTTCAGGATTGTTCAATGCCTTCTGAAGTGAATAGAGCGTGGTTCAGGGTTTGTGTCGGCCGGCTTCGGGCAGGTATTCTGGTTTGAGGTTGCTCAGGCCCCAGAAGATGTTGGTTCTGGTGCGAGAGTCTTTTTTGTAGAGCCGTTCAAGGAAACGGCGTATCATCAATCTGGAGCCGGTTCTTTCATAAGGACAGTGGTTGCAAACCGACCGGATTCGGGCCTGTTTGAGATAATTCGTAATCATGGTTTTGTCGATGTAATATAGCGGCCGGATAACGATAATCCCGCCTTTGAACAATTCCTGAGACGGAACAAAAGTAGAACCGGATGATGCAAAGATGAGGTTCATAAGAAAGGTTTCATTGACATCTTCCAGGTGATGGGCGAGTGCCACTTTGCGGCAGCCGAATTCTGATGCGGTCTCAAACAGTGCCTTGCGTCGTTCTCGGGCGCAGAAGAAGCAGGAATCGGTTTTGGTGGCTTTGAGCTTTGCCGGGACATCGATTTTCTTTATAATGCAGTCAACCCCGATTCGCAGGCAGGCATTCTTGACCCTTTGAGCATTCCAGGCTTCAAACCCCGGGTCAATGTGGACCGCTTGGAGATACCAGTTCTTGCGGAAGCGTTTGTTATGGTAGTTCAATAACTGGAGCAGGCAAAGGCTGTCAGGGCCGCCTGAGACCCCGACGATTACCTTTTCACCTTCATCAATGAGTCGAAACCGGTCGAGCGCCAGTTTGAAAAGGCGTTGGGTTTTCTTAACAGCCCAGGGCATCGGGTAGTTTCAGTTCGGGATATTGCCGCAGTCTGTCAAAGAACAGTTTCTGGATTTCGGGCAGACGCTTCCGTGTTTTTGCCTCGAATCGCAGCACTAAAACTGGACCGGTGTTTGATGCCCGCACCAGACCCCAGCCATCAGGAAACAGAACCCGTGCGCCATCGATGTCAATGAGTTCATATCTTTTGGCGAAATAGTCGCGCAACTCAGATACAATCCTGAACTTGAGTTCGTCCGGGCAATGAACCCGGATTTCTGGTGTGGCATAGTATTTTGGGATTTCTCCGGCAAGCTCAGAAAGCTTGCGACCGGATTGGGCGATTATCCGCAAAAGCCTGAGCGAAGCAAACATCGCATCGTCATAACCGAAATAATCATCGGCAAAGAACATGTGGCCCGACATCTCGCCGGCAAGCAGCGCGCTTTCTTCTTTCATTTTGGCTTTGATGAGCGAGTGGCCGGTTTTCCACATCAGTGGAGTCCCGCCCAGGGATTTGATATATTCCACCAGGCCCTGTGAGCATTTAACCTCGAACACGATTTTGGCACCGGGATTCTTGGCGATTACTTCTTTTGCATAGATACCCAGAAGCCTGTCACCATAAACTGTGGCACCGGTTTCATCGATTGCCCCAATCCGGTCAGCGTCGCCGTCATATCCGATACCGCAATCGGCATTGGTTTCTTTTACTGTTTCTATTACCTGTTTCATATATTCGGGAACGGTTGGGTCGGGAATATGGGCCGGGAAATGACCGTCCGGTTTCAGATTGATATAAACGGGCTCGATTGGAGTAGCATCAAAAAGCCTTTTGAGCAATATGCCGGCAGTGCCGTTACCCGGGTCAAGAACAACTTTGAGCTCTTTTGGAATCTTGACCTTGGAGCGGCACATTTCGATATAGGCCGGAATGATGTCGGCGGGCTCGAGTTTGCCTTGGCCCGGTTTGAACTTGCTTTGTTCCATGAGTCGGCGCAGGTTCTGGATTTCTTGCCCATAAATGGTAGTTTTATTCAGGCCGACTTTGAAACCGTTATATTCAGGCGGATTGTGGCTGGCCGTGACCATTATGCCGGCATTGGCACCAAGATGAAAGAAGGAGAAATAGAACACCGGGGTCGGCACTACGCCGATGTCAATTATGTCGAGGCCGGTGGCTTGGATGCCACGAGTGATGGCCTTCTGGATTCTGGGGCCGGAAAGCCGGACATCGCGGCCAATTACACACTTCTGAGCGCCGTGTTTCTGGGCATAAGTGCCATACGCCTGGCCCAGGCGGAACACCTCGTCGTCAGGCAGTTCAGTATCAGCAATGCCCCTGATGTCGTATTCACGGAATATGAGCGGGTTCATTCTCTCAGTCCGGTATTACCAGTTGATTCTCTTGAGCTTGATTTGGTCCGGGACCCGAAACCGAAACAGGCTGCCCAGAAACGCGGTTGAGGTGTCAATGCCAACATAAGTCATTGTTTCAAAGGTAGTGGTGCTGTCGGTGTTCAGGCGTTCGGTTTCGATGCGGGTCGGGAGATTGAACGTATCAACCCGGATGTGGTTTGAGAAAAACGTCCGGGTGAATGGTGTATTGTCCTTGCAGACCACTTCGGTAAAAACCGGTATCTTTTTATATTTGCCGAACACCACCCGGCTGAAAGGAACCGCTTTGGAATTCTTTGATTTCCAGATTGCATAACTGGTGTCGTTCTGAAGCCGGTTTTCGGTTAGCTTGAATCCAAGCTTGGACATCATCTCATCCGGGTTGGCCGCGGGTATTGACTGCTGGGACAAAGGCGTTTCGAGCTGGGATTTGGTCTTGATGACATAACCGGTGCTTTCTTCAGGATAGTAAATCGTCATCATGTTCTTGACCACACTCAATTGCTGATTAAGCGGGTAGTCGACATCATAATAGATGCGCCAGGGCGCGACAAAGTAGATTTGACCCCGGGCAGTGTCAGCTTCCCCATTCTCGATGATGACCCACTCAAACCGAGCGGTGAAGGGTAGAATCTGGACAAGAAGTGCGGTAAGCGTAAGGATGGTCAGCATCATTGCTCTACCCGTCGTGGGTTAGGAACCCAGAAAGAAAGCGACCACGAGAGTGTTGTCACCGCTCGTGGCCGCCTTGGTTATCTTAACGAATCGCAGCGTAGTTGTGCCAGGCGTCGAAGTTCGATGCGGCCAGGTGTTCCTTCTGAACAATTTCGGTCCAGGTGGTTCCGCCGAAGATGTTGATCCAGTCGATTATGACTACGGGGAAAAAGAATATGCGAATTATTTCCATAGTTCGGACCTTGACGCCTTCGTTGTACATGTAGCCTGCGCGGGGGCCGATAAACCAACCAACAAGGCAGGGCATGACACCGCCCTTTTCTTCCTTGGCTTGAGCGATAGGCACTGCTACGAACTGCAACAGCAGAAGCAGAACTAGGACGAACGCAGTGTTCCTTTTCATCATCCTTTCATCCTCCTTAGGTTTACTACCATGATTACTCATATCTACGCCCAGGATTATACGCCCCCTCCAGGTGGTGTCAAGCAAGTTTGCGACCTAGTTTTTCCCGTCCTGGGGCAGCTTTATCTGAAACAAATCATCGGGCAGGGGAAAATTGAGGCGTAATCCAGAGAGTACGGTCGTCACTTCAACGGCATCCCCGCCAATCCCCAGCCAGTTTCTGAATTTCACCGGCACACGGGTCGAATCAAAGACAGCCAAGCTGTCAATCAGGTAAATAGAAGTGGGATGGGTCCCGCCGTCATATGTTTCCACTCTTAACGGCTGCAGCAGGATTTGGTCAATCCAGAGCATTACCCGGTTGGGATGTTTTGCAGTATCCGGTGTAGTTCCTTCAAGCACCCAGACCGAGCAGCCTTCGATTTCTCCGTGACCGACCAGTCCGAAGGCAAAATCGCCCTTCAGGGCTTGGAGCGAAGGAAACCAGGGAGTCGCCAGGTCGGCGGAAGCTCTGAGAGGATGGACAATTTCTTTGACAGTGAATTCATGTTCAGCCGGTCGGTTGATGAGAATCCGGTGGCCATCGAAAATCACATGACATTCCTGAGGGGTGATGAAGTCCAGGCGGTAGCGTTGCTTGTGCCAGTAGAACTTCCCATAAAGTTCAGTTACCGGACTTTCGAGCGAGGTAATCTCACGGGTAATAGTTCCGGCCATGCTGGTAATCTGCTGCTGTGCGCTGTCAACAGCCGCGATAAGGGAATCAGGAGATGGAAACGTGAGTTGGGCAAGAACGGCGAGAATGATGAAGTTCACGTGTGGGTCCCGAGTCTTGCCTCGTGATTGGCTTTGTCATCCGTATGGTGGAACAACATCGCCGTCGCTGATTTTGAGCGGTGCTGTGGTATGGATGTCCCTACTGGCGTGGATAAAAACCTCATCTGAATGAAATATAGCGAGGCCGTTAGGCAAGTCAAGTAATAACGGAGTAGGGCGGGCTAAGCTTAGCGCCGGGTTTCGAACAGCGGGTAAAGCCGCTGGCGGGTTTCCTGGTCTACCGGCCTGAACTGCTTGAATTGCATCGAATGGGTTGCGCGGCCCTGGGTTAATGAACGAAGACTGGTGGTATAGCCGAATGTTTTGGCCAAAGGCACTTCGGCAGTGATTATCTGATAGTTTTTCAACGGCTCCATATGCATTACCTTACCGTTCCTTGCCGTGATGTCGGCAAGAACACTGCCCAGATACTGCTCAGGGGGGACACCAGGTCCATTATCGGCTCAAGAAAAGTGGGAGCAGCGGCCATGAAAGCGTCGCGGAAAGCGATACTGGTTGCAACCTTGAAGTCCACATCGGTTGAGTCCACTTTGCTCCAATCGTCTTCATCGGCTGACAGCTTGCGACTGAGGATTGCTGTCGGGATTTCTTGCATTTGTTTTTGAAGAACCGGGGGAAAGAAGACCGTAAGTTAAGTGCATCTGGGCAAGGGTGTCATTTCTGCAAACGCATTGGCAATCTAATTCAGAGATAACCAGAAAAGCAACTTGTCAGAC
>DFBN01000081.1:2134-8379 GCA_002366635.1 Caldifarciminota bacterium UBA3079 | reverse complement strand
AATTATAGAACACTGAAAACAGGTGTCAATGCTTTTGGAGGGCAAGTCCGAATTTCCCGGTAAAATGCTTCTTAATTGCCGAGGAGCGCCACCCGGTTGGAATGGATGCACTTCAGCAGACGAGTCATTCCTTATGAATTCCATCTCGCGCCATCGACTATCCTTGCAATACCAAACTTCTCCCTTCTTTGGCTCACTTTCACAGAGTTTACCAACTTGCTCACACTGGGCTCGGCCGCAATCAGTACGAACTCCATCCCGAGATGTTCGCCATTCGATATCTTCCAGGATATGAAACATACCTCCACTCATTAAAGTGTTACCGATGTCCTGATAATAACCTGTTACCAGTCTACCGAGACCAGACCGCTGCTAGAATTGCCTTCAACTGAGGCTGTTTGACTAAGAACGGTGTGGGGTTATAATCGAATGATGGAGTCGAGTTCTGGTTCGGGAGCCAGTCCGAAACTGGTTCATTCCCTACTGGAAAGGGTTAATCGGATAGTGGATGAACTGTGCCGAGACCGGGAAGGAATTAATCTGATGGAGGTGTGTGGTACTCATACTATGGCGATATCTGGTTTTGGTATCAGACAGGCAGTGGATAAGAGGCTTAAGCTTTTGTCCGGGCCTGGATGTCCGGTATGCGTAACTACCCAGGAGGAGATTGATGGTGCGATAGGGCTTGCGGAAAACCCGGATATAACGCTTGTAACTTTTGGTGACATGATGCGGGTGCCAGGGTCGAGGTGTTCGCTGGAACAAGAAAAGGCAAAAGGCGCGGATGTCAGGGTGATTTATTCGGCCATGGATGCACTGGACTTTGCAGATGCAGAGAATGGTCGACAGTTCGTTTTCCTTGGGATTGGTTTTGAGACAACTGCACCGACTGTGGCGGCAGCGGTTCTGGCCGCACAGCATAGAGGAATTGAAAACCTGTCCGTGCTGCCGATGTTCAAGCTGATACCCCCGGCTTTGGAGAAAATTGTTTCTTCGAAGCGGGTAAATATCAGCGGGTTCATTCTGCCAGGCCATGTGTCAACGATTATCGGGACAAGAAAATATCAGTTCCTTGTGGAGAAATACCGTATGCCGAGCTGCATAACCGGTTTTGAGGCATCGGATATTGTCCAGGGAATTTATATGCTTTTGAAACAGATGAAAGAAGGGCCAGAGGTGGCGATTCAGTACCGGCGCATTGTGCGGCCTGAAGGGAACCCAGAAGCGAGACATATCATGGAGACTGTTTTCGAGCCGGTAGATGCAGCCTGGCGTGGCATCGGAATGATGCCTGGTTCCGGGCTTGGTTTTCGCGAAGATTTTGGCCTTTTTGATGCACACAAGCGGTTTGAGTTCAAGCCCCGAAAGCCGCGTAAAACCGGTTGCCGTTGCGGAGAGGTCATGCTGGGCCTGATTACACCGCCTGAATGCAAGCTGTTCGGGAAAATATGCACACCGGAAATGCCTGTAGGGCCATGCATGGTTTCTTCTGAAGGTGCGTGCGCAGCCTATTATAAATATGAGAGAAGAAATGACTAAATACGAGAAGAGATTCGTCGTTGGGGATATTGTGGATGAGCGTATTGTGATGGGGCATGGGGCCGGGGGTAGAAAGATGCACCGACTGATAAACAAGGTATTTCTTAAGCATTTCGAGAATCCTACGCTGAGCAAGCTTGAAGATGCGGCTGTATTCAGGGTAAATGGCAGAAGCCTGGCAATGTCCACGGATTCTTATGTCATCCAGCCTTTGTTCTTTCCTGGTGGTGATATCGGTAAGCTGGCAGTTTGCGGAACGGTTAATGATTTGGCGGTGATGGGTGCAAATCCAGGCCAGATTTCTGTTGGACTGATTATCCGGGAAGGAGTAGAAATGGCGGTTCTTGAGCGGGTCTGCCGGTCGATGGGAAGAACAGCCAGAAAGGCCGGGGTCGAGATTGTAACCGGTGATACCAAGGTAATCGAGCGGGGCACAGATGAAGGCTTGTATATCAATACTACGGGCGTTGGGAATGTCAGTGCCAGATTAAAGCTCGGACCGGAGCAGGTGAAGCCCGGAGATATTCTGCTTATCAATGGCGGTATCGGTGAACATGAGGCCGCGATTGCAATAGCCCGTGGCTCTTTTAGGTTTAAGGCAAACTTGGAAAGCGACTGTGCACCTTTGCATACGCTTATTCGGAAACTGCTTCTTGCGGGTGGTATCCGGATGATGCGAGACCCGACAAGGGGCGGGCTGGCAACAACCCTGAATGAGTTTGCTACAGCTACCGGGCTTGGATTCATTATCAATGAGGAGTCAGTGCCGATTTCTGACGGGGTGATGGGTGTTGCCGAGCTTCTCGGGCTTGACCCGCTTTACATGGCGAATGAAGGCAAAGTGGTAGTTGTAGCCGCGGAAAAACATTGTGACCGTTTGGTGAAAACGATGCACCAAGACCCGCATGGACGAAAGGGTCGGCGAATCGGTGAAGTAGTAGATGAGCCGAAAGGGGTTTGGTTGCGGACAAGGCTTGGGTCTTTGCGGCCGTTGATAATGCTTGAGGGCGAGCAGTTGCCCAGGATTTGCTAAAGATGTCAGAAGAACCACAGGCCCCCCTGGCCAGACGACCTGACCTGCCGGAAGTAGAACGCTATATGGATGTGACCGAAGCGCACCTGAACCATATTGCAGGAAAGATTCGGGAACCGGTTTCAGAAAACCTTAATGCGTTAAAAAGGCTTTTTACATCGGCAGGAATGACAGCGTATTTCATCAAAACAAAGAACGGCCACGAGATAACTTACGGCTATGCGCCGCACCTGAAGCCGCCGCGTCGCTGGATAAACCTTGTGTTGTTTCTCGCTACGATAGTAACAACGCTTCTTGTGGGCGCATTTCAGATGAGGCATAACCCGTTAAGCAATCCGCTTGAACTGGTTTACGGCATTCCGTTTTCGTTAAGCATCCTTCTGATTCTGGGCAGCCACGAGCTCGGTCATTACTTTGCCGCGCGGCGGCTGGGTGTTGATGCAACTTTGCCTTATTTTCTGCCAGTGCCTCATCCGATGACCGGCACCATGGGCGCTTTTATCAAAATCCGTTCGCCGGTGCCGACCAAAAGTGCGCTGGTCAGGGTAGGTGTCTCCGGCCCTCTGATTGGATTCATCGTTGCGATACCGGTTACGATTATCGGGCTTGCGATGTCGGGGACCGGCGTGGTGGCTGAGGCCGGCGGAATACAGCTCGGTTCGTCTTTGATATTTCGTTTGCTTTCTTATTTGCGGTTCGGCTCATTACCTGAAGGTATTGATGTAATACTGCATCCAGTGGCATTTGCCGGGTGGCTTGGGTTTTTTGTTACCGCCCTGAACCTTTTGCCTGTGGGTCAGCTCGACGGCGGGCATGTTGCTTACGCTGTTTTTGGCAGGTTCTGCAAACCGTTTAACTTGGCGGTGCTCGGGGTCATGGTGCTCATGGGCTTCTTCTGGGCGGGCTGGCCTTTCTGGGCTGTCCTGATATTGATTTTGGGGCTGCGTCACCCCAGACCGCTTGATGATATAACCGTGCTTAGTCGAACCGACAAGATTCTGGCGGTTGCAGGATTGGTAGTTCTGATACTGACTTTTATACCTGCTCCGTTCGGCGCAGGCCGGTTATGATAAGCCTCTGGTTGACGGTGGTGGTCTGTCTATACTACCAAGAGTGACTGATTTCACAAAAGCGAGAAAACGGATGGTTGAAGAGCAGATTCGTGCACGTGGTGTAGGAGACGAAAGGGTGATTAGGGCGATGATGAAGTTGCCACGGCACCTTTTTGTGTCTGAAGGGTTATGGCATCAGGCTTACGAGGACCATCCGTTGCCTGTCGGGTCGGGCCAGACTATTTCTCAGCCATATATGGTTGCCGCGATGACCGAAGCGCTGCAGGTCGAGAAAAATCATAAGGTGCTTGAGGTCGGCACCGGTTCTGGTTATCAGGCTGCAGTGCTTGGGCTTCTGGCCCGGGCGGTATATACGGTTGAGGTCATAGCCGAGCTTTCGTTTGGAGCAAGGAAGCTCGGGCAGCGGCTCGGGTTTCGTAATATCCGTTTCCGGGTCGGGGACGGTCATGAAGGCTGGCCTGAGTTTATGCTTTACGACCGGATTATGGTAACCGCGGCTGCTGAGACAATGCCTTATGGCCTGGTTGAGCAGTTGGCAGACAATGGAAGGATTGTCGTTCCGATTGGTCCGGCAGGTTCACAGGTTTTGACTCTAGGGGTGAAACATGGAACGCGGCTGGTACAGCGGTCATTGATGGGATGCGTGTTCGTGCCGTTCGTGCGGGTTGATAAACGCGTCAAATCAGGAGGAGATGGCTATTGACTATGCTTGGTTTTGAAATATGATAGATGAAGAATCTGCTGTTTGCTCGGGGCGTAGCGCAGTTGGTTTAGCGCGCTTGGTTCGGGACCAAGAGGTCGCTGGTTCGAATCCAGTCGCCCCGATTGGGATAGAAAGGAAGTTATGAAGTTCAACGAGGTCCAGGTTCACGAACTTATAAGTGAAGAAAAAATAAAGCGACGGGTAGCTGAACTTGCCCGACAGATTTCCTCTGATTATGCGAACCAGGAGTTGACAGTAGTCGGTGTCTTAAAGGGTTCCTGGATTTTTCTTGCCGATTTAGTGCGGCAGGTAACAGTGCCGGTGGTTATCGATTTCATGGCTGTTTCCAGCTACGGTAAAAGCACTGATAGTTCAGGGGTAGTGAAAATTGTAACCGATCTAAGGTGTCCTTTAGAGAATCGGAATGTGTTACTCGTAGAGGATATCCTGGACAGCGGTCTGACACTCAAATATATCATCAAGCACATAAAACTGAGAGGTCCGAGCAGCTTGAGGGTTTGTGCACTAATGGACAAGCCGGCTCGGCGGCGGGTTGATATCAAAGCGGATTATGTGGGATTTGGAGTCCCGGACAAATTCGTGGTCGGGTACGGAGTTGACTATGACGAACGATTCCGCAATCTGCCATATGTAGGGTATATTGAGGAAAACGATGAAACAGAAGAAGGATAGAGAAGTAGCCGGGTTGCAGTCTCTGGTTGCTGTCGCGCGTGGTGATGAACCGGCAGACTTGCTGTTGCGGAACGGTCAGGTGGTGGATGTTTTTACGGGCGAAGTAAGACGGGCGAATGTAGTCCTGAAGGACGGGCTCATTGCCGGTGTCGGCTTCGGATATGAGAAGGCGCGCAAAGTGCTGGATATTTCCGGCCAGTTCCTTGCACCCGGATTCATTGACGGTCATATTCATATCGAGAGTTCATTGTTGCCGGTGCATGAGTTTGCCCGATTGGCACTCGTTCATGGGACTACCACGGTTGTGGCTGACCCGCATGAAATTGCGAATGTGTTGGGTATCAAAGGTGTAAAGTATATGCTCAAAGCGAGCAAAGGGTTGCCGCTCGATGTTTTTCTGATGGTACCTTCCTGTGTGCCTTCAACCGATATGGAAACATCGGGTGCCCGGCTCAGCCAAACCGATATTTCAAGGCTCTTGAAGCTTGACCGGATTCTCGGGCTGGCCGAGATGATGAACTTTCCCGGGGTGATTTTCGGTGATGAGACGGTGCTGGGCAAGATTGTGGCCGCAAAACGGGCAGGTCGGATGGTTGACGGCCATGCGCCAGCGGTTGTGGGGCAATGGCTCCAGGCTTATGCTGGTGCCGGTATCGAGTCTGACCACGAATGCACCGGCAGGGATGAAGCGACCCAAAAGCTGCGCAGCGGTATGAGGCTGATGGTGCGTGAAGGCTCTGCGGCCAGAAACCTTGCAGGGCTCTTGCCGGTAATAAACGATTTCAATCTCAGACGGTGCTGTTTTGTCACTGATGATAAACATCCGGAAGAACTCCTGCGCGACGGGCACATGGATGCGATTCTGCGTAAGGCGGTTTCGCAAGGTATGAATCCGGTAGCGGCGATTCAGATGGTTACACTGAATCCGGCTGAGTACTTCGGTCTCAGAAGGCGGGGTGCGGTTGCTCCTGGGTGGCGAGCTGATTTGGTTGTGCTGAACAATTTGCAGCGTTTCCGGGTAATACGGGTGCTAAAAGCCGGCAAGCCCGTTGTCAGGGATGGAAAAGTGCTTATCAGGCTGCCAGCGATGCGGGACAGGAATGTTACCGGTACAATAAAACCTGGAAGGTTAATGCTCAACCGGTTTGCCATGAAGGCTGAAGGCGACATGTGCCGCGTCATCCGGCTGGTTCCAGACCAGATT
>DFBN01000081.1:0-2025 GCA_002366635.1 Caldifarciminota bacterium UBA3079 | reverse complement strand
ACCGGGAGGACCGGGTTGGGTCTGGTTTCAGGGTTCGGTTTGAAACAGGGTGCACTTGGGACTACTGTTGCCCATGATTCCCATAATATGATTATCATCGGGACCAATGATGAAGATATGCTTGTAGCAGCTAAAGAGCTCAAGCGGATAGGTGGTGGTTATGTAGCGGTCGCGCGCGGCAGGGTAGCAGCCCGTTTGCGTCTGCCAATCGCCGGATTGATGTCAAACCGGAAAGCAGAAACTGTTGTTTCAGACCTCAATCGATTGCTTGCCAAAGCGCGCATCTGGGGGTCGCGTCTTGCTAATCCCTTTATCGCACTTTCTTTTCTTGCTTTGCCGGTAATCCCAGAGCTCAAACTCACAGACCGGGGATTGGTTGATGTCGGGAAATTCAAGCTTGTCAATTTCTTCTGCACGGAATAGACTATTTGTCGGTATCATCGGCGGAGCAGAGTGCAACCCGGAAATAGCCAGACTTGCTGAGGAACTGGGTAGGGCTATCGCACGACGAGGCGCGGTGCTTGTCTGTGGTGGCAGGGGTGGAGTAATGGAGGCAACCTGTCGCGGTGCGAAATCCGAAGGCGGGTTGACAATCGGGATTCTGCCCGGGCCGGACAGGGAAGAGGCAAATCCGTTTGTAGATGTGGCTATTGCAACCGGTCTTGGCGGGGCACGGAATCTGGTGATTATCAGAACCGCAGATGTTCTAATTGCGATTGACGGCTCATACGGCACGCTGTCGGAAATCGGGTTCGCTTTGAAAATGGGCAAGCGGGTCATCGGACTGAAGACCTGGGATATTCCCGGGATTGAAAAGGATGATACCGTGGAACAGGCGCTGGACTCGGCGTTTAGGAATGCAATTTAGAAAAGCGGGGAGGACAATATCCTCCCCGCTTGGATTTCAGGTAGTACTTAATACAGTTTGACCAGTTTGGTGGTTTCAGTTTTGCCGTTCAGGTTGAGGTTCAGGAAGTAGATGCCTTGGGCTAAACCTTTGGAGCAGATTGGGAGTCGGTGGTTTCCGGCATTGAGCGTTCCATTAAATACCTTATGAGCAATGCGGCCGGTCTCATCGTAAAGCGTAGCCTTGACCCGGGACCGTTGATTGAGATTCAGCCTTAGCGCAGCGTCCTTGGCGAACAGTGTAGCGATGCACTCACCAGTGGGTGTGGTTACTTTGGTTTCTTCTTCAATGCCGGTCCAGTTCCAGCCGTCGAAGTATATCTTCTTGTCACCGTATTGGCGATAAGTGATGTAGCCGCCGCCATAGATATCGCTGGAGTAGTCGACGCGTCCGCCATACTCACCGGTGATGCGATAGTCGTTCGGGACGGCTCGGCCTTCCCAGTTGGTTGGACTGGTCGGACGGGCAAAGGCATACACCAGCGTGTCCCAACTGGTTGTGTTTTCTGGCATCGTGACCACAGCCCGGATAAGGTCGTTAGGGTAAGAGCGACGGATGTACGGATGCTTGCCATCCCAGGTCTGACGTGGCTGGTTTGTAACCGGCCAGAAAGAATAGCTCCAGGATACTCCGCCGGTCGTAGTCCAACTGTAACGGGGACCGATATTGCCGTTTGGAACATACTTGCCAGTAACAAGCGCGATCGCGGTCTGGGACGGGCCAGAACCAGCCCGGTCAGCCGCGATGGAGATGTGCCGGTACCGGTAGTTCGGGCTTGAGTCTATGGTGTTGAACACGATGCTCGGGCTTATCAGGTTGTTGGTGTAACGGCCGATGACGTACTTGACAGAATCAGTGGTACTGGCAAAACCGATGTACACATACCCGGCGCCACCGGCACAGAGAGCAGCACTCCGATATCCGGTGCAGACACTGCGCAGGTTTCCCCAGGTCTGGGACGAGTCTTTAGAGCTCATCATCCTGATTTTGTGGCCCTGGGTTTCCCAGGCGCAGAAAAGGTGCTGTGGGGATTCTATGTTGCGGTCAGCGGCCAGTTTCAGAAAGGTGTCACCAGGGGCGATGGTTGTCCAGTGGGTATTCTGGAGAATGGGGCGGTG
>DFBN01000047.1:4982-6152 GCA_002366635.1 Caldifarciminota bacterium UBA3079 | reverse complement strand
ATAATTATGAGCAGGCCGCGGTCGCTTTTCCGACGCTCGAAGCGATGGAAGAGTTTGTCAATGAAGTAAGGACAAAACATGGGATAGATATCGAGTTTACCACTGATGACCGGCCTTTCTTCTATAACCTTCTGCCCGGCGTGCCCGGGTATCTGAAATGGTTGTGCATTGTCACACTGCTGATTTCCCTTTGCGCTGTTTTTCTGAGGAGGAACAGAAAGCTCTTTGTTTTCGGCCCTTATTTCCTGTTGCTTGGTGCCGGGTTCATGCTGGTTGAAGTTTCGCTGATACAGAAGTTCGTTTTCTTTCTCGGTAATCCATTGACAACCTTTTCGGTGATTCTATTCAGCTTGCTTCTGGGTTGCGGAATCGGAGGGTTCCTGACCCAGAAAATCGAAGACCCGCTTAAGAAAGTGCCAAAGGTCCTGTTCGTTCTGTGCCTGTTCATGCTCGGGGTTTTCCTTGGGCTGGAAAAGGTTTTTCTCTGGTGCTTTTCCGCGAACAACGCCTTGAAGGCGGTCATCTCATTCTCAATTCTTGTGCCCCTGGGTATTCTGCTGGGGATGCCGTTTCCAGCCGGGGTCAGGGAACTGGGAAGGATTTCTAGCCGCGACATCGGACTGATGTGGGGAGTAAACGGTCTGATGTCAGTGTGCGGAAGCTGCTCGTGTATCATAATCTCGAAGACCCTGGGGTTCAGATACGCCTTCCTTTCAGGTCTTGTCGTGTATCTTGGAGTTCTGCTCCTGAGCCTGAAACTGTCCAGGGTCAGATGACTGTCCGGGCGTAGTCCGGTTGACGAGTTCCAGGCCATTGGGGCCGATGCCGACCGTTTTCCCAACCGATATTGACACTGTCCGCTTTTGCGCTATCCTCCAATCACATGAAGGTCTTGATAGTCTGCAGCTCAGTGCATCACGGAAACACCGGTTAAACAGTAAAGGAGAATAGGATGATAGGGAAAATGCCGGATGATGTTATTGAAGCAGTGCTGGAGACGATTCCTCTGGAATTTTCAGTGCTGGACGAGAACGATAAGGTGCTGGCCTGGAACCGGCACGAGACCAGAATATTCAAGCGGCCGGGAGGTGTGCTTGGCCGGGATGTGCGCAATTGCCATCCGAAGCGAAGTCTTGCCAAGGTTGAAGCAATTCTTTCGGAAATGAAAGC
>DFBN01000047.1:0-4967 GCA_002366635.1 Caldifarciminota bacterium UBA3079 | reverse complement strand
GTTCTAATCGAATATTATGCCTTGCGGGGCCGCGATGGCAAATACCTTGGTTGTTTGGAAGCGAGCCGGAATATCAGTGAAATCCAGGCACTCACCGGCGAGAAGCGCTTGCTCGACTAGCACCGGGTTGGACTGGCGCGCACTGTGCTTGACTGGAGAAGTTGCCGGTTTATAATGCGTCGTGTCGTCTTTCCTGAATGATTGGGTCAGTGCTTTTTCCAAAATAGAAGCACGGCCCAGGCCGTATCGGAATGCGGCTGTTTCTTTCCGCGAACATCTGATAGAAGATTACCAGGAGCGGGTCCGGATGGTTGAAGCGGTAGGCCTGAATGTATTCAAGTTCCCGGCCCGAATGATTCCCGGTTGCGACCTTTTGACCGATTCGGGCACAACAACGATGACAATGCGGCAATGGTCGCAATTGCTTCTTGGTGATGAGTCTTATGGCTCAAATGAGGGGTATTTCGAGTTCAAGGAGCAGGTCGTCGAAACCTTTGGCCCGCAATGGGAAAATCGGGATAAGAACTTTGAGAATGTGTTCCTTTTCCACCAGGGCCGGGCTGCTGAGGCCGGGCTTTTCACTTGTCTGGGCAGGATACTGAAATCCAGCAGGGCACCGTATTATTTTATCCCTTCTAACGGCCATTTTGATACTACTCAGGCGAATATCGAGGCGAACGGTTTTGAAGCAAGGAATCTGTTCTGTAAAGAAGCGCTGGCCAAGGACCAGCAAGCCAGGTTCAAAGGTAATATGGATGTGGCCGGGCTTGAAGCGCTGCTTGATGACCCGAAGATGCGGGAACGAATTCCGCTCGTTTACCTGACTGTCACAAATAACACCGGTGGCGGGCAGCCGGTTTCGCTCGAAAATATCCGGAAAGTGAGCGAGCTCTCTCACAGTTATGGCATCCCTTTGATGTTCGATGCGTGCCGTTTTGCCGAGAACGCCTGGTTTATCCAGCAGTTCGAGCCTGGATACGCTGACAAAAGTATCAGCGAAGTCGTCCGTTTGATGTTTGAGCAGGTGGACGGATTTCATATCAGCCTGAAAAAGGACGGGCTGGTGAATATCGGCGGTGCGCTGGTAGTGAAAGAAAACGGATTCCTGAACAAGAACTATCCTGAACTCCAGGGCGCGTTGACCGGGCACCAGGTTCTTGTTGAAGGTCACCCGACATATGGCGGACTGGCCGGAAGAGACCTGAAAGGTGCGGTTGAAGGGCTGAAGACGGTGGTCAGTCATGGGTTTCTTGACTATCGGATTTCTCAGGTGCAGCGGTTCGGTGCCTGGGTAGACGAAGCTTGCGGTGCGGATGTTGTTGTCAAACCGGTAGGTGGACATGCGATTTATCTGGACCTTGACAAGTTCTTTGCCGGCACCGGACTCGCGGACGGGCAGTTTCCAGGTATCAGTCTGACCGCGCTTATGCTTGTTGCGGGTCACCGGTGCTGCGAGCTTGGAATTTATTCTTTCGGCAGGAATGTTGACGGGAAAGAAATACCCCCGGACCCGAGGGTGAACAATGTGCGGGCAGCGGTGCCCAGGCTCTGCTATGAGGATATTGACTTGCGTGCCGCCGCCGAGGCGTTCGGTGTGCTTTACCAGCAAAGGGGACGGATTCCCGGTATTGAGGTTATTTACGGCCAGGAACTGCCGATGCGGCATTTCATCAGCCGGTTCAGGTTCAAAAGATAAGTGCAAAGGTTGAAGCAGCACCAGCGAACCGGTATCGTTTCCGAAGCTGAGATGAAAAGGTCCGGGGTGATTCCGCCGCTTTCCCGGCTGAAAAAAGGGCCGGTGGCGATTGTCGAATGTATTGAGAACATCCCTTGCAACCCCTGTGTTTACGCCTGCCCGCGCAAAGCGATAAGTATGAAAGGTGGTCTTACCGGCACGCCGAAAGTGGACTTTGACAAATGTAACGGCTGCACCAGTTGCGTTGCCCGATGTCCTGGCCTGGCTATTTTCGTAGTAAATTATGCGTATTCTGAAACCCGGGCAACGGTTGCTTTGCCTTACGAGCTTTTGCCGAAGCCGAAGCAAGGTCAACGGGTTGCAGCGCTTGACCGCACCGGGAAGAAAGTTTGCACTGGTGAGGTAATCAAGGTATGGGATACGAAGGCGCTTGACCGGTGTGCGGTCGTGACCGTAGCTATCCCGAAGAAATACTGGAATAAAGTGCGCAACATCAAGGTCCGACACCGGAAGGGATAATGCCTGGATTATTGCTGAGTCTGTTTGTTGGTGCTGCTTTGCAGATGCCTTTGTCGGTCGCAACGACCGATGATGCCCTGGCAGTGTTTGCCAATCCGGCCGGGCTCAGTAGGGCAAGGCAGTTTGACTTCTACTATATGTACAATTTTGAGAAAGGCGTTTTCTGGGGTAATAACGGCTTTGTGGCTAATCTTGGTCCACTCGGAGGATTCTGGGAACCGGGGAATCGCTATGGTGTTGCGCTCGGTCTGGGCAAAGGGAATTTGGGTTCCGGAATCAGGGTTGTTCGCGATTCACTGACCAGGTGTGGCATTGGTGCGATGTGGCGTCCTTTGCGCTGGATTTCTCTGGGCGGGGTGTGGAATGACCTGAACCACGATTGGGGAAGCGTGATGCTCGGGGCCGGGGCAAGGCCGTTGGGAAACCGGTTGAGTTTCTCGGCTGATGTTCAGGCCACCGACCTGTCTAACCCGGTGATTGGCATCGAAACCGAACCGTTCGACGGCATTGTGCTTGGGGCCAGGGTCAAACCGAAGGACTGGAGCTTTATGGCCGGAATCACCTTTGGTCTGGGCAAAGTCAGTGTCGGTGCGGTCGGGACTTGTCTGAGACATAACTCTATTGACCAGGCTGGAGTTTTTGTCCGGGCAGGAAAAGAAATCAGACGTAGCTTGATTCCACCGAAGCCCCGGTTCCTTGAAATCAAGCTTTCAGGTTCGCTAGTTGACCTGAAACCCGGGTTCAGTCTTTCGGGTTCCAGGCCGACAAGGACAACCTGGCAACTGCTGGACCTGGTGAAACAGGCCAGGGATGATAAGAGCATTGCCGGCATCGTCCTGAAGCTGGAAGGTTTCAGAATGGGATTTGCCCAGGCCCAGGAGTTACGCGCCGCTCTGGAAGCGTTCAAGGCCAAAGGCAAAAAGGTGTATGTCTATGGGCCGAGCCTGGGTATGCTCAGCTTTTATATCGCTTCGGCCGCAGACAAGATTGTCTGCCATCCGGTCGGAGATGTGAATATCCCGGGTGTATCGATTCAGTCGATGTTCTTGAAAGGAACTCTGGAAAAGCTCGGCCTGGAGTTCGCGGGCCAGCGGCACGGCAAGTACAAGTCTGCGGTCGAGCAGTTTACCGAAGATTCTTTGACCGAACCGAATCGCGAGCAGTTGGAAGCCCTGCTTGATGTGATATACGATGAGTTTCTCAAAGGTGCGAGTGCGGGTCGGGGAATGAGCCGGGAAAGCCTGGGATTGTTGGTGGACCACGGTTTCTTTATGGCCCACGAAGCGATTGCCCAAGGCTTGATTGATACGACCTGTTATGAAGACGAGCTGGAAGATTTGCTCAAGCAAGAAGTGCCGGGTTTCCGCAAGGTCACCGAGAAGAAATATCTGGGACAGGATGAGTTCTGTTATGACTGGCACGGCCGGCATCTGGTAGCGGTCATCTATGCCAGTGGGTCAATTGCAAGCGGCGAGTCAAGGACCGATTTCCTGACCGGCAGCATGACCATGGGCGCAAAGACGATAGTCCGGGCGATACGCGCGGCACGCAGGGACAAACGGGTCAAAGCGATTGTGCTCAGGGTTGATTCGCCCGGTGGTAGCGGTTTTGCGTCCGACCTGATCTGGCACGAACTGGAACTGGCAAAGAAAAAGAAACCGGTAGTAGTGTCAATGGGCAATGTGGCGGCATCAGGCGGTTATTACATATCCTGCAATGCCGACCGTGTATATGCGAACCCTGGCACAATAACCGGTTCGATTGGCGGATTCAGCTTCAAGTTCGTGACCGAAGGTTTCTATAACAAGCTCGGGGCCAAACGCCAAGTCCTGAAGCGGGGTGAACATGCGGATGCCGGTTCAGATGTGCGGGGTTTTACTTCTGAAGAGGACTCGATTTTTCAGTCCCAGGTGGATTATTTCTGCCGCAAGTTTGTCCAGAAGGTAGCTGATGGCCGGGGTTTGTCTTTTGAAGCGGTGGATTCGGTTGCTCAAGGCCGGGTCTGGGCCGGCCGCGACGCCTATGAAGTCGGGCTTGTGGATTCGCTGGGCGGACTTCTGACCGCGATTGAATGGGCAAAACACCAGGCGAAACTGAAGGTATGCGATTTCGTGTTCTATCCCAAGCCCAAGACCGGGCTCAAGGCAATGCTGGGCAAATTCCTCAGCGCGCAGATTCGGAACTGAACAGCAGTGAAAAAGAAAGTCCCCCAAAGGGATAGGAAACGCAAGAAATCGGTAACCATCGTCTGCCGGTGCGAAGATGTAACCGAACAAGAAGTCAGGCAGGCAATTCGGGCCGGCTATCATACGGTTGAAGAAATCAAACAGGTGCTTCGGACCGGTATGGGCCATTGCCAGGGCCGAGGTTGCTTGCGAATCGTTGCCCGGCTGATTGAACAAGAGACCGGGATTCCGGCTTCAAAACAGAAGCTGCCAACAGTCCGGCCACCTTTGAAACCTTTGCCGCTTAAAATGCTGGGAAGATGGCAGGACGATGAACGATGAGCAAAACTGCTGATACAGTCATTATCGGCGGCGGGATTATCGGTGCGGCAACCGGTTACTATCTGACCAAAAGGAAACAGCAGGTTGTGCTTGTGGAGCGGAATTTTCCCTGTTCCGGTTCGACCGGTCGGTGCATCGGCGGAATTCGAGCCCAGTTCACCCATGGCCTTTCAATCCGGGTGATGCTTGAAAGTATTAACATATTCTCCGAGCTTAATGAAGAGCTGGGTGAGGATGTATATTGG
>DFBN01000127.1:8953-16898 GCA_002366635.1 Caldifarciminota bacterium UBA3079 | reverse complement strand
AGAAAAGATGAACCGCCAAGAACGCCAAGAAATGGGCGGTCAGCGGATTGGATGGGAATGACGAATGCTCAGGAGGGTTATCGGTTTCGCTGTTTCTTTAGAGTTTGTCTTTAGTTTGCAGAGATAAACCCCGCTGCCCAAGTGCTTGCCATTGTTGTCGGTTCCGTTCCAGTAGGCTTGAAATTGCCCGGATTCTTTGTTTTCTGCGGTCAGGACCCGGATGAGGCGTCCGAAGACATCATATATCGAGAGGTTGACAGGACCTGGTGTATTTATGGTGAAACAGATGCGGGTTCCTGCAGAAAACGGGTTAGGAGAAACCTTCAAGGATAAAGCCGGCTTATAGGCGATTCTATCGCTGATTGCGACGACATTTTTTAAGGCGTAGAGTTTGTTGCCGGCACCGAACAGGAGTTTATCGTTTGCCAGTGCGGGTGAGCTTGTGATGGTGTGTTCTACTGCGTATTCCCATTTCATGGTTCCGTCCGGATTCAAGGCATAAAGTTTGTCGCCAGAGGCGAAATAGATTGTGCCGCAGGAGCCTATAATCGGTGATGCGGATATTCCAGCCTGGGTCGGATAAGTCCATTTGATTATGCCGCTGGGATTTATGGCGTAGAGGTTATGGTCGGTTGAGCCGATGTAGATAGTATCGCCCGGGCCCAGCGCAGCCGAACAGCGCATGACTTCGCCCGGGAGATTGCAGCTCCATTTGACAGTTCCATCAGGATTTATCGCGAAGAATGTCTTGGCGGTGAATGTCGGGAAATAGATGGTTCTATCCGAACCGACAGTTGGCGATGTGAGAGAAAAGTCGAAAGGTGCCGAACCGATATTACGCAACCATTTCCGGCTTCCATTTGTGTTCAGGGCTGCTACTGCATATTCAAAAGGCGGTGGGTCACAGGTCTCAATGTAAACCGTGTTGCCATCTAAGGATAATGCCGGGCCGCCTTGAGAACCCAAATGGGTATGATAAGTCCATTTCTGATTACCCGCGGGGTCGATGGCATATAAGAGGGAAGTCCTTGCATAAACAGTGCCGTCATTACCGACCAGGATTGGCGCCGATATCATGCCGTTTGCATGGAATGTCCAGTTCAATCTGGGGTAGGTTACCGAGTCTTCGATGCAATAGACGCAGGAGTCTTTTGAGCCGATGTATATTCGGCCCCGATTGTCCAATGCCGGGGCCGAAAGGATTCCGCTACTTGTTGTGAATCTCCATTTGAGTGAACCATCAGCATGCAAGGCGTAAAGGTATCCGTCTTCCGAGCCGAAATAGATTGTTCCGTGCTGGCCGATTGCCGGGGAAGACCAGATGTCACCACCGGTTGTATAGGTCCAGGATGTTTCGGGCTGGAGAGGGCCGAGGAACGGGCTTAACCCGGTGCGCTGGTTATTGTATTGGAAAGTCGGCCACAGGGCCTGGCCATATCCTGATGCCAGGAAGACAACAACCAGCAAGGGCATAATTTTGTGCCTCATTTTGTATCCTTTCGTTATTCGTTAGTATAAGGCAGAATGGCTGGTTGTCAATGAGCAGATAGATTTTAATGCGTTGGAACCTTGACTAAACCGTGCCGGACTCTAGAATTACAGAAATTGTATCATGCGCTCGTAGCTCAACTGGATAGAGTGACGGACTACGAATCCGTAGGTTGCGCGTTCAAATCGCGCCGGGCGCGGTATTTGATTACCGAGATGACCGATGAGAAATGGATGCGGGTTGCGCTTGAAGAAGCGCAGCAGGCCTTGGAAGCGAATGAGGTTCCGATTGGGTGTGCTGTTGTGCAAGGCGGCCGGATTATCGGCCGTGGCCATAATAGAACCGAGTCTCTGCACGACCCGACTGCGCATGCCGAGATTATCGCTTTGAGTGCGGCCGGCGCTACTGTTAATAACTGGCGTTTGGAAAGGGCGACGGTTTATATTACAGTTGAACCTTGCATGATGTGCACCGGTGCACTGGTGCTGGCACGGCCAGACCGGGTTGTTTTCGGGGCACATGACCCGAAGTTCGGCTGTCTCGGGTCGAAATATAATGTCGCGGTCGAGAACCGTTTCAATCATTCTTTTCAGGTAAGTTCTGGTGTTTGTGCAAGCGAAGCAGCAGGTCTGCTTCAGGAGTTCTTCAGGCAGAAACGCAAGAAAATGCAATGGAGAGATGGCCGAGTGGACGATGGCGCATGACTCGAAATCATGTATACCCGTGAGGGTATCGGGGGTTCAAATCCCTCTCTCTCCGCTTAATATTTAGGAGGAAGTTCTGAACCGGAAAGCAACTTTGATTTCAACTCTGGGACTGTGCGTCTTTGTGGTCTTGCCGTTATCGGCCCGGGCCGAACGCCTGCGACTCACAAAGTCGGGCAGGCATGTGATAGCGGGTGAAGCAGAACAGGTAAGCAGATTTATCAAGTCTTATACCCGGCTGGAATCGGGCAGGAGGCCTTTTGACCGGTTCAGGTCAGGGACTACAGACCGTGATAAGGCACGCATCTGGAAGCTGAAACACGGGGGAGTGGATACGGTCCGGGTGCTCTGTCTGAGGGTGGAGTTTGTTGAGGACACGACGCCTTTGACAACCGGCAATGGCAAGATGGATACGCTTGGATTCCTTTGTCCGGATTCAGGTCTGTTTTACGACCCGCCGCATTTCAAACAGTATTTCGAGCGCCAGATGGAAGGGCTGCGCAATTTCTATCGTGCCCAATCGATGGGCAAATTGGATGTTGATTATACGGTGATGCCTGCCGGTGAGAAGGATGCCTACCAGTTGCCGCGCAAGATGCAGTTCTATGGCGACAGTACTTCCTGGGAAGCGGTAGAAGTCGGATTGGTGCGGATGATTCGCGATGCGTTCAAGATTGCTGACCAGGACCCGGGAATTCATTTCGGGGATTATGACGAGTTCATCGTGTTCCATGCAGGTTCCGGGCTTCAGTCCGATTTCGGGCTCAGGGGTGACAGTCCTTTTGATTTGCTTGCTGGCGAAATCCCGCCGGGTGCGCTTGAGGCTTACTTAGGCGTGCCTTATATTCTTGTGGATTCGGGCATGACCGAAGTTGAGCAACTGACCGAGTTGCCGGAGATGATGCGGCAGGATACGATGTATAATGACGAGACCAATATTCTGGGAATGGTTGGACTTTCCGGGACTTTGTGCCATGAATTTGCGCATCTTCTGGGCGCTTACGACCTTTATGATGTCAGCGGTGTGACAATGGGCGTAGGTGGATGGGGTCTGATGGGATATGGCGGCTGGCTCGGTGATTACAGTGCCGGTGCGCCGCCAGGTGTGATTCCGGGTTTCTTAAGTGCTTATCATCGGGTTGCATTGGGACTTATCAATCCGCTGGTAGTTAATGTTCCGCAGGATTCGATAATGGTATTCGCGGCTGAGATGGACACTAGTGTCTTTTCTCAGCGTGGCGACAGCCTGAGCCCGACGATTGTGAAAGTCCCGATTACAAAGGATGAGTATTTCCTTCTTGAGAACCGGCAGGTGGATGTCCACAAACCCGATACGATTGTCGTCGATGTCGAGGATGGCGTGCTGATTAGCATCGAAGACAATGAATATGATTTCTTCCAAGCCGGTTCCGGAATTCTCATCTGGCATGTCGATGAAAGCGTTATTGCCGATTACGGAGAATACAACGCTATCAATATTGACCCGGCGCATAAAGGCGTTGATTTGGAAGAAGGGGATGGGGTTCAGGATTTCGATGTGCCTTACTGGGAATCGTGGGCCCCTGATTATGAGATTTACGGTTCACCTTATGACCCGTTCTTCAAAGGCGGGTACAATGACCGGTTTACCCAAAAGACCAATCCTGAAAGCGATGGTTATTATGGCAAGAGCTTTTTGAGCATAACCCTGCTCGGAGAAGCGGATTCCACTGACCGGCTCAAGGACACGGTGATTTCTGTCAATATCGACTGGGACCTTTATCAGAAAGGATTTCCAAAAGACCACGGGCCAACACCGTTTCTTTCCGCATGTGCAGCAGATATGGATGGCGATGACAGCCTGGAAATAGCCGTGCTTGACACTGCAGGTCAGGTTAATATCTGGCGCAGCGATGGCAGAAACCGTCTTTCGCTTGGAATCGGAAGTTCGACACAGTCTGATTTGGCAATCGGTGATGTAGTGGGGGATTCGGTGATGGAGATAGTTGCGGCCGGAAATGACGGTATCGTAAGGGTAATCTCATTATCAGGAGGCGTGCCGGTAGAAATGCATACCGGTGACCGGATTCTGGCGGCACCGGTGCTTGCAGATCTGGATGGAGACGGCAAGAAAGATATTATCCTCGGTTCTACCGATATGAAGCTGTACGCATGGAAAGGTGACGGTGAGATTATGCCCGGCTTCCCGGTTGATGTCGGCACGGAAATAAGGACTGCGGTTGCGGTTACTGATACGGTCAGGCCACAGATAGTTGTGCTGAGTGGCGATGGTCGCCTGTTCCTGTTCAATCCTGACGGCACACCGGCTCAGGGATTCCCGGTTGTTCTGAGCAATGTTGCCTATTACAATACCTGCCAGCCGCTTGTAGGTGCATTTGACCGTAAGAAAGAGAAAGAGATTGCGGTGGTTGCCGGCGGCGAGTTTGATAACCGGGTTTATATCATCGGTCTGGATGGAACAGTCAGGTATCGGTCACAGGAGATAATCCGCCAGCCGTTCTATGGAATAGCCGGTGCTGCTGATATGAATGCAGACGGGTACCCGGACATTTTACTGGCTTCGATGAACGACCTGTTCGCTTTTAATCATAATGCTACCCTGGTTGCAGATTACCCGTTCAAACAGGATTCTACATATGAAACCTCTGAACTGGCCGGTAACTGGATAATCTATTATGATGTATATTTCCAGTATTTATCTTCGCCGATAGCAACCGATGTCGACGGTGACGGGATTACGGATTTGGTAATCGGTTCACCGCGCTATGGCCTGCTCGGTTTCGATGGTGTGACCGGCGAACCTTTGCGCTTCTTTCCTTTGATGACAACTGCGGGTATCAGTGCAGTGCCGCTGGCTGTTGATTTGGACCGAGACGGTGATGTTGAACTTGCGGTCGGTGCGGACAACGGTGTGTTCTATGTCTGGGATATGCCCGGGTCGGCCAAAGGCATCGGTTGGGCCTGCGCCGGACATGACCCTTGCCACACCGGGCTTCTGCCAGACAGCGAACTGCCGATTATGCCGGCACCAGGGAATGAACTCGTGGGTTCATATTTCGTTTACCCGAACCCGGCAGGTAAGCGCGTAAACGCCCGCTATCACCTTGGACCTGGTGAAAGCAGTATCAGGCTGCTTTTGCTTGATATGGCAGGCGAGCCAGTGGGGGATGAGATAACCGGTGAAGCAGTGCCGGTTGCGGATAATGAAACTATCCTGGACCTGACCGATATTCCATCCGGCCTGTATGTTCTGCGGCTTTCAGTAGAAAACGCCGGGAAAACAGAAGTCAGATTTGCCAAGCTGGCGATTGTCAGATGAGTATGCAGAAATGGTGGGCAGTGGCAGTCATCCTGGCTGTCGCATTCCCGCTGGGTGCAACAGTGCTTGAGAAGGAAGGTCTGAGCGCTTTGCTTGCCAGGCGTTCTGCTGTCTGCCCAAGGCCATTGCCGGGTTACAGGATTCCCGAAAGGAATAGCCAGGGATTTGCAGGGACATCCTGGTTTTCCAGTGACAGTGTCATCAGGAACGATTTCGTATGTAATGACGATGAGACCGGTGGCTGCAAACAGAACGGTTCTTCTATAGGTGTAGATGGTCAAGGTAACTTTGTGGTCTCGTGGTTCGGGTTCCGCGATGGTGATACCGATATCCGGTTCCAGTGGTTTGATTCGGCCGGCAACCCGGTGGGTTCAAACGAAAGAATCAATACCGATGCAACGATGGGCTGGCAGGGCGGCCCTTCGAGCGCAATGGGGCCGGACGGCCGGTTTCTGTTTTCATGGGAAGACAGGAGGGAAATTGGCAACTCGGATGTTTTCTGTCAGCGGTTTGACACTACAGGTCAGAGAATCAATGATAATTTCAGGGTGAGCGATTCCGGTGTTCCTGGGGACCAGAGCATATCAGGAGTGCATTTAGGGCCTGGTGGCAGGTTCCTAATCGCCTGGGATGACCGCAGGTTCGGGATTACCGGTGATATATTCGCACAGTTCTTCAATCCGGATGGTTCGCCGATGGACACGAACTTCCGAGTGAACGACGACCCAATAGGGTATGGAAACCAGTATGAACCTGAAGTGTGCGGCGATGACTCCGGTCGTTTCGTAGTGACATGGATGGATGGGCGTAGCGGGAACTGGAATATTTTTTCTCAGCGGTTCGATTCCCAGAGTCGCCGTTTGGGTAGTAATATCCAAGTAACAACAGATGACAGTATTCAGTGGGCCCCGGGTCTGGGCGTAGCGCCTTCGGGCAGATTCCTGGTTTGCTGGGATGACCGGCGCATGGGAGAGTACGATGTGTATGCGCAATGGTATAGTGCTACTGGTGAGTCCCTGGGTGATAATTTCCGGGTGAATGATGACCAGGGTAATACCGACCAATACAACAGCGCGGCCGCCGGGAACCGATTCGGTGAATTTCTCCTGGTCTGGACCGACCGCAGGAATGGAAATGAAGATATTTATGGCCAATTCTATTCTGCTGACAGAGAACCGATTGGCAGTAATTTCATTGTGAACGACGATGGGAGCGACGAGAACCAGGGCGCACCTGCGGTTGCCTCAACTCCGGATGGTGGTTACTGGGTCAGTTGGGCCGATAGCAGGGACGGGAATCTTGATATCTACTGTCGGCGCTTGAATCGCAATGGCCCGGTTGGGTCCAGTTTCCGGGTCAATGATGACAGTGCCAGTTCTCTGCAAAGGGTGTCTTCGATAGCGATGGACTGTCATGGGATGACAGTTGTTGCCTGGGAGGATGAGCGAAACGGCAATACCGATATCTACCGCTGCATCCTGGATTCAACCGGGCAGCCTTTAGGTTCGAACCGGCGTCTGAATGACGACGGCCCTGACCGGGCACCGCAATATTATGCAGCAGCAGCAGCAGGTAAAGGCCGATTCCTCGTAACCTGGTCCGATGGCCGGGAGGGCTTTGATATCTATGGTCAGTTTCTTGATGCCTGGGGCCAACCCATTGGTGGAAATCAGTGCATAAACTCGGATACTGGTGGCGCGGTTCAGTGGTATCCTTATTGTGCTATGGATACCAGCAATCGTTCTGTTGTGGTCTGGATGGATACCCGTCAGGACCGCTATCGGGTTCTGGCGCGGCTTTATGGCCCGGATTGCAACCCGGTCGGCCCGGAATTCCCGGTGAGTGACGATAGCGGAAGCCAGTATTATGCCAGTGTTGCCAAGAATGACAATGGCAGGTTTGTAGTATCGTGGATGGACTATCGGGAAGATGAATCCAATATCTACTGTCAGGTATTTCAGGCAGACGGTGCTAGAATAGCCGGCAATATAAAGGTCAATACAGATACAAGTGAGGTATATCAAGGCTATCCAGCATGTGCGATTGCAAATAGCGGGAATTTAGCAGTGGCCTGGGAAGATACCCGGAATCACCGTTACGATGTTTATATCCAATGGTTCGATTCCCTCGGTAACCGACTGGGTGGGAATGAACGGGTGAACGATAATTCCCAGGAAACCGATTCTTATTCACCAACATGTGCGTTTGACCGAAACGGCCGGCTGGCAGTCATGTTCAATGACGAGCGTGACTTTCCCGGTTCGCCTGAGATTTATTGCCAGCGTTTCAGTGCCGACCGCAATCGGATTAGTAACAACAAGTGCATAAACCAACCGAGACTTTTCCCGAATAATCACCATTGGACCGTTGGGCAAAGCGTAGCAGTCAGTGATGATGTGATTGCCTGTGCCTGGACCGATAATCGCCGGCACC
>DFBN01000127.1:7418-8895 GCA_002366635.1 Caldifarciminota bacterium UBA3079 | reverse complement strand
ATGCTGGACAAGGCGCATGTTCCTTGCCGCCTGTCCGTATTCGATTTGACAGGACGCAGGGTCTGGGAACGCCGGGTCGAGAGCAAGAGGGGCTTACTTGACCTTGGCCATCTGAGTAAAGGCGTATATTTCGCCTTGGTTCGTGCCAAGGGCGAAACCCTGGGTAGAAAGTTGATAGTCAGATAATGGAGGTAGTGTGTTGAGAATTTCTGTTTCGTTTGTTCTTTTCGCGACAGCGGTTTTTGCGGGCAATGGGAATGGAGACCCCAGTCGCGGCTTAGCAGTTCTGGCTTCTGCGGCTGTGCCCGGAACCGGCCAGATGATGCTCGGCACGCGGAACCGGGGTGAAGCACTTCTCTGGGTTGACAGCGCAATCTGGACGACATGGGCCGGGTTCTCGTGGCTTGGTCGAGCCCGGGAACAGGATGCCCGACTTTCCGCAGCCCGGGAATCCGGTGCAGATATCAGTATTGCCGACCCTGGTTACTACAAGGCGCTCGAGCGCTATGACAATGTTGACGAATATAATGAAGACATCCGGAGGCAAGCACGCGACCGGTATCCTGATGACCCGGAAGCGCAACATAACTATTACGAGGAGAACGGCTATTTCGGAGAGATGGGCTGGGACTGGAGTTCGGATTCGGCCCGCTTTGACTACTGGCGAACCCGCAAAGCAGCCAGGGCCGCGACCCTCAAAGCGGGTTTCGCGGTCGGTGCCTTGGTGCTCAATCGTCTGGTGAGCGTTGTTGACTGTGCGTTCTTTGCACGAGCGCCTTCTGAATGGTCGAGGATAGAATTTGGAACCGGGTCCAGATTCGCTTCCCTCGAACTCCGGTACCGGTTCTAATTTGGAAACCTTTCGTTTTGACTATCTCGTAATCGGCTCGGGCATTGCCGGGCTCTGGTTTGCCTACAAGACAAGCCGGCACGGGTCAGTGCTGGTGATTACAAAGAAAGAAGATACAGAATCAAATACAAACTACGCCCAGGGCGGGATTGCCGCTGCAGTGGCTGAGAATGATTCACCAGAACTACATTGCGAAGATACCTCTAAAGTCGGGCAGGGACTTTCTCATCCTGAAATTGTTCAACTTGTAGCCGAGGCCGGGCCGAGTCTTGTGAATGAGTTGTCTGGAATCGGTGTGCGGTTCAATACTTATGTGGATGCACGGGGCAAGAGCAGGTTTGACCTCGGGCGTGAAGGTGGTCACTGTCGGCGCAGGATTGTTCACGCACAGGACTTTACCGGCTTTGAAATAGAACGGGGTTTGCTTGAATGTGTGCGCTCGCAGCCAAATGTTACTATTTCAGAGGAACACTTTGCCATGGACCTGATGCTTGACCATAATGGGTATTGTAGGGGCGCTTATGTGTTCAACCGGGGGACCGGCAGAATTGAGTTAGTCAGAGCGGGATTCACTATGCTTGCGACCGGAGGAATCGGCCAGGCCTATCTTCATACTACCAATCCGCT
>DFBN01000127.1:2079-7374 GCA_002366635.1 Caldifarciminota bacterium UBA3079 | reverse complement strand
AGAAAGGGCCTTTCTGATTTCAGAAGCGGTGCGGGGCGAAGGTGCCATACTCCGGACAAGAGACGGCAACACTTTCATGGAACGATACCATCCTGATGCATCGCTTGCACCTCGGGATACGGTTGCGCGGGCGATAGATTCAGAAATGAAGAAGCGGAACGACACGTATGTTCTCCTGGATGTTACCCATTTGAACCCCGAGCGAGTCAGGCAACGATTTCCGAACATCCATGAGACTTGCCTCGGCTTTGGCATTGACATTACCAGACAACCGATACCAGTAGTCCCGGCTGCGCACTATGTATGCGGCGGGCTTTCTGCCAACTCCTGGGGAGAAACATCGGTTCCGGGTCTGTTTGTGGCCGGCGAGTGTGCGTGTTCCGGGCTTCACGGTGCGAACCGACTCGCTTCTAATTCATTACTTGAGGCCTTGGTTTTTGCCGACCGGGCTGCACAGAGGGTGGCTGTGCTCAAGCCGCCATCCGGTGATTTCGTGCCTCGTAGTCCTGCATCGTTTGAATCACCTGATGAAAATATTATCAAGACCGCCGCTGAAGTTCGAGAGAAACTGCGTCGGGCAATGTGGGATTACGCCGGGATAGTCCGTAGCGATGCCGGACTGGCTGAAGCCGGAAAGATTCTCGTTGGACTCAGGAAGTCTGCTGTCAAGTTCGGGCATCGGCTTTCGGTTTCCTGCCAAGAGGCATCTAATTTACTGACAGTGGCACGACTAGTTGTGGCGTGCGCTCAAAGAAGGCCCGAGTCCAGAGGTCTACATTACAATAAGGACCGTCCTCACCAGGATGACCGCTTCAGAAAAGATACAATCATCAGCCGGGAAGAACTGGAAGCGTCAGACACCGGCTCAGACTGAGCGGCTGCTGGAGCGATTCAGTAATTATCTCCTGGTTGAACGAAGCCTTGTGCAGAAGTCTGTGCAGGCCTATGTTACCGATGTGCGTCAGTTCTTCCAGACATGCGGTTCGGCTGGCCGGAACCCGGCTGCAGTAGACCGTAGAACTTTACATGATTACTTGCAGCAGTTTGCTTCTCTCGGGTTCGCCTCGACGACAGTGGCCCGTAAGCTTACATCTATCAAGATGTTTTACCGTTTTCTGATAATTGACCATAAGCTTGAACTTGACCCGACCGAGAACATAGCATTGCCCAAGCGTCCACGTATTCTACCCCAAGTCCTAAGCACGGACGAGGTATTCACCCTGATTGATACAGCCAGCGAAGCGCCGGACCATTTCTGGGCATTACGCAGTCGGGCGATGCTTGAGGTCCTTTACGGATGCGGGTTGCGGGTTTCAGAACTTACAGGGCTCAAACTGAGCGATATATCCCTGGAGGATGCGTATATCCGTGTTTTGGGCAAGCGGAACAAGGAGCGTGTTGTGCCCCTTGGACACTATGCAATAGTTGCCGTGCGTGAATACCTGAATTGTGCAAGACCACATTATGCAGGTAAAAAGACCAGTGAGTATCTTTTTCTGAGTTACCGGGGACGGGCTTTATCCAGGATGGGGGTCTGGAAAATTCTGAGGCAGTGTGTCCAACTGGCAGGGCTCAAACGCCGCGTTACACCACATACACTCCGCCATTCATTCGCTACGCATCTTTTGGAAGGCGGCGCTGACCTGCGTGCGGTTCAGGAAATGCTCGGACATGCTGATATTTCTACTACTCAGATTTATGTCCACCTGGACTGGCAATACCTCAGGGAAGTGTACCGCACTTTTCACCCGCGGGCTAGATAATCGAGACCCCGAAAGTGCCACGCACTACCTTACCGACGACACGGGTACCGCGGATTCCGGCCAATACTGCATTTACATTACGGGGTGCCACAAACAGCACCATACCTATGCCCATATTGAATGTTCGGTACATTTCGTCGGTTGGGACATCGCCAAGTTCCTGAATCAGTTTGAAGATTCGCTTCGGCCGCCAGCTCTTTTTCGTGATGATGCAGGATACTTCGGCCGGCAGTAGTCTTTCGATATTGTCGAATAGACCACCGCCCGTAATGTGGGCAATTGCCTTGACCCTGGTAAGCAAAGGGTAGACTGAAAAGAAATAGGAACGATGGGGCTGGAGTAATTCAAGTCCGAGCGGTCGGGCGATTCCTTTGACCCGAGACTTGACGGTCAGTTTTGCCTTCTGGAACAGCACCTTGCGGGCCAGAGAAAAACCATTGGTGTGCAGGCCTGAAGAAGGGATACCGATAAGAATATCCCCTGGTTTCAGTCTTTGTGGGTCTATGATTTTTCCCCGTTCCACCAAACCGATAATGAAACCTACCAAGTCGCAGTCATCCCGTCGGAACCATCCGGGCATAATTGCGGTTTCTCCGCCCACAAGCGGACAGTTGTGCTTCCGGCAGGCGCGGGCCAAGCCGCTTACCATTTCTTGGATTGTCTTTGGAGTCAGGTAGGAAGTGGCGATATAATCCAGGAAAAAGAGTGGGCGGGCTCCAAGCGTCAGAATATCATTGACACAATGGTTGACGAGGTCAACGCCGACGGTGTCGTGTTTGCTCATCATCTTAGCCACGGTTAACTTGGTCCCGACACCGTCGCAGCTTGCTACCAGAAGGGGATTCTTGAACCCTTTGAGTGCGAAGAGTGAGCCGAACATACCGAAGTCAGAAACCACCCGGGGAGTGAAAGTAGAGCGGGCCAGCCGACCGATTGTTTTCTTCAATCTGTTATTGGTATCGATATCTACACCGGCATCGCGATAAAGCATGAATGACAGTAATGATGGGCAGGCCTGGTGTCAAGGAAATCGGACTTAATCCTTAAGCAATGGAAAAGTCTCACAGATAGTTCGGTTTATCGTCGGATTCGGGAACTAAAGGCGTAAAGTAAAGAAGTAGTAAGTCCGGAAGGCGTCGGGCCGAAAGCCCGTTCGCCAGTATATCGCTACTGCTGTTCGGTTTCTTGGGCTGGTACCGGCCGGAAACTGAAATTTGTTCCTCAGCAGGCGGTCGGCGGAAAGCGGGCAGCGGTAGGCGGCTAGCGGAATGCTGTCAGCGGTTGGCGCTCCGCGGTCATTGTCCTTCCGGCCCCTGGGCGAACGTCAAGATTAAAGACCTGACCCCTTTCCTCCGAATCAACACCGCCAGGCCGCTCCTGCTGGTGATAGTCTCGGAAGTCATGCCGAGCTTGAAATCAAGCTGCTTCTGCCCAATGGACGGCGCTTTGCGCCAGGCCAAATAAAAGTGGAAATTCCTCTTTCCTTGCAGTTCTATCTCGGGACTTGGGAGGGAGCGAACGCCCGACTTGACACCAAGCCCGAAGTAGTCTAATCTGTCTGTGGGAATAAAGCCATTTTTGACTGGGAATGGGGCAACCTCGAGGGGTATTTCTGAGGAGAATGTATTTATCGAGAGAACACAAAGGAGGCGTATGGATGATAGCAGGAATGACAGCGTCAGAGTTGGAGACTGCAGTTCCGTAGTACAGGACGGCCGTAACCACCAGGAAGGAATTCCGCAAGTCGTCGTAGCCTTGGATACCGGCAAGTGCAAAGCCAGCATCGACGCGCACACAGTTCATTTGTTCGATTCTCATCGAAAGACCGAACCGGTGCCCTCGTTTCGAAACAAGTCGCGGTACGTGCTTGGCATAATCGAAGAGTTTAACAACAACCATTTGCCATATGTTGCCGCGTGTGAAGACCTAGGGGTTCGCTACAAGACGGTCGACATCTCAGGTCCTGACTGGATTCAGGTCGTCAGGGACTGCGGATGTGACGCCTTTCTTGTCTGGCCTTCTTTCAAAGTGAGCGTCTGGAAGCGGATGTTCGACGAGCGATTGAAGGTCATGGTCGAGGAGATGCACGAGATAATCTACCCGACCTACAATGAAGTATGGTTGAACGAGAGCAAACTGCGAATGTCTTACTGGCTGGAGGCTAACAGAATTCCGCACTCCAGGACATGGGTATTCTATTCGCGCGAGGGGGCTCTGGAGTTTGCCCGGAAAGTCGACCTGCCGCTGATAGCGAAGTGCGACGCGGGCTCCAGAAGCGCGGGGGTGGAAATCCTTCGCAGCCGCTCGGCGGTCGTGCGATATGTCGAACAACGTTTCGGGAAGGGGATGGTCTGGCGAGGTGCTGATGTCCGGGACCGTGAATGGGGCAGCGTTTTATTTCAGGAGTTCCTGCCGGACGCCGCCGAGTGGCGGATGATTCGAATCGGCAAGTCGTACTTCGGCCATCAGAAGCTCACAGACGGAACATTCCACAGCGGCTCGGGCAAAGTCGGGTGGTACAATCCTCCACGAGAGCTGCTGGATTTCGTCCGCGAGTTGACCGACAATGCCGGATACACAGCGATGAACGTGGATATCTTTGAAACCCTGGACGGGCGCTATGCCGTCAACGAGATTCAGTCGCACTTCGCGGCTTACATCGAGTCTCAGATGTACATTGATGGCCGGCCGGGGCGATATCTGTATGACTATTCTGACCGAGAATGGCGATTCGAGGAAGGCGTTTTCTGCAGGAACAGTTGCTGCAACCTGCGGGTGGAGGCGCTCCTGGACTTGCTCGACCGAACAGCTTCCCAATCACCGTCGAGAGTCGAACACTTGCTGTTGCCGGCCGGATGATTCGTGCGCGAAATCGCAGCCTGAGTTCCAGCAGCGGAAGTAATACGTTGTGAGAATCACAATCGTCGGAGCTGGAAACGCAGGTCTGACACATGCGGCCATGATTGCTAAACAAGGCCATGTGGTCACGATTGTGAAGACAACGCATCTGATGCACGAAGACTCCTTTGACGTACTGAGTCGGACAAAACAGGTGGAATACGAGAAGCAAGGCGACAAAGGCGTAATCGGCATTGAAGCGGCGACGCGAGACCTCCCGAACGCCGTATCTCAGGCGGATGTGATTCTCGTCTTGACTCAAAGCGTCGCCCACGAGAAGCTCTCCGAGCTGATTTCGCCTCACCTGCGAAAGGGACAGATTCTGCTTGTTACGCCAGGCTATGCCGGGAGCTTCTATTTCTCGACAAAATGCAAAGGGAAAGGCGTTGTGTTTGCCGAGGGCGAATCGATGCCTTTTGACTCCCGAATCGTCGCGCCGGGCAAGGTCAATATCTGCTTCGAGAACATCCGGAACCCGGTCGGTGTTTTCCCTTCCGTCAAAACGGCGGAGACGCTGACGCAACTGAAGGAAATCCTGCCCAGGTATACAGCTCGACAGAACGTGCTGGAGTCGGCCTTTCATAATCCGAACCTCATCGTCCACACAGTAGGCGCGATAATGTCTGTTGCCCGC
>DFBN01000127.1:0-1993 GCA_002366635.1 Caldifarciminota bacterium UBA3079 | reverse complement strand
CAGTACCGGACCTACGAAGACCTCAGCGCGGACCCGATGGAGGCCTTTCGTCACTACGCTGAATTCGGGTCGCCCAAAGGACCGGGCGACGCTCAGACCCGTTATATCACCGAGGACGTTCCGATGGGTCTGTGCTTTATGTCTTCAATTGGAAAGAAAGCGAAAATCCCCACCCCGGTGTGTAATGCGCTGATTGCCATCGCGTCCTCAATGCATCAGAAGGACTACTACGCAGAAGGACGAACACTTGACCAGCTCGGCATCGGGCACTATTCGGTCGGAGAACTGAAGAGCATCCTCAAGCAGGGTTTTCCTCCCAACGCCTGACCGATTCCAGGACGCACTCCATTCAAAGACTTCCTCTCCCTTAATGGGAGAGGACTGAGGTGAGGGTGAAAGAGCCAACCGCCAAGAACGCCAAGAGGAAGACTAAACACAAAGGCACAAAGAGCACGAAGAATTGAACCACAGATAAACACAGATGGACACAGAAGGGCAGAAATCAGGAATCTCAACACAAAGACATTAAGAGCACCAAGGGAACGAGGTTACCTGGTTACCAGGTAACTTGGTTACTTGTGTCTTTGTGGTTCTATTCCGGTTTTTGGGTAATGACCAAAGAAGAGCCTTCACAACTGTCGTTCTGGCATTTGGGCTTTGACATTGATTAGTCATTGGGGCTTTGGATTTTGAGCTTGTGCTTCTTATTCCTTCTTGTGCTTTTGGTGCTTTGGTGGTGAATTCTCGATATCGCTTTTCGGAACTGGGGAGCGGCGGTCCGAGCGGACCTCTCCCGGATTCCATTCGTCTAATTAAGTAGAGGTTGGAGTCGGACCAGAACTGCGGTCTGCAGCATCATTCTTCCTCCTTTCCTGAACTCTAGCACAATTTCGCTTCTGGTCCGGCTCCGGTTCTATTCCCGATACCTAACCTTTGTGAACACCGGAGTTTGAGGATTGGTGGTTACCCAAGAACCGATATAGAAACTGAGATTTGGTGCCAACGCGCTCGGTGCGGCAGATAGGTTGTGTCCAGATGCTTTCGGTCAGCTGGAACGGTGTTTGACGAACTGGTCAAACGAGCCCGGTCCGGAAAAGCGGTGTGAGGATAATGTGAAACCAGATGACCTCCTGCGCGTTACGCTCGTAGTCATTCGTCGCAATCACATAGTAGCGGTAGGATTCGGGCTGAAACAGGTCCGGCTTCGGATTCGGCCACCGCTGGTTGACGAGCGTGAAGTCGGTGACGCCGCTCCCGGCACAGATACTCGTTGACCCGCCGCATTCCCAACTCTGGTACGGCGTCTTGAGCCCGGTGCCGATGGCATCGGCACCGGGTATCCGGCGAAAGCCGCAAAGCCTTCTAAGGCCAGTGTCCTGCTCAATCTCGCCATGTCCTCCATGGTCCGGCCGGCGGCCGAGAGCATCAGTGCCAGGGGCATGACATACTCCTCAGGCCGGATGCCGCGGTTGGAACATGGCGTGGGCAGGTGCTAGGTGAAATTTCCATACCTATTAGACGCAGGTGACAGGAGGAGCGGAGCCTTCTTTGTTATAGTTCTATATCGGGACTAGGGCGCGGATTCTTGACTTGCCTGCCGCTTTGGTTATGATAGCGTTCGTTTTATTCTTCAGGAGGAAATGTGAAAGAATACAGTGCTGAGCGAATTCGTAATATCGGTTTCTTCGGTCATGGCGGTTGCGGAAAGACTTCTATCTGCGAGTCGCTGCTCTATATGATGAAACAGAATACCCGCCTGGGTTCAGTAGACGAAGGAACTTCAATTCTCGATTATGATGAGGACGAAATCACTCGGAAGATCGGCATTAACCTTGCATTGGGATACGGCGAGTATGCGGATGTCCTGATAAATCTCGTTGATGCACCGGGTTACGCCGATTTCCTTGGTAATGTAGTTTCGGCAATCCGGGCTATTGACAGTGCAGTGGTAGTTATAGACGCTACATCTGGTGTTGAGGTTGGCACTGAAATA
>DFBN01000013.1 GCA_002366635.1 Caldifarciminota bacterium UBA3079 | reverse complement strand
CCTGGTAGCTGGCGAGCAGCGACCCGGTGCATATCGAATTGCCTGGGATGGGACTGATAATTCTGGCCGGCATATTGCTGCGGGAGTTTACTGGCTGCGGCTTTCTACTGGTGACGGTTCGGTTGTAAACAAAGCGGTCAAGCTGCGCTAGTTCTGTAAAGCGCCCAATTCGTCTGGATGGGAATAAAGCGTAAGTCCTGGGACAGGTATTTTATAGATATTGCCTGGCTGGTAAGCGAGCGTTCTACCTGTTTGCGCCGTCATGTCGGCGCAGTGCTGGTGAGGAACAAGCGGATTCTGTGCACAGGTTACAACGGTGCACCCAGCGGGATGAAGCATTGCCTCGACATCGGATGTCTGCGAGAAAAGCTCGGGATTCCACCAAGTGAGCGAATTGAAATCTGCCGGGGAATTCACGCGGAGCAAAATGCGCTGGTTCAGGCCGCGGCCTTTGGCATTGGTGTTTCTGGAGCAACGCTATACTGCACGCACGAGCCCTGCGTTACCTGTACCAAAATGCTCATTAACGCGGGCATCCGGAAGTTTGTCGTTGTCGAACCTTATCCTGACGAACTGGCCCGGCAGATGGTTAAAGAGGCAGGAATAGAAGTAAAGTTCCTCAGGAAGGATTCCGGGGATTAGAAGCCCGAGAGTCGAACTAGAATAGCAGAATGCATCCAATACTCAAATTGCTGGATGCGGCCGTACCGGCTATTGTGCTGGGTGAAGGTTTTACAAGAATCGGCTGTTCCCTTAAGTCTGACCGCGGCAGGGGTCGTGTTACTTGTAGTATTCCAGTCCTAGTCAAAAAAGGTTGCACAGGATGCCAGCATTTACAAATAGGATAAGATTTCTCTTTCGTGTCTTTAATGACTTTCTTTTCCCGCCGGTCTGCTTTGGCTGCGATGCAGAGATTGAGTCCGGCCTGGTATGTGCTTCGTGTCGAACAATGCTTATGACAAATCGGCTCCTTGTATGTCCAAAGTGCGGCCGGCCGGTAAAACCAGGTCTTGAAACTTGCGGCCGCTGTCAGATTCCTTTCTGCCTCAGCCGTGTTCGAGCCCTTGGACCGTATGCACCGCCTTACAGCACACTTATTCAGGCCTTGAAATACAGTCGAAAGACTGTGCTTGTCAAGGTGCTGGGCCAAGCCTTAATAGGACTGGTGGAATCTGACCCGGAAATGAATGGCGCTGATTATATCTGTCCGGTGCCGCTACATAAAGCGCGCTTGAGGGAACGTGGCTATAATCAGTCATATTTGCTTGCTTCCGAGGTTGCTGCTGGCATCGGTCTCAAACTGAGCGAACCACTGGTTCGGGTTCGTAACACAAAAACCCAGACTGCATTGTTTGATGAGGCGGCAAGAATCAAGAATTTGTGTGGGGCATTCAAGGTTAAACCTGGAATCGAACTGGATGGCAAACGGATAATCCTGCTGGATGATGTCATTACGACTGGTGCGACTATGGATACTGCCGGACGCCAACTTCTGAAAGCCGGGGCTAGTGCGGTTCTTGGTCTGGTTGTGGCGGCGGCATAACACCGGCAATTTGGGCCATTACCTGCTGGAGACTGTCACGCACTGCCCTGAACTGTTCAAGATAAGCCTTTTTGACCGGTTCGGCACGGGGTGCATTCATTCGCAAAGGGTTGATGGGTGTTCCGAATTTGCGGACTTCATAATGAAGATGGGGCCCGGTTGAGAGGCCGGTTGAGCCAACATAGCCGATTACTTGGCCCTGGTTGACATGGACCCTGGTTTTTATTCCTTTGCCGAATCGGCTGAGGTGACCGTAGCGGGTTTTGAATCCGTTGGCGTGTGATACTTCCACGAGTTTGCCGTAGCCACCTTTCCAGCCGGCGATAGTGACTCGGCCATCGGCTACACAGGATACCGGCGTCCCAATTGGAGCGGCATAGTCGATGCCGTGATGCTTGCAGCGGATATGGCGGATGGGGTGGTAGCGCATCCCGAAATATGATGTGATGCGCGAAAAGTGAAGGGGCGACTTGAGGAATGTTTTGCGCAGGGATTGGCCTTCGGCATTATAATAGTCAGTATGTCCATCCGGGTCGGTAAAACGGAAGCCCCAGAAATTTCCGACCTTGCCTTGGTAACGGGCAGCCAGGATCGGGCCATAGCCGACAAATGAAGAATCAGCGGATTTCTTATTCACCAGAATCGTGAACGAATCGTTCTTATGGGTTTCTGAAAAGAAATCGATTTCCCATGCAAAGATGTCCGCAAAATTGGCAGTCAGGGTCGGCTTTTCACCCAGATCGAGCATCGCTTTGTACAGACAGGTTTTGATGCCGCCTTTGATTATCGCCGAGATGCTACAGATATGCCGAAGCAGCATCGAGATGCGGCATTCATTGGAATCCAAATCAAGGCGATAGACCCTTTCATAGTTTTGTTGATAATAGATATGCGCCAGCCGGTCATTGCAGTATGTGAGCCTGAGCGAGTCGCCGGGCCGCATCCGGCGGAAACTGAATCCGCCGTGACCCAAAGCAGCGATTATTGTGTCAGCAGTGGACCCAGTGAATCCAGCCCGGAAGAGCAGGCTGGGCATAATTTCGTCTTGTCGAACCACAAAACAGCGGCTGTGCCAAGTAGTTCCGGTTGAGTTTTTTACAACAGAAGCCGGTTTGTCTGAGCCGCGTCGTGCCAGCAGAACGACGGTTATAATACCAGCTACTACCACAATGATGGCAGCGATTGAGAATGTTCTGGGAAATTTGGGTTTGGCGGGTTTGCGCGGCTGCCAGCTCTCAAATGGCGGAAGCGTGCCACTGTCATTTTTGTTTTTTCTGGGCAACTCTGACATCAGAATCTAATAATAAGCACAAAGTTATGGGTTGCAAGTCTGATATTGGCTTGACGGGAACCACAGCATGTTATAAGATTCGCCGTATGCGACTTGAATTTGGTTTTTTGTTTATCCTGCTGGCGTGCAGCAAGCCCGGTCTTACAAAGGTGGACGAGACCGGATTCGCATTTGGCAGCTATCTGCGTATCGAGGCGCTCGCTCCGACAAGGACCGTAGCAGAAAGTGCGGTCCAAAGGGTTTTCGCTGAAATGAGTAGACTTGATACGCTCTGGTCTTCATTTCTGCCCGGTAGTGAAGTGGCACGGATAAATGAATCCAAGAACGGGATAGTCCATGCGGAAACGCGAGATTTGATTGATGCGGCACTGAAGTTCTGTGCCTCAACCGGAGGGGCGCTGGATATTACAATTCAGCCATTGACTGAGGCGTGGGGATTTCTCGGAGGTGAATATCGGGTTCCGGATAGCGCTGAATTAAAGAAGGCGCGCGGGCTCGTTGACTACCACAGGGTTTTGGTGCGGAATGATTCTGTTATTTTGATGGGCAGAGCCCGACTCGACCTGGGTGCAGTTGCGGTTGGATGTGCGGTCGACCGTGCAGTCGAAATGCTCAAAGCGGCCGGTGTAAAGCAGGGATTAGTTGATGCGGGTGGCGACATCCGTGTGTTCGGCGACAGGGTATGGCGCATCGGGCTTCAAAATCCAAGGGGAAAGGGGATTATCAGGGTATTAAATGTGAAGAATCAGGCGGTGTCGACATCTGGAGACTATCAGAAATTCTTTGAAGACGATGGCAAACGGTACTGTCATATTATCGACCCGGAAACAGGTTATCCTGCCAGCCGCTGTGCCAGCGTGACCGTAATTGCGCGGTCGGCATTGGTTGCGGATGCTTTCAGCACAGCGGTTTTTGTGCTAGGGCCGGAAAACGGGCTAAAAAAAGTGCAGGCTCATGAGTCGAGTGCAATTGTTCTGGTTGATATTGGTGATTCACTTGTAACCTATAAATCTGGAGGTATTAAATGAAAGTATTGGCCCGTTATGCCGTATCTGAAGGAAATCGGGTCAGATGTCGGTTGTGTCCGAATTATTGCCTTATTGCACCTGGCCGGTTGGGTCGTTGCTTTGGGAAAAAGAATATTGATGGCAAACTTTATGCAGTCAATTACGGTGAAGTAGTATCAATGGCAGTAGACCCGGTTGAAAAGAAGCCGCTTTACCATTTTCACCCAGGCGCAGGTATACTTTCTGTTGCCACATATGGCTGTAATCTGCTTTGTCCGTTTTGTCAGAATTCTGAAATCTCCCAGCGGGTTGCACCGTCCCGGTTCATTGCACCGGAAAGGCTGGTTGAGCTGGCAAAGAAAGCAGGGGTTTTCGGTGTTGCGTTTACATACACTGAACCGCTCATCTGGTTTGAATATCTGATGGATGCCTGTCCAATGCTTCATAAGGCAGGGTTTAAGAATGTTCTTGTTACCAACGGGATGATAAACCCGGAGCCGTTGAATGAGCTGCTTCCATTTATCGATGCGATGAATATCGACCTGAAATCAATCCGGCCTGAGTTCTATACTGATTATGTAAAAGGAGACCTAGAAACGGTGCTGAATACCATCAGGACCGCAAACAAGGCATGCCATACCGAAATTACCTGTTTGCTGATACCGGGACGAAACGATTCTGATGAGGAAATAAGAAGAGCGGCGGATTTTGTTGCCGGGCTCGGACAGGATACCGTGCTGCATTTCTCCCGCTATTTTCCTCATTACCGTGCTACCGAACCGCCAACATCCAAAGAAATCTTGCTGAAGGCGGCCAATATTGCCAAAGAAAAGCTTCATTATGTATATCTTGGCAATATCTTTGCAGACCCGAAGTACCGGGACAGTTTTTGTCCTGATTGCGGACAGAAATTGGTAGACCGGAGCCAGTATTCCGGGTTGGTTACAGGCATCAAGGATGGCAAATGCGTTAACTGTGGCCGGCCAGTGGACTTCGTGATTTAGGGAACTCGGCGCTTGTGCAGCATTCTGGATTAGGGCTGGCTAGAAAAACTTCTCTTCTGAAGAGAGGTGATTGTGTTGTGATGTTTGTGCTGCTGGCCGCTGGCGGTTTTGGTTTCTGGCTGGCACGGCGACCGGTGGGCGCGGATAAGTGCGAGATTAGAGCAAGCAATACGAAGTTTGTGATTCAGTTGCCGGCTGATACTACTTTTGCCTTGTCAGGTCCGGTAGGTTCGACCGTTGTTTCAATAAAAGATCGTGCCGCACGGGTAGTTCGGTCGGACTGCCCGAGGAAGCTCTGCGTCCGAATGGGCGAAATCACCAGGCCGGGCCAGGTTATCATCTGTGTTCCTAACCAGGTGGTAGTGCAGCTTGTCGGCGAAGAGCTGGATGCGATTACCCGTTAGCGGCGGACAGGTTTTGGAAACCGGGAAGGGGTTTCATTCCAGTTCCCCGCCGCAGACGGTGGTAAGGATAGCAGTATACGGTGCTTTGGCGGTCGGGCTCTATACAGTTGAGAATCTAATTCCGAGCCCTTTGCCGTGGCTGCGCGTTGGAGCTTCTAATATCGCTATCTTGCTGGCCTTGTATGATTTGGGAACCCGCGGCGCAGTGGCCGTTTTTCTTCTGAAGCTGTTGCTTGGTTCGATTCTTGTCGGCCGCTTCCTTACGCCATTTTTCTGGTTTGCAGCATTCGGTGGGTGCGCCAGTCTGTTAGCAATGGTGCTGGCCAGGATGGCCGCAGGCCGATTCATGAGCATCGTCGGGGTAAGTGTTATCGGCGGAGTTTTCCACAATACTGCTCAACTGGTAGTTGCACGGCTGGTGATGGTTCCCAGTAATTCAGTATGGTTCCTTTTGCCCGTGCTCGAACTGGTTGGGGTTGTGAGTGGTGCACTGGTTGGAGTTGCCGCACGACTTGTGCAATTGAAACTGACAGAGTGCTCCGGGAATCAATGGTTTGCCGCAGACTGCGCGCATCGTGAAGCTGAACGCAGAAAGGGTAACCTTGATTAGTTGAGAACTTGAAGGTATGATATAAAAAATGAGAAAGGGCATTGAATAGTATGCGGAACCGACAATTGCATACCGGTGGCCGGTCAATCGGTTTGTTGGTTCTGGCGATAGTTGTCGCCGGGATAGTCGGGAGTGTGTTGTCGTATTTTCTCGGGGGTGTCTTTCCGGCCGGACCAGTAAGGGATTTCTTTTTTAAGTCTCTGGATATAGGGATACCCGTTTTCACCATCAGTTTGGGTTTTGCGAAATTTACCTTTGGACTCGCATTTTCCATTACTACATTTGCAGTAATCCTCGTAGCGCTTGGTTTGTATTTTTGGTATAAGTTCTAAAAAACCGGCAGGGACAACTCTGCCCCTGCCGGGATATGTAACTAGCGTTGAATAATCAACTTCCGTGTCATCGTGAGAGTCCCGCTTTCCAGTTTGATGAAGTAGACTCCGCCTGGGACGCGTCGGTATGTGTTGTCCAGACCGTCCCAGCGAGTGGCATGCCGGCCGGGTAGGACCGGTGAGTTGACAAGAGTTCTTACTATTTCGCCTGCGGGGTTGTAAACCTTGATGCGCGTGAATGCTGGAGTATTCAGAGAGTAATGTATGCCCAAACCAGAGCGAGTCGGGTTCGGGTAGACGGCTAACATGGGTGCGCCTTCTAGTTCGAGTTGTCGTGCCATTATTCCCTGGCGCAGTGGCCGTTTGAGTGCGAGACCTGCGCTGTCGCTGCTCGGTTTATATTCCCAGAACTCGGAGCTGTACGAGCCCTTAAGACAGAAAATAGTTGAATCTGTTCCTGCCAGTGATGAACCTCGTTTTACCTTTCGTCGGCGGCCGCGGATGGAAATGGGAATATCGGCCCGCTGGACCCACTTAAGGGTATCACCGAGGTCGTAACCCCAGAATTCCTGAGTGTTGCCGCCTTTGAGGATGTAGATGGTATTATCCATATAGGTCATTGAGCCACCGGATTTTACTTTCTTGTTACGGTGTCCGCGCAGGCTTATTTTGTCCACGGTATCCACCCAGGCATTGCGCGAGATGGAGTAGCCATAGGATTCGAATGAATTCGAGCCTTTGAGACAGTAAATCTCGCCGGCACCGTACTCCAAATCCGCTCCGTATCTGCACCGCTTGTAACGACCGCCCAGGTCGTAAGGAACATAAATGGGACCGTTGGGGTCGAAGGGGACTTCCCAGATATTTGCGGCAATATCATAGCGCCAGAAGTGGTTTGTGTTGTGACCCGGGATACAGTAGATTGCACCGTGCGTGCCATAATCAGGTGCGTAGACAATGGCCGCGCCTTTTCTCGGAGCTCGATAATTCAGAAGGTTCTTAAAGAATACGGGTTTTAAGCTGTCCCCGGTTACAGGGTTCAGGAAGGTCCACTCATCCGCACCGATATCATAGGCATAGAAGTCGGTTGAACCACCACCTTTGATCGCCCACAGGTAGCCCGCACTGCCGTGGTCAGGGTCATAAGCGAGGTCGCATCCGTATTTTGCCCGTCTATTTGATGGCGGCTTGGGCATTTCAGCTAAGGTATCCCACACCCCGGTTGCAATATCGAATACCCAGAACTCATTCGTGTTGCTGCCTTTCAGAGCATAAAGCTTGTGTTGTGTTGGAACATAGCATAGCGCTGAACCCTTGATTCTGCGTCGGCGCCAGCCGTAAGGGATATCTTCCCGCTGGACCCAGGACGAGACGATTATGATTTTACTACACACATTGTTGGAGTCGACTGCGTCACCACGGATCGCGGTCGAGCAGAAGGCGGCGTAATTCCCAAGCGAGCAAGTCCAGGATTTGAAGCTGACAATTGTGCTATCGCCAGGTGGCAGGTCAGGGACCATCACCGTGTCCGCATAACCGCCTGGATTTATCATAAGGTAAGCCCACAAGGTGTCACGCATTGAGCCGTGGTTCTGTACCTTTACTTCTGGTGTTATTTCACCCGGGAATACATATTCCTCTGGGACAACGATGTCCAGTGCGGCCGCGTCGTGGAAGAGTTTGCTGAATTTTATTGCCCTTCCAGTGGTCAGGCGATTAGCGAGGTCATTAGTAGCAGTGGACATCGGCGGACGAGCGTAAAGGTAGCACAAACCATCGGTACCAGGGCTGTTTTCGGTGCCGATACAAGAATAGCGGCCATTATCAAAGTTAAGGTCGCCAGTCGTGGCATCGTTATACTGGAACACGATAGTGCCGTCTTCGTGAAGGATAGTCTCAAATGTGATGAGGTTATTTGTGTCTGTGCCAATGCGGTTGACATCCTTCCAGATGACCACAAAGCTCCGGTTAGGCCAAGTGCCGAGGTTTTTGAAGTATACCTTGCCCCTGCCGAATTCTCTGCCAACCGCTAGGTTGTCCCACCATGGATATAGACAACGATTTGGTGGGCGGATGTCAGGAAGTTTGCCGGGAAGAGATTCGTAGACTCCTGGGTCGTCACCGAGCGACATCCAGCCATTGGTGCAGACATAGCAGTATTCATAAGCGGTATCGTAATAAGGAAATTGGAATCCAATCGGGACAAAGATTCTCATTTCGTCACCGTAGGCGATGCAAACCTTATTGGTGTCGGGAGTAACCCAGTCGAATGTCGGGCCGTCAGTGGTGTCGGAATCAGTCCAGGCGTACCCCAAAGGACTCTTACCGGTATGGACGCCTTTGATTATATCGGTTGTGAATTTCTTGCTGTTATTCTGAGGGACGCTGTCTACCACATTCACCGAGACAATAATTGAGCAACGCTCGGCCAGGGTCGGCACCCATGGTGGGAAAGTAATGGTTTGAGTCTGTCCAGGCAGAGGTGGAACCGCAAGTACGTTGCCTGTGTAGCAGAGACCGCTCGTTTGGCCGACGATTGAACAAGTCACAGGGATATTCATAGAAGGGAAAGGTGTGGTTCCAGAATTCTCGACCACGGCGGTGGGAATGAGGGGAGCATCGAAAGGACGCTGGACAAATTCATACAAGGGTTCATCAACGAACAGCGTCCGAATATCAATTAGCGGAAGGGTCAGTGCTTCGTGGTTTATCGATGCCCGAATCATATAGTCACCAGGAGGTGTGTCAGGCTGGAACGTGCCGGCGCGATACTGCCAATATGTACCGGGATGGTTGAGGTAGCCGTCAATGCCCAGTTCCGGGCATTCGGGCGGTTCACCAACTTGGAGATAGAACAGGTAGAAACTGTCGCTTGTGATAACAAGCTGCTCGCCGGTGTCGGCCAGGAATACCGAGTTCCAGCCGCTTGTGCCGGTGAGGACCGGGGTTTTGAAGTACACCTCGCCTGGCTCACCACCAGGTCCTACTTTAACTACGGCAAGCTGGTAACGCCGTTGGCTCGGATTGGCCGGGCAGTTCAGGTAGACTTTTGCCGATTCGAGGTAGACTGGATTAGGTGGAGGCACATGCAATTTGACCCCCCAGCCATAGTGACCGACTGGCCAACTGACAAAGTGGCTGGACGAATCAGAACAGTAAGATAGATTCTCAACATAGGTGACTTGGAAGGTCCGGTCGAGGGTGTCGTTGGAGCGATTGTAGTCTGGATCTGCCGAGCACCAGAACTTAATGTAGTATTCCTTTCCAGGAATTGCGAAGTTATATGGGGGGGCAAAGGTTACGCTTTGTGTCTGGCCGGAATTCAGGACGGGTATGGTATCGTACCATTCCTGAAGCGGGGTCATGGTGGTATTATCATACAAGCTGCATGCGACCGGAACATTAAGCTGGTCCTGCAGTCCGTGGTTGGAGAACCGGGCACGAGGGTTCACGAGGCCGGGCATGATAGTGTAATTAGGGTCTTGAATTCTGGTGCAAGCAATATCGTATTCGGGAATTGAGTCGCCTTCAACCACCACGTCGTCGATACACCACCATTTGATGTCGGAAAGGTTGCCGTCGAAGACCCAGGCAATGACAACACCGGGTTGTTTCCTAGCGGAGTCGAGACTGAATACTTCCTCGACAGAGTCGACATTCAGTTCGTGGTAGTCTTTTATGAGGTAAGGGAATGTTGCGCCGCCGTCAACGGAGTAGCGTAACTGAGCGATATAAGGATTGGGTAGTATGCGGTTGAAGAGGGTAGTACAGTGGAGTTTGATGTTGTGGTAGCCGTTGCAGTTGATTGTCGGGGATATGAGAGAGTCAGGTGGGGCATCGGCATTCAGGTTCCAGAAAATGGCAGCATAGGGAGTTGAACGGGTTATCCAGGGCGATGTGACAGAATCCTGTCGGTGCCAGTCGTCAGTCCCTTGGACTGTAGTATCGGTATGGAATATCCGCCATCCTGTAGGCGGCGAGTTCGGTGTCCAATTGGAGTTGAAGTCTTCGGTAAGAAGATTGTAGCCAAAGCAGAAAGTTATAGCCAAGACAGTCAGGCCGATTACCAAGCTGCGCATTTTAGCCTCCTTATTATGCTTTGCCTGGTCGAACAAATTTATATAACCCATCAGTATATACTCTGTCGGATTAGGATTGTACCATAACCGACTGAAATATTATAACCTACTCTTAAGGGCTGTCAACTGCATTCTCATGCTTGCCAGCGCACCATATTTGCCGAGTACTGCCTGGTCAGGACCTTGGCGACAGGCCATCTTGTTTCAGGCACCGGTTTTATCAGGCTTAGGACGAAGAACCTGGCTGCGGCCGTATATGTGCTGAGACTGGATACAGGAACTGCATTGGCCCGCAACTTCAAGCTG
>DFBN01000015.1 GCA_002366635.1 Caldifarciminota bacterium UBA3079 | reverse complement strand
GAAAGTATTGCAAAGTGGATAGCTGTCGGGGTCTGGGCACTTTTGCTGGTTTATCCGTTCAGTCATATTATTAAGGCACATCGCTACTGGCTGCAAAATGGTGTCGGTGTGTATGATACGGTCGAATGGCAGAAATCACCTTTGATAGGGTGGTTAAAGGCTTATCCTTTAACAGGTCGTGTTTTCAGCAATGCGCCGGCTGCAATTTATCTTTTGGCCGGGTCTGAGGCAAGGATGAGTCCACGCAGGACCGATGATATCTCTCAGTTGATAGAATCCGGAATGGTGCGAAAAGGCGATTATCTTGTTTGGTTCCGGCGCATAAGGAGGCCATATCTTTTCAATGTACCCGAGCTTGCCGACATATTTAGCTTGGAAGAAATCGCATTCGTAGGGGATGGAGGTGTTATGGTTTTCAGATAAGGCTATTGCTCGATAATCCTGAATTCTGTGCGGCGGTTCTTCGTCATTCCTTCTTCTGTATCATTCGTGGCTATGGGTTGAGTATCGGCATAGCCGTGGGCAACAAGCCTATTGGGTGCAATCCCGAAGTTCTCGATTAGGTATTTCCTTACTGCCTGGGCACGTGCCTGTGATAATTCCCAGTTTGACGGGAATTCAGAGGTGCTGATTTCGCGCGGGTCGGTGTGGCCGGCGAGCTCGACAACGATAGTCGGGTTTTGCTTCAGAATTTTGCCGGCCCGGTCCAGCACGGTTTTGAAACAAGACAGGATATCTGTCTTACCGGTTTCGAAGTTGATACCCTGAAGCACGATGGTCTGGCGTCGCTTCACCAGATAAAATTCATGCTCGGTTACTAGATTCTGTTCTACCATTAAAGTACAGGATTGAGGAATATAGTCTTCAGTCGGGCCGGTTGCTTTGACAAAATAGTTACCCGGTGGTAGCTTTTTCAGGGCGAAGCTGCCAGGGTCAGAGACAACTGTTTGTTCACCATAAACCGGGCCTTGATAGGTGATAGCGCCGCCAACAGGCCTTTTGGTTTCAGCATCATATATCGTGCCCCAGATGCTTCCGTAAGTCAGTCGCACCAGGGCGATTGTTGCGTATTGTTTCCTGTCTCCGAGGATTTCCATAGTGTCAGTCCGTTCCTGGTATCCTTTGCTCGTGGTTCTGATGGTGAGTTGTCCGGGCAAGAGTCGTTTTAGTTCCAGTTCCCCGCGACGGTTGGTCCCGGTTGTCAGGTTACGGATACCGGAGAATGCCAGATTGGCCCAGAGTGGTTTCGTTGTTTTTTTGTCAATCACCCTGAGTTTAAGTAAACCAGAGCCTTTATGTCTTATTTTTAGTTTGATTCCAATACGGTGAGTAATACCCAGCTTTCCATATGGTGTAAAACAATAGTCAGCCCCGAAGTTACCGAGTCTGAAGCCCAGGCCCGCAGTCAAGCCGGAAAGATAACCAAGCGTCGCCAAGTCAGCCGGTCCGGTTCTGTAACCCAGACGCAGGGCAAATTCCCGAACCGGTGCGTATTCCAGGCCGGTCCGGATATTCATGGAATTATCAAATGGATAGACGATATCAATTGAGGCGTTGAACCTGGTCTTATGGAAATTGGTGCCCAGGCCGATTTCTGTCGGCAACGTTTCCCAATCTGAGCCGTAGCGTATCCGGCCAAGATTGCGGCCAGCCAAACCTAGACTAAGAAAAGGAAATGGCCTTGCGAGCAAACCCAAATCAACTGCACCGCCATATCCGTTCATAGTATAGAGGTTTTGATAGAATCCTTTGAAAGCACCGCCCAGATGCCAATCTTTGGCGATTTGTGCACCGTATCCAAGCGCGGCGATGCTGTTCCAGGTGCGAAATGTATCAATGGGTTGGTTGTTTTCATCCCAGCGTTCGATACCTGATTCTCCGCTATAAACGAGACTGAGGCCAAATGCACCTGGGCCGGCCGGGATAGATGCATAGAACAGTTCATCCTTGATATCTGAAAACCATTGGTGATGGGATAGGGCAAGATGGTAGTTTGGCAGTTGGCCGAGCCCAGCCGGGTTCCAATATATGGCAGTTGCGTTGTCAGCCAGTCCGATTCCGGCCTCGCCCATTGCTGAGGCCCGCGGGCCCTGGCCGACCCTTAATAAAGGAAGGACCGAAGTTCCGGGTTCGCCAAACCCGAAAGCGGCTATCAAGACCAAAGCAATAGTGTTCATAAATTATTCCCTTGTCACAACCAGCTTTTTGACAATGCGGTCGGTTTTGCCTTGGTGGATATATTCAAGCAGATACTGGTAGGTGCCAGGGGCAACAAGCTGGCCGTGGTCATTTGTTGCGTTCCAAGAAACCAAGTGGACTTTGGCTTCTTTTGGTTCATTCACAAGCAGTTGCCGGATGCACTCCCCGGCCCGGTCGTAGATTGTCAGACTGACCGTGCCGTCATCGGGCAGACCCATCCAGAAAGTCGTGTTAGTCGTTAGCGGATTTGGATAGTTGTGAATTCCCAGATTCGGGACCAGAATCAGGACCAGAAAGCTGCTGTCCTTGATAGTAGAATCGGTTTTTGTGAATCCGCGAATCACAAAAGTAACCGGTAGCGTGTCAACATCGCGGATAATCTTTTCCGGTGCTTTCACACGCAGGTTGAAGTGACACTTGGTTCCACAGGCGACAAACCCCAGGTCAGGCACTCCATCGCCATCTGTATCAGTGAGCTGTTCTATATTATCCGCATCATAAAGTTGTATACCCCAACCAGCAGGAACCACCGGTGGTGTCAGCTCGACTACATCGCCACCGTCGCCTTGAAGCTCGGCATAGAAATCAAAGGGTTTGGTCTCACCGACCCGGATTCGGTCCTGGATAGTATCAGGCTTGATGAAAAGCCTGAGCAGGGTTTTTACAGCTATCGTAATAGTCTTCTTGTCATTTGTCGGATTGGTATCATTGACAAGCATAGTGGAACAGCTCACGGCATAATAGCCCGGTACTGCTGCCCAAGGGGGAAAAGATGATAGTTCGATGGCTGAATTTGGTGCGACTGAACCCGCGTTTACGATTTGGTTATAGACCGAGCCGATTCTGAACCTGACAGCAAAATACCTTTCGGTGCAAGTGCCGAAGTTGCGGATGAGGACGCGGGGCCGGACGGTATCACCGGGCGATAGAATTGGTTTAGGCTCAAAGATCTCGGCGGTGCCAATATCATGAACCGGAGGTGGTTTTATGATTACACTGGCTGTTGTGGTATCGTTTGCTGGATTTTCATCACCGGAGAGATTTGTATAACAGATGACCTTGAGGGTGTCGACAGGTATTGCGGTCCAGGATGGAAAAGAAACGGTATCAGAAGTGCTTGGCAGTAGGGTATCTTGTACTACTTCGGTGTAGCCAGTGCCGATTTGCATTGTGACAGGGAAGGTTGCTTCGGTAGTCCCGAAGTTGCGCACGACAGCGTAAGGCGTGAACACCATGCCAGAGTCAACGGTACCGGTCGGTGAAAGAATACAGACCACGCCAACATCAAGATTAGCCGGCCGGGTGACAATCACCGAACTAACAGCAGTATCATTGGCCGGATTCTCATCACCGGTCAGGCTTGTATGGCAGGTAACCTGAAGAGTCCCACAGGGTGCTGCTGTCCAGGAGGGAAACTTAATGGTGTCGCTTATGCCTGCGGGTAGGGTTTCTTGTACTGTTTCGCTGTAGCCGGTACCGATTTGCATCGTAACGGGAAAAGATGCTTCGACGTTCCCGAAGTTGCGCACAACAGCGCACGGGATATGCACTGTGCCAGAGTCAACCATGCCGAGAGGTGAGAGAATACTAACCGCACCAACATCGATGTGGCTTGGGGAACCAATG
>DFBN01000052.1:11185-12049 GCA_002366635.1 Caldifarciminota bacterium UBA3079 | reverse complement strand
CACCGACCGGTCTGGCCCGGATTTGTTAATTACGGCGTCGTAAAGGTCCACTACTTCAAACCAGACCCAACGGTCGTCGTCTGTATCTGGCACTGGGTTTATCATCCATGAGCCGAACCAGGATTCGGTTTCAGGGTCCCATTTGAACGGGCTGTAATGATGCGCAGGATTCCCGTGCAGATATGCCCAAGGGAATTCTACATCATCGGTTTCCCAGAGCCGCAGGTCAACAGAATCGCCAAGCTGGAATGTGTAAACATAGGGGTCAAGCGGCAGTCGCTGGGTGTTTTTAAGGGTCGGATACTCAATGACCTGTCCATTCCGACGCACACTCACCTGCAGCGACTCAATACTGATGCGCCCGACTCCAGAATCAAACTTGGTGTCGCACGGCGAGAGCTCGGTTAATTCCCAGTCATTACCGTCAAACTCGAACCGGGCTGACATTAGACCAACTACTTCTGGTGCCGGTTTTATTATTGTATCCCTGATACTCGTATCTGGCAGGTCGGTATAAACCACAAACAGGGTACAAGGCCAGGCGAGATGGAAATCCACATCAGCTATCGGCCGGGCTACATTGATTTCATAGGTGATTTCAGGGTCATGCACAACGCGCCAGGCGTCAACAGGCCAGGATGTATCGCCATCTGTCCCGCCGTGGCCAGTATAACTGTCGGCTGATTGGGGTATCGCGCCCAGGGTCTTAAAAAACGGGTTCTCCTGTATTGCGGCTTCAACCTGTTCCTGGTCAGATGTCCTGCCGCATCCGACCAATGCCAGCATCACCGCTAATACGATTGGTATCGCTATTCTCATGATTGCTCCTTTCTTTTTTTCATAGCTGTATTCTTTAATGCATTC
>DFBN01000052.1:5962-11058 GCA_002366635.1 Caldifarciminota bacterium UBA3079 | reverse complement strand
AGATAGACAACAAATACCGCCGGGACCACGGCCAGCAATGCGGTAATTATGAAGCTTAAGAAACCTGCATTGTCTGGCTGAAGGACGGCAAGAACCTGGCGTATGGCCGGCATTATCCAGATAAAACCGGCAAAAATCACGAATATCATCACCAGCATGACAATAAACCATCCCCATTTTTGGCGTAAGAGCAATCCAATTGAACCGACAAGCAGCACCAGGTTAATAATTATCGAAGCCTTTGTAGCAAATATTGTCTGTTCAATCAACCCTTCCAAAACTTTCATGCTGGCCGAGTCAAAGACCGGTGAAGAGTGAATGGTGAAGGCCATGGTTCCCAGAAAACCCATAATGACACCGATAAGCGATTGAATAATCAGCAGCCAGGCGATGATTGAAAGCGAACGGTGCCAGCGCCGAAGCGACTTATCAATCTGTTGTCCTGNNCATGCTGACCCCGAGCTTTGCAAGCCTGTCGGTAATGAGACTCTCTAAATCGGGCTTGCTTTTCTCCTGGAGGTAATATTTCACCCGCACAATCGGCTTGTCGGTCTTAATCAGCCGCGCCAAATCAATCGGTGTCCCGCTGACTACGATGTCACACTTCGCTTTCTCTATCGCCTGTTTGAGCTCTGCCAGTTGCTTTTCATTGTAACCCATGGCCGGCAACACCTGCTCAAGGTGAGAATTCAATTCCAGTTCTTTGGCAAGCGAACCCTGGGCATAAGGCTTCGGGTCAATTATTTCGGCTGCACCGAACCGTTCGGCTGCAATCCGGCCGGCACCATAAGGCATACCGCCATGGGTAACAGTCGGTCCGTCCTCAATCACCAATACCCTTCGGCCTTTGATTACATCGGGGTCAGCAACAGACAAAGGTGAATCCGCATCTACTATGACCGCATGGGCATTGACCGAACGCACCGTTTCTTTCACTTTTGCAATCTGCTCCTTTGTAGCAGAATCTTCTTTGTTAATCACTACTACATCGGCCTGCCTGAGATTAACTTCGCCAGGATGGTAATTCTTGCCATGTCCTGGCCGCAGCGGGTCGGTCAGCACAATCAGGTAATCGGGTCGGAAAAAAGAAACTTCATTATTGCCGCCGTCCCATATGATGACATCGGCTTCTTTTTCGGCCTGCTTCAGAATCTCGGCATAGTCTGCACCCGCGTAAACAATCATGTTGTTCTCGATATAAGGCTCGTATTCCTCACGCTCCTCAATGGTAGTCTTTGCCTTATCCAAATCTTCGTATCTGGCAAACCGCTGCCATACTTCTTTCTTCAAGTCGCCATAAGGCATCGGTTCGCGCACCGCTACGACCCTGAGTCCTTTTTTCACAAGAATTTCATAAATCCGACGGGAGGTCTGGGATTTACCGCAGCCGGTCCTGACCGCACACACCGCTACAACCGGCTTTTTTGACTGAAGTTGAATAAACCTTGGCGAGAATAATCGGAAGTTTGCACCGGCAGCCAGCGCAATCGCAGCTTTCCCCATCACATAATTGTACGGTGCATCTGAATAGGCAAAAACAACCTCGTCCGCTTCGAGCCGCCTGATAAGTTTGTCCAGCTCGCTTTCCGGGTAAGTAGGAATCCCGTTCGGATAAAGATAACCTGCAAGCAAAGGCGGATAGGTGCGAATCTCGCCGACCGTGCCCAGGTTCTGCTCAGCGGCCATAGTAAACGCTACTACTTCGTATTCTTCCCGGTTGCGGAAGCAGGTATTGAATACATGATAATCCATTCCGGCCGCACCGACAATAACTATTCGTACTCTCTTTTTAGGCATATGCTTCCTTTCTTGACTGGTTTTAGAAACGCTCGGCCATAGACTTTGCCTGCATAAACAGCAACAGGTAATCACGACCCCCGGCTTTGGAATCGGTCCCAGACATATTGAAACCGCCAAAAGGCTGGACATCAACCAATGCCCCGGTGCACTTGCGATTGAAATACAGATTACCGACATGGAATTCGCGCTTGGCGCGAAGAATCTTTTCCCGGTTCCGGGTGTATAGCGCTCCGGTCAGGCCATAATCGGTTCCGTTGGCAACAGCTAAGGCATCGGTGAAGTTGCGCGCCTTGATGACCGTCAAAACCGGCCCGAATATTTCTTCCTGGGCGATGCGGGCGTGCCGGGAAACATCAGCAAAGATAGTCGGTTTGATAAAATAACCATTGCCCGGTGCTTTCTTGCCACCCAGAACCAGTCGGCCTTCCTTCTTGCCAACCTGAATATAGCCAAGGACCTTTTCAAATGCCTGCTGGTTGATAACCGGGCCCATCCAGTTATTCGGGTCTTCAACCGGCCCAACCCGGATTTTCTTGGCCTTGGCCACAAGCATGTCCAGGAACTCATTATAAACCTTCCAGTCAACAATTGCCCGGGAACAGGCCGAGCATTTCTGGCCCTGAAAGCCATAAGCCCCGACAACAACGCCTTCAACCGCATCTTCCAGGTCGGCCTCAGAATCAACGACAGTACAATCCTTGCCGCCCATTTCGGTCACGACCCGCTTAATCCATTTCTGCCCCGGACTGAGTTTTGCAGCCTTTTCAGTAATCCGCAGACCGACTTCCTTGGAACCGGTAAAAGAAATGAACCGGGTCTTTGGATGCTCAACCAGATAGTCGCCGATTATTGCACCCGGTCCGGTAAGAAGGTTGACAACACCATCGGGTAAACCTGCTTGTTCTAAAGTCTCAACAAACATCGTCGCTATCAATGGTGCATCAGTAGCCGGCTTGAGTATGACCGTGTTCCCGGCAACCGCAGCCGCAGTTGTCATCCCGGCCATGATTGCACAAGGAAAGTTCCAGGGCGGAATAACAATACCGACACCGAGCGGAAGGTAACGCACTTCGTTTAGCTCGCCCGGATAAGGAGTTACCTTCATCGGCTGGTCGTAGCGAATCGCTTCCCTTCCATAAAATTCAAGGAAATCAATCGCCTCGGCGAAATCGGCATCGGCCTCAATCCATCTTTTGCCTTCTTCAATGACCATCGCGGCGTCAAACATATACCGTCGGTCCCGCATGAGTTTTGCCGCCCGGAAGAAGACTGAGGCCCGTTCAATCGCCGGCATGTGCTTCCAGGTATCAAAGGCTTTGAGTGCGGCATTCATCGCCCGGTCGGCTTCCTTGTTACTCGCCTTCTGGAAGGTGCCGACCGGTTCCTTCGTAGACGGATTTATCGAATCAAACCGCTCCTTTGCCTTGACCAGTTTGCCATTGATTATGAGTTTGTGCTCTTCATCGGCCTTTTTCTTGAGAACGGCAAAGGCCTGCCGCATCCCTTCCTGGTGTTTCTCGGTTGAAAAGTCAAGGTAGGGTTCATTACTGAACGGAATAAGCATTGCTCCTCCTGTGAGTTTTAATTATATCGTTCGCCTTACTGCCTGAAAATCAACATTCAGACATTTACTTAACTCCTAGAGCATAACTAGATAGTTAGTAAAGTCAATCAGCCGAAAAGGGAACAGCGCTTTAGAACCGCACCACCTTTGCCCGGACATTCACCCTATTAGCAGAAGCCCGCACCAGATAAACCCCGGAAGCAATATCCGCAGGCAGCATCAGTTCATGCTTGCCCGCATCGAACTGCTTACTTGCAAGCAATGCTACCTGGCGTCCGTCTCTGGCAAAGAGTTTAACCGTAACAAAAGCCGCATGGCTCAGATTCAGCTCGATCCTGTCGCCCGTCACCTGCATTTGTAACGATTGCACCTTGGGCAGCACTCGTGTCTTCTCATGCACCGCCGTCGATTCCTGACAGATGGGATGATAACTGACTTCTACCGGTTCCAATTTGAGGGAATCAATCACCACGGAAAACGCCGTATCAACCATCTCACATGGTTCCCAATTCGTTTCCTGCATCTCCGGGTCCTGCGGCTCAACGCATACCGGTCGGTCGCCATTCTGGTCAAGGGTCAACAGATGAAAATCATCGGTGCCACCGAGATAAGGGAAGCTGTTGGTCCATCCTGCAATCGCATACCCACCGTTCTGCTCCTGAATCATGGGCAATGGCACATCAGATAGCAAGCCCGGGTCATAAGGGCTGGGATGGGAACGGCCCCACATCGGCATCCCGGCCGGGTCGAGCTTAAGTATCAGGAAATTCGGGTTGGGAATCCCTGGCCCTCTGCTCGTCGTCGGCCCGCACACCGCGGACCCTCCATCAGAAGTGGCTGTTAATGACCGGTCATCTAGGACCATCTCGTCACCCTCGGTCCATCCATAAGTCCGGGACCAGAATGGAACCCCGTTCATGCCGAACTGGGCAACAAACATGTCGGCCGCGTTACCAGGATTAGTACCCCAACTTCGGGTAAAACCGGCAGCTAGAATATTACTCTGCAGGTCCAAAGCAACTGAGTATCCTTCGTCCTTATCAATTTCGCCCAGCATAATCTTCACCCATTGAGTGTTGCCCAACTGGTCGATTTTGAGCACAAAAGGGTCGAAAAATGTCGAACCAGAAATCTTGGTTCGTCCCACGACCGCATATCCGGTGTCAGGGGTCTGGATAATCGCATATCCTTCATCCTGGTTATGGTCTGGAAAAACCCAGTAAACCTTTGCCCACTGCAACATCCCTTGTGGACCGAGTTTCATCACCAGAATATTGGGATAAGGCGGAGGCCCGAAACTGTGGGTGAATCCTGTCACCGCATATCCATTGTCTATCGTTTCTATTATTGAGTAAGCCTCGTCATCCAACTCCCCGCCGTAAACCCATCCCCAAACCGGGTTACCCGAAGCGTCTAGCTTGAGGACAAAAATATTCTTATTGGGAATACCTATCCCGTAACTCTTGGTCCAACCGGTAATCGTATAGCACTGGTCACTGGTTCGCACCATCGAATAGGCTTCGTCGTCCTTATCACCAAGCGACACCCTCGACCACAGCGGAACCCCCAACGGGTCGGTTTTGATAACCAGTATGTTGGAAAACCCGGGCGTGCCGACACCATAGCTCTTTGTCCAGCCGGCCATGCAGTAACCCGGGTCAACGCCCTCAACCAGCGCTGTTGCCCGCTCCGGCATGCTGTCTCCGTAAATCATCGCCGGTAGAATCTGTGC
>DFBN01000052.1:0-5843 GCA_002366635.1 Caldifarciminota bacterium UBA3079 | reverse complement strand
TAATTTAATCCTGAACTACGAGCTTGCGGTTAGCAACGAGCCCGACGGCCTCAAGCCTCAAAAGGTAAACACCCGCGCTAAGGCCGCGTAACTCCAACATTTGCGTTCCTCTGAGGCCCGCCGCTACTGTCTTGCGTGCTACAACCTGACCGGCAATATTATAAATACTGATATTTACAAACCCGGCTTTGGGCAATGTGTAACTCAGAGTGATAAACCCGTCGGCAAACGGATTTGGCGCAATTTGGAGAGCAATAACTTTGTCGTTACGCAATGTCGCTGGACCCTGGGCTCGGGTCGGGTCAGGCACATCGAATCCTGCCGGGACAGCGTATCGCCAAAGCTCACGGGTTTTGTTGCCTTTGAGTGCGTAGAAGGCATTACCTATATTTACTATATCGGCTCCGTATTTGACCCGCTTTTTTCTGCCGCTTGAGCCGTGCGTCGGGACTGTATCGAGTTCGTCCCACTGGTCTGTTCCAGGTGTGTATCGGAAGAATTGCTGGGTGTTGCCGCCTTTAAGCGCATAGATACAGCCGTCATACCAAGCCGCACATCCGCCATCCTTGGATTTCTTTTTCCTGAGCCGGCTTCCATGCATTCCCCATAGCGGCATACCGTTCAATGTGTCGTGACCGAGCCAGGCTTGTAGTGCTATGTCGTATTTCCACATTTCGTGGTGGGGGTCAGGTGCACTCTTGACATAGTATGTAGATTTATGGGCGTAGATGGTGTGGGAGCCGTCGAACACCAACCATGACCCTCTTTTCCATCTGGGTTTGCAGCCATTGGGGGCATCGGCGAGTTGGACCCAGGTATCGGTCGCTACATTGTATCGGTAGAATTCGCTCCTGTATCCTTTAAGCAGATATATGTAGTCGGGGTTCCCTTTGACATATGCCAAGTCAGTGCCGCCCTTGACTTTCTTGTTGCTCGGCCCAAGTGGGACATCGGCCTTCTGGGTCCAGGCGATGCTGTCTGTATCGTATCGCCAGAATTCCTGGGTGTTGTTTCCCTTTACTAAATAAACATACCGCTTGCCATCTGCGGTCAGGCGCGCACCTTTCCTCGGTAATCTTCCTGACGGACCTTTCGGCACCTGGAGTAACTGTATCCAGCTATTCTGCACCGGGTTGTACGAATAGTAGTCCCCGGTTTTGTATCCTTTGGTGGCATAGATAAGGCCCTGGCGAGGCATATATGTGATGCTGCCTCCTCGTTTTACATCTTTGTAGCTGGGTGGCGCTGGCATCGGTTTAAGCTCGGTCCAGTTGCTCGGTGGAATCAATGTGTGTGTGACCAGGAACGGTTTGGTTTTGACATCGTTATTCGGGTTCACATCGCCTGACTGATATGTGCTGCACCGCGCTACATAATGGCCTTCAGTTGCATTCCAGGTCCGGAACGAAACGAGCTGGCTTTGTCCAGGGTCAACCTGAGTTTTCACTGTATCTGTATACAGCACTGTCGTCAACTGTATGTCGTCAAGACATACCCCGACGCCTGACATTCCCCGCGATATGTATCGGAATCCGATATAAACCATGGTGTCGCCGATGGTGTGGAAATCCGCCCATCCTGGTTGGTATCCCTGGTTGTTGAAATGAAACATCTGAATTATATTCTGAAAAGAACTCGGAGAAGAATCGGTGTAAGAAACCCAGATTTGCAATGTTTCCTGAAAAGTACTGAGAGACCGGAACCAGAAAAGGAGAGTATCCCGTTCCCTAACCCTCACTTTCGGGGTAACGAGCCAATCATCATTCGGCAGTAGCGATGCCTCACGCTGGCAGGTAGCGCATCCGGGCGGACTGTAAGGATACGCGGTCCCACGATACCAGTTGTATATGCCACTATCTGGATGAAATTCATGCCAGCCAAGAGGTGGAAATACATTATCGGTAAAAGATTCATAAAAACCGCCGCCCGGTCGCTCAATCCGGCAGAAAACCAAACAAGAGTCAGCAGAATTACCGAAATTGGAAACATCGGCCTGCGGATTCATAATACCGGGTGGAATCGCATCTTCCGGCTGAACAATTGAAGTCACGCCAATATCAGGATTGGACGCACCACCCGGAATCACCGGAATGACCAAGCGCGGGCCAGCACCGTACCAGTAATATATCACCGTATCCGGCGGAGTGGAACTCCACTCATCATGAATCATTATCCAGTTGGTATTGGGTGGGCCCCAACCGCAATAAGTGACCGCATGATCATGGTATTTGGGGTGACCTATTAGTCCCAGAACCCCTGGTCGGTCATTATTGATTTCACTTATCAGGGTGTCAAGATTTTCCCCGACCAGATAGCTGTTAAAACTGTAATTGTTACCCCAAAAAGGGGCGTTGCATACCTCCATTATTCCGGGTGCAACGCTATCTACAAGGGTCCCACCGGTATTAACCGTATCGGTGTTCATCGTCTTTGCAAGCTGCCGGCTGACGTTAGGCACATCGTCAGAATCGTGTTCAAAATGGTCCCAGACATCATGCATCACCGAATCCACCAATAACGGGTAACCGTTGTTAGACCAATAAGTAAGCACATTTGCCGCAGCGGTCGGCGCACAACCGTAATGCCAGTCCCAGTCGGCAACACCGGAAATCCAGTGGTGGTCATCGTCTGTGCCGAACAGAACCTTGCCCGAAAAGTACTTATTCCACTCCTGCTCAAATTGGGCGACAAGTTCATCTGCATAGGCAATTGGTTTTGCATCCCGAACCAGTTTCGGGTCATAAACACGAAAATCATAGGGTGAAACCATTACCCGTTTCGCTCCAGCCTGATACTCAAACCAGAAATCCAGCGGCGAATAATAAACCGAAGCTATCTGATGCACTTCTTTTGCATCCAGCGCCTGCTCAGCAGCTTTCTTTGCCGGTTCCGCACTGGTAATATCCAATGGCCGGCCCCGGTAGTACAGAAGCACCGGCGGCATTTCGGTCTTTGCACCGACAATTAGGGTTACACTGGAATGGTCTTCAAGCACCTGCTCGCACATAAAAACACCAGGCTCATGTTTCAAGTTCTCATAAGGCCAGCAACTCCCGTTACTGTTCCGGCCATAGATTGCCGAAACAAATACCTTGGCAACACTTAGCGCTTCCTTCTCGGAAACAGGCCGGGCCGCGACCACCCCGACCGGCAGCGTTATCAATATGGTAACGAGACAAATACCGAATTTTTTCATCTTAGCCTCCTTGGCAAAAAATCTCTACCGAGCTGTCCTTGGAATGTAACCTTACACTATTTATTTTAGGGAGTAAAACCAGTCCGGTCAAGTTTCTAATTGGGCCGGTGGAAAAACCGCGGTTACGGGCTAATACCAGGAATCGAATCCGGTTTTATTAAATGGCTCCAGAGACTGGAAAAACTGTTCCAGTTAGTAAGCAGAATAACAACAATTGCCAGAACAAGCACAAAAGCCAGAATCCATGGAATCCAGGACGAAAATTTGGGCGACCGTCTTTTTTTCTCAAGCTGCTCTATCTGCTTGAGTATTCTCTTCCCTCGTTCTTCTTCAGAGTCCACGGCTACAGATACACCATTCTGAACCCGAGTTTGCCGGAAAGGGCCTTCGTGCTCCTGCGGATGCTCTTTTCTGCTGCTTCCAGACCCTGAAGCGTCATCGAAAACTTCTGCAGTTCACTCATCGCAATCAAATCCAGTGCCGTAGATTTCATCCAGTCAACATCTGTAGTGTATCCGCACACCGCTTTGGCACCGGAAGTCCGAAGAAAACGCTTAATGACCCGTTCATCAATCGCCAGAACCGAGCAGGCACCGAAGTATATCAACCTGCGATGACATCTTCCATCCAGCCTTTCACCCAGTTGCTCAAGCGTCACCCGGTCTCTGCTGTTAATCAGGATTTCGCCCTGGCTGCCGTGGAACGCCAAATAAAGAATCTTGTATCGCGAATAGCCCCTCTGCCGCCACTTGCCGATAAGAAATTCCATCTCACCGATTGTGGAACAGTCGCGGTAGATAAATTTCACACCGGCGTTGATATCAAGCAGCTCAAGCACTGGCCGCACCGAGGCGGTCCGGTTCAGATTCCCTTCCCAGTCGCCTTCGATACAGAACACATACTTGGGATAAAGTTTTTCAGGCAAATCTCTTAACCCTGGGCTGGCCCGTATGTTGCCACAGCAGGTCAATTCCGGTCCCGCTATCAACAAAACCGAAAAGCCGGTAATCCTGCGGTCTGATAACAAGCATGGCTACATAAGCGGTTTTGCGCCGACGGAAATGGGTATACTTCGGATTATCACCCGGGGACGATTCCAGGACCAATGCCAGCAACAATGTCCGGCTATCAAGCATTGATAAATTGTCCTACGGCATTCGGGTTTGTCAATAACGGCTGGGCTTGCGGTCTGACCACGGTTTTTTCTGAACTTTAGCAGCTTCAGGAAGAAAGCCGGCCAACGGCCTTCTCAACACTTTCCAGAATCTTGCCCGAGCGCAACCTACTGGCAAGCAGATTGATGTCGTTTGCAAGAGGGCGGTCTTCTTCAACATTTGCGACATAACGGCGCACCGCTTCATAAGCGGCCCGGGTTCCTTTGCCGAGCCTCAAAGGCCGACGGAATTCTACCGCCTGGGCCGCAGCTATCATTTCTATTGCGGTTACATACCAAGCGTTCTGTAGTATCTGATTTGTCTTAAGCGCAGCATTGAACGACATTGACACGAAATCTTCCTGGTCACCCGCAGCCGGTATCGAGCCGACCGATGACGGCGCCGAAAGTGTCCTGCTTTCACAAACCAGCATCGCCTGGGTATACTGTGTAATCATCAGCCCGGAATTTGTTCCCACATTTTTGGTGAGAAATGCGGGCAACCCTGCAGAAAGATTCGGGTCAAGCAGACGGTTTGTCCTGCGTTCGGCAATAACCGAAGTCATCGTTATTGCGTTTCCGATTGTATCCAGCGCAATACCGAGCGGTGTCCCCTGGAAATTGGCCCCGGCCAGATAAGCACCGTCATTAGGGAAGAATACCGGGTTGTCATTAACGCCGTTGAGCTCGGTTTCGAACATCCCCCGTGCCCATTCCCAGGCATCCTTGGCCGCACCGATAACCTGTGGTGTGGAACGCAGGCTGTATGCATCCTGTACCTTTTTCCCGGGCTGCGCAAGCATCTCCGAACCTTCAACAAGCCGCCTGATATTTCCAGCGCATACAATTGCACCCCGATAACCCCTTGCTTTGTGCAACCGCTCATCAAATGCGGCCATATTTGCGTTCAGCACCTCCAGGGTAAGCGCCAGGGCAATCTCCGAATTCTTGAAAAGACGGTCCGCATCGTAAAGCTCAAGCGAACCATAACCTGCAGTGACATTTGAACCATTGATAACCGCGAGTCCGTCCCGTGCCTCAAAACGGATGAGCGGAATTCCGGCCGCTTCCATCGCATCCTTGCCCGCCATCCGTTTACCACGATAAAACGCCTCACCTTTGCCAATCATCACCAGTGCAATCTGGCTCATCGGTGCCAAATCACCGCATGCACCGACCGACCCTTTCTCATAAACTACCGGGGTTACACCTTTGTTAAGCATCACAACTATAGTGCTGACCACTTCGGGCCTTACCCCCGAATGCCCTTTGGACAGCACATTGACGCGGGAAACCATCGCGGCCCGGACTACATCTATAGGCAAAGGTTTACCGCAACCGGCCGAATGGCTGTAAACAATACTGCGTTGAAAACGGGCAAGTTCCTCAGGTTTCAGCACCACTTCTGAAAGCTCACCCACCCCGGTATTGACACCATACATCACGGCCTTTTCGGCAATCTTCTTATCCACGAACTGCCGGCAATGCCTGATA
>DFBN01000075.1:13269-14574 GCA_002366635.1 Caldifarciminota bacterium UBA3079 | reverse complement strand
GCGCCGGGATTTCGGGTCGGACTGGTCAGAAGAAAAGAATAGAAAAGGTCTACCACCTTCCGGCCGGTGATGTCGAGGAAGGAACAAGAAGCATCCCCCTATAGGCCGGATAGCATCTCGCCTTTCCCGTTGGTTAATTATGCAGCCATTTCCAGAACCTGTCAACGCAAAATAAAGAAAACTATTTCTGGTCTTCGGTTTCCCCAGGCCGATCTTTTTCCCTTTTCAACAGGTCGGCAATCATCCCAAGCGAACTCAAAACGCCCGAAGCCTCATAGGGAACAAACATCTTGGTTGCTTTGCCTTCTGCCATTTTGGCCAATGTCTCCAGGTACTTAATGGTAATCAGGTCTTTTGTCGGGTCGCCTTTGTGAATCGCACCGTAAACCCGCTCAATCGCCTGACCTTCGCCTTCGGCTATAGTCAAAAGCTTGAACTTATCTGCATCCGCCACTTTTCTGATTGCCACGGCCTGGCCTTCGGCCTGAAGAATCCTGGCCTGTTTTTCACCGTCGGCCTTGAGGATTCTAGCCTGCTTGATTCCTTCAGCTTCAAGCACTACCGCCCTCCGCACGCGCTCGGCTTTCATCTGCCGATGCATCGCCTCGGTCACATCACTTGGCGGGTCAATCCGCTGAAGCTCAACTCTTGTGACCTTTGCACCCCATTTGTCAGTCGCTTCGTCCAGAACATCCCGCAGCTTGGTATTGATGCGCTCTCGTGAAGTCAGGCACTCGTCCAGGCTCAAATCGCCAATCACATTACGCAGATTGGTCTGTGCCAGTTTGATTGTCGCCAGCTGGAATTGAGCGACATTGTAAAGCACTTTGACCGGGTCGGTCACCTCGAAATAGATAACCGCATCAACGGTCACCGTAGCGTTATCCTTGGTTATCACTTCCTGGGGTGGCACATCAACAACCTGCTCGCGTAAATCAACCTTTATCAGCCGGTCCAGAAAAGGCACGATAAAATTCAAGCCCGGCTGAACTGTGCGCTGGAACTTTCCCAGCCGTTCCACGCATGCAAGCTGATACGGTCGGATAATCTTGATGCCCAAAAGGGCCAGAAAGAGCAGGAAGATAAGAATAACTATTATTAAACCAATGCTCATCAAACTTTCCTTTCTTCGATAGGTTCCACCACAAGGTGAGTTCCTTCGACTTCAATGACTTTAACCTTCTCGTTTCGGGTAATGGAAACCTTGGCCTCAGCGCGCCACTCCTCGCCCATAATCTTCACCCGGCCATATTCTGGCGGATTTATGTCCCTCACAACCAGGCCGGTTACCCCTTTGAGCCGGTT
>DFBN01000075.1:9232-13166 GCA_002366635.1 Caldifarciminota bacterium UBA3079 | reverse complement strand
ATAACAAGCCCTGGAAACACCATTTCCAAAGCCGCAAGAATCAGCCCGATGATTATCCAGAATGCTGGCGTTGACCAGAACCTCATCTGGTTCCTCTATTATTACGCCACATAGTCATACTCTAGGGTTATGATGCACTCGAACCAATCCATTGTCAACCTCAACATAGACCCTCCTGTTTCTGGGCGGTCAACTGCGTAACTTAAACTCGGCCAGACGGCTATATTCTGGGCCTTCGGGCTTGAGCACGCTCTGGAAAAGAATTAGCCGGTCAATCTCAAACCCATCGCTCTGAAACCGGATTTCGCTAACCCCGGTGACATCAGCGGGAAAGCGCAACCTGCCTAATGTAAGATGCGGGCTGAAAGGCCGCCTTTCCGGCCGGTAACCAATCTTTTCAAGTTCTTTTGCAATCCTTTTCTGCAATTCACAAAGCTCATCCGTGCCCTTATCCATACCCACCCAGACAACCCTTGCCCGATGCCGGCTTGGAAATGCACCAATCCCATTGAGCCGGCAGGAAAAGGGCCCGAAACCTGCCACAGCCCGAGGTAAACATTCTTTAACCGATGTCACAAAATCCAGAGAAACCTCACCAAGAAATGCCAATGTAAGATGCATCCTGAAAGGCTTGACCCAGCGCACACCCGCAACACCCGCTTTCCCCAATTTAACCAAAAGACCCTTGATTTGATTAAGTGCAGTCGCTGAAATATCAACCGCAATAAAACAGCGCATCAATCTGTTTCAAGCATCCGGCGACACAAATCCAGGGCTGCCATTGCGGTCCTTTGTTTTACCATCATGCGGTTCCCGTTAAACCGATGCTTTCCCACCTTTATGCGGTCTCTAACCGCAACACCGATATAAACCAGTCCGACAGGTTTCTTCTGTGTTGCACCACCCGGCCCGGCAATACCCGAGACCGCAATCCCAACATCGGCATCCAGTTGGATGCATACCCCTTTTGCCATCTCGCGGACTGTCTGGTTGCTTACCGCACCGTAACGCTCAAGTGTCCTTTTCTTCACGCCAAGTAGATGCATCTTCACAGCGTTCGAATAAGCGATAACCCCACCTTGATAATAGTCCGAGCTTCCTGGAACGTTGGTAATCATATCACTGATAAGCCCACCGGTGCACGATTCAGCCGTTGCCAGCTTCAAGTTGGTCTTGCGAAGCAACTTGCCCAACACCTCTTCAATACTTCTCTGCCCGACTTCATAAACCGCACTGCCCAATAATCCAAGAATCCTTTTCTTCAACGATGCAAGCTTGCGCCGGGCTTTTGCCCGAATCACAACATCAACACCGGTAACTCGTGGATAATAAGCAAAGACTGCATCAGAATAGCCTCTGGCAACCCGCTTTAACCTGCTCGCTATCGTGGCCTCGGGGATACCGAATGTTCTGAACTGCATGGAATAAAAAGCTCTGGTCTGGAAATGTTCCTTTAGAAATGGCATTATACTCTGAGTCAGAATAGTCTTGAGTTCAATGGGAACGCCTGGCAATAATATAATACTCGTGCCTTTATATTCAACAGCCATTCCCGGTACCATGCCGACCGGATTATCAAAAGTCACCGCGCCCTGGGGAACCAAAGCCTGACGCCTTGCAAGAGAGGGAACTTTCTTCTCTTGCTTCTTGAAGAATCTCCCGATGCGGTTTAATGCGCGCCTGTCTGAAAACAGATGCCAACCAAAGGACTCAGAAACCGCTTCCATGGTTTTATCATCCGGTGTCGGACCTAACCCGCCAAGAACAAAAACAATGTCCGAACGGGAAACCGCCTGGCTGGTTGCATACTTTATTGTATCCAAATCATCGCCAATTTTAACAATCCTGTCGGGCACCAAACCTATATCGGCCAATGCCCTGGAAACAAAAGCGGAATTCGTATCAACCACCCGGCCTGAAATCAGCTCATCCCCGATAACAACCAGCTCAACCCTAGGACTTCTCATCTCACTAATGCGTTTCCAATCCCGGGGAGAAAACTGACCGCAATCCAGAGCACCAGCCGCAAAACGACATTGGCACAGATTCCTGCTAAGACATCGTCAATCATTATACCCCAGCCGCCGGGCAAATCCTGGGATTTGTCAATGAACGGCAGCTTGACGATATCAAAAAACCGCCAGATGAAAAACCCGAGCAACACCCCCCAGACCGACACGACCGGCAACATCCAGAAAAATGTCACGAGTGTGCCGACGATTTCGTCTATTGTAACTCGATGCGGGTCCTTACCCCATACTTTCTCAAGGTCAGTAGCAATCGGCACACCGAAAAAGAATAGCGCCACGATTGCGATGCCGTGCCACAAGGGCATCGGTATCAGAAAATATGCTGGAATGAGTGTAAAAAAGCTCGTTACTGTTGCCGGTGCAATCGGAAAATAACCTGTGAACAGACCGCTGCCGGCCAACGCCTCAAAGAAAAGGCGTAGCCCTTTTATCGGCGGCGCTTGGTGGGGAGTCTTGTTTCCCATTCCACCACCGAATTGGCCACCACGAATATCGACGAGTAAGTACCGACCAAAATACCTATGGTCAGCACAAATGCAAAGTCCTTGACAGTCGCCGCACCCAGAAACAGAAACGCTAATGTCACAAAAAGTGTTGTAATCGATGTAATAACGGTCCGGTTCAGCACCCGGTTGATTGCAGTATTCACTACGCTCATGAACGATTCCTTACGCCACTTTCTCATATCTTCCCTGACACGATCGGAAACAACAATCGAATCGTTCACTGAATAACCGATTACCGTCAAAACCGCTGCAATCAATGTAATGGTCACTTCTTTATTGAACATGGAAACAAACCCCAGGGTAATGATAGTGTCATGGATGAGTGCCATAACCGCACCGATACCGAACCTGAAGTCAAACCTGATAGTAACATAAATGAGAATACCGACGATACCAAGGAGCACCGCCAGCAGGACTTTGCCTTGAAGCTCCTTGGAAATCTGAGGCCCGACTGTTTCTTCACGCAGGAGCTCAAAATTATTCCCGGCAAACGAAGCCTTGAACTGCTTGCCCAACCGGTGGGAAAAACCTTCTTTACCATTACCAAACTCTTTGGCTCGGACACGAATGAAGAAATCACCCTGTTCATCCTGCTGGATTGATGCACTCCCTTCACCGATTGCATTCACTGCTGACCGCACCGCATTGGTGGAAACCGGCTTATCAAAACGAATCTGCAGCAAGGTACCGCCGGTGAAATCAACACCATAATTGAACCCGCCGTGCAGAACGAAACTCAGAATGCTCAAAATAATCACGGTGCCAGAAATTATAAAGAAGGTTCGCCGATGACCTACGAAGTTAATATTGGTCTGCTGTATCAGCCTCATCTCAAATCCTCAGTTTCTTTACTTCAAACCGGCTCAGGTACCAGTCAAATATGAACCTCGTCAGGAATACCGCAGTAATCACATTTATTATCAGGCCTGTAATCAAAGTAATGGCAAACCCGCGCACCGCCCCGCTGCCGATGAAATATAGCGCAATCGCGGTTATGACCGTAGTAACATTGGCATCGACAATCGTCACAAACGCCCGGTCATACCCGGTATCCACAGCAGCCATGGTTGTCTTGCCAGCACGCAGTTCTTCCCTTATCCGCTCGAAAACCAGCACATTGGCGTCGACCGCCATACCGATTGTGAGCGCGATACCGGCCATACCGGGCAGGGTCAGGGTGGCATGCAAACCAGCCAGCACAGCCAAGAGGAAAAATACATTGAATACCAAGGCAAAGTCAGCGAGTACCCCACCGGCCGCATAGTAAATAATCATGAACAAAAGCACCGCCAAAGCGCCGATAACACCGGCCTGAATACCCCGACGGATAGAATCGTTTCCAAGCGATGCACCGACCGACCGCTCCTCAACAATATTCACCGGCGCGGGCAAAGCGCC
>DFBN01000075.1:6661-9169 GCA_002366635.1 Caldifarciminota bacterium UBA3079 | reverse complement strand
ATATTATCAAGCACTATCGCCAGCCTTCGGCCGATATTACGGCCGGTGACGCGGGCGAAGACTGCCGCATCCCTGCGTGCCAGTTTCAGACTCACAATCCAGGTATTGGAAAGCGACGGGTCAGAACCACGGTATGGTGAAGGTCTGGCATCCTTGATTGCCGAACCGCGTAATTCAGGCACAGCCTTCAAAAGATACAGCCGACGAACATCACGGCCCTCGAATGGCTCAAGCGAACCGAACAGAAATACATAATCCTTGGGCCAGTGAGGCCGTCCGTTTTCAAGCAACCTGTGGAACTCAGGATAGTCGGCATCATCAACCCCGAAATCGCCTCCGATAGTCTGGATATAACCCATAAAACTTCCAGCCTCTTCTTCCTCGACCTGACCGGTCCAACCGGTATCTTCAGAACTGGTATCAAGCCCGGCCAGGGTCTTCAAAGTATCAGAACCTGCTGTCGTATCAGTCGAAGGCGATGCCTCCAGCTTATCGCTGATTGTCTTAAGGGCATCATAAGTAGACCGCTCGTCAGCGACCAACTGGAACTGGAGCTGGGCTGTCTGACCGATAAGGGTCTTGGCACGCTCCCTGTCAACACCAGGAAGCTGAACCAGAACCCGGTCCCGACCAACTTTCTGGATTATCGGCTCAAAAACTCCGAACTGGTCCACCCGGTTGCGAATAACTTCAAGTGCCCGGTCGCCAGCGTCTCTCGCTTCCTCTTTTGTCAGCTTTGACTTATCAACCTCAAGTACCAGATGCATCCCACCCACAAGGTCAAGGCCTAAATGCAAAGAACTTTTGTGCAACTTGCTGGTTTCCTTCTGAAGGCGGACAAGCTCTAACTGCACCTTAAGACTGTCATCGTGATTTGTAGCCCGGCTCAACTTTGCCTCAACCGCCCGCTTATACTTGGGCATCCTAAAATAAAGCCTGTAAGTAGGATAAAGCGACCAGATGGCCAGGGCAATGGCCACAACCAGCATCCCGAATTTTACCTTGGCACCCTTCAAGAGTACACCTCCACAATACGCTTCATTTCGGCAACTGCTTCGGCCAGCCCAACCATCAAAGCCCTAGCCACAATGGCAAAACCGATGCTGAACCCCTCGGCAATGTCCAATTCCAGAATCGGCACGATATTCATGTAGTCAAGCCCGTGACCCGTATGCACAACAAGCCCGAGTTCCCGAGCAAACCCGGCTGCATTCTCCATCTCTCCAAGAATCTCAGCCCTTCTGTTCTTCTCGCGACAATAACGGTCAGTGTTAAGCTCAACAACATCGGCTCCAAGCCTCGCAGCAGCCTCAATCTGAGCCCTAACCGGCTCGACAAACATACTGACTCTGATACCGCTTCGCTTCAATCGTTGCGCAAACGGCTTAATCTTCGAGTATCGCTTTACAACATCCAGTCCGCCCGAAGTAGTCACTTCGGTCTTAAGTTCTGGAACCAAAGTAACTTGTTCCGGCCGGACCCGGCTCGCAATCCGGGTCATTTCTTCGGTAGCGGCCATTTCAATAGTCAATTCGGTCTTTATAGTCTTACGCAAAAGCTCAACATCACGCTCGTTAATATGCCTCCGGTCCTTGCGCAAATGCACAGTAATGCCGTCTGCGCCACCAAGTTCTACCATTATAGCGGCCTGCACCGGGTCGGGAAAATCCGCCTGCCTTGCCTGCCGCAAAGTAGCAATATGGTCAATATTAACCGAGAGAGTTCGCACGATGTGGCGGATTTTAAGCGAGAAAATAACCATTGTCAAGCAGCGCCATGTTGACAATAGAATGATTTATTCTAAAATTGCGAAGATAAGCCGGGATAGCTCAGTTGGTAGAGCACGGGACTGAAAATCCCGGTGTCCACAGTTCGATTCTGTGTCCCGGCACCTTAGAAGCTATTCGTGGAGGTATATTGGCAAATAAGTCATTATCAGTCTTGAAAAGGGCACGGCAGAATGAACGACGCCGACTCCGTAATCGGGAACGGAAAAACAGCCTGAAACAGGCCGTAAAGGAAATTCGGGCTGCGGGCAGCAAAGACGATGCGAAGAAACTGCTGCCAAAGGTTCAGTCCGTCATCGACAGGTCTGCTCGACATCACATCATCCACCGGAACACCGGCCGCCGGTTGAAAGCAAGGATTAGCCGAGAAGTAGCGGAAGCAGATTGACGACCGGCCACCAGGGTCTAAAAAGAATTCTGGCCAAGGCTACCTAACCCATCGCCGGGAACCGATGCAGCTTTCCTGTCGGTAACAACATGCAAAAAGTTCCATGAAGGTTTTATACATAACTACCGCCTACCCGAGGTCAGAACAGGATATCATCACGCCATGGCTGGTGGAAACAATCACTCGGCTCCAGAAGCATACCGATATAACTGTATTCACATCTTCCTATCGCGGCCTACACAACCAGACAATTTTCGCTACCCCGGTCATCCGGTTCCGTTACTTCTTCAAACGATGGGAAAACCTGACCCATGATGAAACCGCAGTCGACCG
>DFBN01000075.1:0-6513 GCA_002366635.1 Caldifarciminota bacterium UBA3079 | reverse complement strand
GGAATCATGAAACCATTCCTGCGCTGGGCAATTCGCAAGGCAGATGCAATAACCGCCAATTCAACCCATACGGCCAAGGCGATACAACTAATTGAGAAAAAACATGTCAATATCGTCCCTTTCGGTGCAGCAGTCGGTAGATTCCCTTCGACTGGCCCCTTAACAAAAAAGAAAGAAAAACAGTTACTCTTCGTCGGAAGACTGGTCGAACGCAAAGGTATTCCATATCTTATTGAGGCCGTCGAAATCCTGAAAAGGGAATTTCCGGTAGCACTGAACATCATCGGCTATGGCCCGGATGAACAGATGCTGCGCGAGCTTATCAAGCAAAAAGGACTGGAAAACACAGTTATCATGCACGGCAAGGTCACTCCTCAACAACTTCACAACCAGTACCTTGGATGCGATGTTTTCGTTCTACCCGCAGTCATTGATGCAAAAGGAGATACAGAAGGATTGGGCGTAGTCATAATCGAAGCAATGAGTTATCAAAAACCAGTAGTTGCATCCGGCGTCGGTGGTATCGTTGACCTTGTCATCCATAACAAAACCGGCCTACTCACCCCGCCGAAAGACAGCAAAGCCCTTGCCAGCGCAATTCGCTCTATCCTGACCGACCACGAACTCGCAGAACGACTGGCCAAAGGTGGTTACGAACATATCAAAGCCAATTACTCATGGCCAGGAATCGTCGGCCGTCTCGAAAATATCTATCGCCAGCTACTGAACAGCCAATGACCGAAACGGTCGGTAACAGCAAACACGCCCGGTTCCCACAGTGGCTGAAAATCACCCTTGGTGCATTAATCGTTGTTGCCAGTTTCTATTTTCTTATTACGCGCCTTATCCACGACTGGAATCAAATCCCGTTCCGCCAATTGCGCTTCCGCCCCTTCCCACTGATTATCTCATTTGCAATAATCTTCGCATTGCACTTTCCCCTCTACGCGTATGCATGGAAACTACTCCTGGCCGGGTTCGGTGAAAAAATCTCAACCATGAAATCCATTACCATTATGTCCGTGACCCAAATCGGCAAATACATACCAGGAAAGGTATGGTTTACACTCGGTCGAATCTCACTCGCAAACCGTGAAGGAATAGCCAAAACTAAAGGATTGGTCAGCGTGCTGGTTGAAGCCGGCTTTGCCCTCTTGTCGGCCGTACTGCTGCTTGCGGTTGCGGTGTTCTTTCTGCCCCGCTCGAACTTGCCGAAAACGGTCTACCTTTTATTTCTCTTGGCACCCCTGTGTCTAGTCGTAATTTATCCTCCGGTTCTGAACAGAATTCTCGCCTTTCTGCTCCGTAAACTGAAACGGCCTACATTCAAGTTGGAGCTGTCTTACCCCAGACTACTGTATATCCTGGCAATCTACTGCCTCGACTGGTTCTCCCAGGCTCTCGGCTGTTTCATCCTTATCAATTCCTTCTATCGTCTTCCACTCCGTAGTTTACCAATCCTTGTTGGGGGTTACTCGGTATCCTGGATACTAGGTTTCCTGTCACTGGTTACACCTGCCGGACTTGGAATCCGCGAGGGAATCTATACATTTGCATTGAAATTAATTATGCTCGAACCGATGGCTATCGTTTCTGCATTGCTCACGCGTATATGGATAACAATTGCCGAATTTATCATGGCCCTTGCTTTTGCCCTATTTTTGAGTAAAAGAAAGAAGTATGCCAAGAAAAAAACTAATCCCAATCGGCCCAGCAAGTGAGAAAGGAGACTAATTGAAGCGCACACACGATGAAAGAGAAATCAAAAACTGGTATGACCGGAGGCACCGAAATCGGGGCGAGAACGCCTGGCGGTCTGCTGAGGCATACCCTGTTTTTCTTGGTTACCTGAATCCACTCCCTGGAAGAAAGCTACTCGATGTCGGTTGCGGAACCGGTTTTCTACTCAAAGCAGCAGCCGAAATGAGGCTGGAAACCTATGGTATCGATATTTCTGATGAAGGTGTAAAGATTGCCAAACAAATCTCACCTGATTCTACAATCATTGCCGGCAATGGTGAAAATCTCTGGTTACCGGATGAGTTCGTAGACTATATAACCTGCATAGGAGCACTGGAGCATTTCCTCGATATAGAACGGGGGGTCAACGAAATGGTAAGGGTTGCAAAACCAGACGCAACCCTCTGCATCGTTGTGCCCAATGCTAACTTCATTTACTGGAGGCTTAAACGTTCGAAAGGAACAGAGCAACAGGACATCAACGAAACGCTCATGTCGTTGAACCGGTGGAAGAATATTTTCACTAAAGCAGGACTTGAAGTGCTTGGAGTTTACCACGATACATGGCTTGCCAGAAAAATCGGCAAACTGGCATTGGCACTTCTTCCCATCCGGCTTACCTATCAGTTTGTATTTGTGCTGAAGAAAAACAAAAAGAATGAAACAACAGACAACTAAAATCCAACACCGAATTGTCGTCCTCGTCTTGTTTCTACTCCCGTTTCTATTCTATTGGAAATTTATCTTTGGCGGACAGATGCTCTTCGGCACAGACTGGCTTAGTGCAGGCGGCTATCAGATACGTGAGTTCATGGCCCGCTACATTGCTGCCCACGGCAACATCGCACTTTGGTGGCCCGCTATCTTAAGTGGTCAGCCTACTGTTGCCGGATTTTTTGCCGACTTATTTTACCCTACGCTATTTCTCCGCCTGATTCTGCCGGTTCATATTGTCTGGGCCTGGACATTCGTTCTTCATATCTTCCTTGCAGGACTCGGAACCTATCTATTTCTGAAAGAACTGAAAGTATCAGTAATGCCGGCCGCACTTGCCGGCATCGCCTATATGTTTGCCGGCAGTCTTATTACACTGACCTATGCAGGCCATGACGGTCGACTGATTGGCTGTGCACTGATGCCGCTGGCACTATTCTTCCTCTACCGGGGCATAAGGAGCCGCCGGTTTCTTTACTTCCTGCTCTGCGGTTTGATAGTAGCACTACAACTGTTGTCCGGCCATATTCAAAATGTCTATTACACTGTCCTGATTCTCTTTGCCTACTTCATCTTTTTGTGGATACGGATAATCCGCAAGGAACGTTCTCCAGGCACGGCTATCAAGCTTGCAGTATTCTTCGCAATCGGAATGGTCTTTGCATTAGCGCTTTCTGCAATCCAATATCTGCCCGTGTATGGCAATTTGCCTTTTGCCGCCCGCGGAGCTGGACGAGGATACGCATATGCCACATCATGGTCGATGCCGATAGCCGAAACATTTGACCTCCTTACCCCGAAATTCTCAGGCGGTCTGGAACATTACTGGGGCAAGAATCCATTCAAGCTCCACAGCGAATATATGGGAATTCTACCACTTCTGTTCGCTCTAATCGCCGTACTCCGCCGCTGGAAGAATCCGCATGTCAAATTCTTTTCTTTGACCTTTATCGTTGTCCTGGTAATGGCATGGGGTGGCAATACACCGTTTTATTATCTTCCCTATTATCTGCTTCCTGGAATCAACAAATTTCGAGGGCCTGGAATGATTTTCTTCCTTGCGTCATTTTCTATCGCTGCACTGGCAGGACTCGGACTCAACTACATCCTGCAGGAGTCCAAGAAGAAAAAGAAACGCGGACTGCCACACGGCATCCTGATTGCCAGCCTGGTTCCTATAGCCCTTCTGTTGTTATTTGCCATAGCAAAAGGGCCAATGCTTTCATTGCTGAAGTCAGCAACAAATCCGACCCCGCAGAAAATCGCCGCATTGAATGCCAATTATCCAAATATCCTGACCGGTTTCCTTCTTGCCTCTGTTTTCTCAATAGTCGGATTTGGCTTACTATATCTGGCGGTCCATAAAAATCTCAAAACAGGAACATTCGCTGCACTCGCGGCTGCGGTAATGACCTTAAACACCGGGGTATCGCTCAACCTCTGGAACGAATCCAAAGGCTATATCCGCGGCGTGGCTTTGCCAGACAGATACTTCGCCCCGGACGAAGTCATAAACTTTCTCAAATCAGATACCTCCCGCTATCGTGTCTTGCCCATGAACTACGAACGCTCTGACGACGGAATCTTGGCCGGCCACGGCATTCAAAGCGCCGGCGGTCAATTACCCAATCCACTCCAGAGCTACCAGAACTTTGTCGGTTCCGGCTCAAGCGTGATGTTTCAAACCGGCAATCTCACTAATCCGAACTTCATGAATCTTCTTAACATCAAATACATCATCAGCTATACGCTGCCAGAAGATGTATCTCATTATGATAAGAAAAGTCAGCGGATTATCAAACAACTACGCGCATATTTTGTACAACCTGACTTTGAACCTGCTTTTGTGGGGAATAAGTACACTGTCTATCACAACAAAAATGTTTTACCGCGTGCCTTTATTACCCCTAAATATGAAGTTGTAAGCACTAAGGAAGATGTCATCAGTCGGCTGTTGCAACCTGAATTCAATCCGGCCCACACTGCTCTACTTTATCAGAATCCTGGGTTTGAACCCGCAGCAGACTCTGCTATTGGGACTGCCCGAATCATAAGCTACGACGCAAACAAAATCGTAGTCCAGGCAGAAATGCGTGCACCGGGCCTGCTTGTATTGGGCGAGAATTACCACCCGGCCTGGAAAGCATATGTTGACGGCATCCCCACCCCAGTGCTTCGGGCTTATCATACGCTTCGGGCCGTCGTTCTGCAACCGGGACAACACAAAATATTGTTCAAATACCACTCGAAATATTATACTGCAGGCAAACTGATTTCTTTAGCTGCCCTACTATTTCTTGGTATAGTAGCAATCGTCTCCATTATAGGACTTCCCCGGGGTCGAAAGAACCGTCCAAATAAGCACTGAGCTGGCACTTTCACCAGGATAATCACATCCGATAAACCCGCTTGACAGAAGACAGTAATCTTCTACACTTCGAGTGTGGGAATGAGTAAATTTCTGTCAGTCGTTATGCCTCTTGTGCCACTGCTTGCCTCAGTCCAGGCAGAAACATGGATTGAGACTTCCCAATCCGACTTTGGAGATGGTAGCTATCACTCGAATATTTACGCTTCGCACCGCAACGGTGGTGCGGTAGAATTCGAACCCCGTTTCGACCTCAACAACGACGGGTACTGCGATTTACTTTGCGCAGATGGACCCGGACCTTACCTTCACTAATCTAGAGATGAAAAAACAGATGGCCGCCATGTTCCTTGTCGGTGTATTGGTGCCGGTGGTTCTCTTTGCGCAGATACTCAGATGGGTCTATCAATACGATGGCCCTGCCAGTAGTTGGGATGAAGCATGGCCAATGGTGCTTGGTTTGGATGGAAATCTCTATGCGGCGGGTTGGAGCACAGGTCTCGGAACCAGTACCGACTTCACAGTCATAAGTGTTACGCGTTCGGGTCAAGAACGATGGATATACAGGTATGACGGTCCTGCGAATCAGGACGATGAAGCCCACTCGATTGCTTATGGGACAGACGGCAATATTTACGCTGCCGGCAGCAGCTTTGGTGACGGCACTTCCAAGGACTTCGTGGTTGTTAGCCTGAACAGCACCGGCCAGGAGCGGTGGGTGTATCGGTACAATGGGCCAGCCAATGACTGGGACGAAGCGCGTTCGATTGTCTGCAGCTCAGGTGGAAATGTCTATGCTGCCGGGTGGAGTATGGACAAAGGAACGGATAATGATTTCACAGTCATAAGTCTTGACACTGCTGGCAATGAGCGATGGGTTTACAGATACAACGGCCCTGCAAATGGCGACGACAAAAGCTTTGCCCGTTCGATGGCGTATGGAGACGATGGGAATGTCTATGCTGCCGGTTCGAGTGAAGGAATTGGCACTGGTGACGATTTTACGGTCATCAGCCTTACTGGCTCTGGAGACGAACGATGGGTATATCGCTATAACGGTCCTGGAAACAGCATCGACGGCGCCTGGAGAGTCATCTATGGCTTGGATGGAAATATCGATGCAGCCGGTTACAGCACCGATAATGGTTACGACCTAACTGCAATCAGCCTCACCAGTTCTGGACAAGAACGATGGGTCTATCGTAACGCCAGAACCGGACGAGACCAAGCCTGGGGGCTTGACTCTGACATCTATGGAAACGTTTATCCCGCTGGCGAACTCAGCGGCAATGGGTCAGACTTTGCAGTAATAGCCCTGGACTCATCTGGTAATGAGAAATGGGTGTACACTTATGATGGTCCTGCCAATGGCAATGATTATGTGGGACCGGTCCATTGCGGTTCTGACGGAAATATCTACGCAACGGGCAAGAGCTATGGCGGCAGCACACATTTCGACTTCATAATCGTAAGTCTCGATTCTTCAGGCAGCAAACGATGGGTATTCCGTTACAACGGCCCGGGAAGCGGCTGGGATAATGGAGAATCAGTTATCTACGGACCAGACGGTTGCCTATATGCTGCCGGCTCGAGCACCGGCATTAGTTCTGGACAGGACTTTACAGTCCTGAGCATTGGTTCACCAAGCCACATCGATGTTGGTGCGGTTAGTATTCTCTCACCTCTCGGCA
>DFBN01000104.1:11534-11732 GCA_002366635.1 Caldifarciminota bacterium UBA3079 | reverse complement strand
TCCGCTCTTTCGCACCTTACGGGTGTAGCGGCATTTGGGATACCCGGAACATGCAATGAATTTGCCATACCTGCCATGACGTTCAACCAGAGGCTTGCCACAAATAGGGCACTTCTCTTCAAGCACTTGGACTTCAGCTTTCGTCTTCTTTATATACTTGCACTCCGGATACCCGGAACATGCAATGAATTTGCCATA
>DFBN01000104.1:0-11484 GCA_002366635.1 Caldifarciminota bacterium UBA3079 | reverse complement strand
CCTGCCATAACGTTCAACCAGAGGCTTGCCGCAAATGGGGCACTTTTCTTCAAGCACTTGGACTTCAGCTTTCGTCTTCTTTATATACTTGCACTCCGGATACCTGGAACATGCAATGAATTTGCCATACCTGCCATAACGTTCAACCAGAGGTTTGCCGCAAATGGGGCACTTTGCTTCAAGTTCTTTATGCAATTCCTGCCTGATATCGGCCACGCTGGCCTTAACTTGTTCCAGGTCGTGCTCAAACGGGGTGTAAAACTTCCCGACTACCTCTTGCCATCGTTCTTTGCCTTCCTCGACCAGGTCGAGCTGCCGTTCCATGTCCCTGGTAAAACCGATCTCGAACACATTGGCAAACCTGGGGATCAGGACATCATTCACTACCATCCCCAGTTCTGTCGGCTTAAGCTTGCGCTCTTTGCGTTCGACATAGTGCCGGTCAAAAAGAGTGGAAACTATCGAAGCGTAAGTCGAGGGCCGGCCGATGCCGTTCGTCTCAAGCCGCTTTATCAAAGTTGCTTCAGTATAGCGGGACGGGGGCTGGGTGAATTTCTGTTCGGACAGGAAATCTTTCAGACCGACCGGCTCGTCCTGTTCAAGCTCGGGCAGTTTCTTTTCCTTTTCCCGCTCACCGTATACCTTTTCAAACCCGCGAAACTCACAGCTTACCGCATCCGCACGGAAATCATAATCCCCGCCCGTAACCTTTATTTCAATGACAGAATAGCGGGCATCTGAAATCTGACTGGCAAGGAAACGGCGGTATATCAAGTCATAAAGTCGGAACTGTTCGCGGTTCAGGTTCCCCTTTACTGATTCCGGCGTCCGGTCTATCCTCGTCGGCCTGATAGCTTCGTGGGCACCTTGCGCATTTTTTTTGTCCTTGTAATAGCGCGGCTTCTCCGGCAAGAAACCAGGTTCCATAATTCGGACAATAAACTCCCGGGTATCGGTAATAAACCCGGCGGCGACCCGAACCGAGTCGGTCCGAGGATAAGTAATAAGACCAACGGTTTCCTTTTCCAGCTCTATGCCTTCAAACAACTGTTGGGCAAGACGCATCGTTTTTCGGGCCGGAAACCCGAGTCTCTGTGCTGCATCCTGTTGCAGGGTAGCAGTAGTAAATGGTGGTGCAGGCTTGCGCAGGCGGGTTTTCTTCTTTACCTCGGCAACCCTGAAATCCGCCGCCTTGCAATTTCTTTTTACCGAATCAACCGCTTTCTTACTCGAAAGCTTCGCTTCCTTGCCCTTGATTCGTGCAAGTCGGGTCTCGAATTCGGTTCCATCCTCTTTGGTAAACACCGCCTTGACAACCCAGTATTCTTCGGGTTTGAAACTCGTAATCTCCCGTTCCCGTTCAACGATAACCCTCAGGGCAACAGTCTGAACCCGGCCTGCAGATAACCCGCTTTTCACGATTTTCCAGAGCAGTGGAGAAATGAGGTATCCAACGAGTCGGTCGAGCACCCTTCGACCCCGGTGGGAATATACTTTGTTCATATCGACTTCACCCGGTTTGGCAAAGGCCTGTTCGATTCCATGGCGGGTAATTTCATAAAAAAGCACCCTTTTAACTTCTTTGCTATCCCCGATTTCTTTTGCCACTGAAAATGCTATTGCTTCGCCTTCACGGTCAGGGTCGGATCCGATATACACGACCGAAGATTCCTTGGCCGCCTGTTTTAGTTCTTTTATCACCGGTCCCTTGCCCCTTATCCGGATATAATTCGGTTTGAATCCGTGTTCGATGTCTACGCCCAGCTTAGATTTTGGCAGGTCGGCAATATGTCCTTTTGAAGAAAGCACTTTCATCCTTTGGCCCAAGAGTCGGTAAATAGTGCGCGCCTTGGTTGGGGATTCAACAATCAGGAGTTCTTTCCGACGGCCGCGATGCGTTCGTGTTACCATAAGGTCAGAAGAATAAACAGTCAGTTTCCGGTGTCAACTGTCTTGTTAATCCTCAATAACAACAACCGCTGCCGCATAGTCTGGCAGGTGGGTTATGCTCAGGTGGACCTTTCGCTTGCCGAGATATTCCTGTGCCCTGCCTTTCACTTTTATTGTCGGCCTTGACCGTTCATTGTCGCAGATTTCTATCTCTTGCCAGCCAATAACCCCGCGTAAGCCCGTGCCCAGTGCTTTGGCAAAAGCCTCTTTGGCGGCAAAACGGCCTGCATAGGAGAGATACTTACCTGCAATACCCTCGCAGAACTCGACCTCAGCAGAAGTAAAAATACGGTTGCGGACGCGGTCTGGAAAGCGGTTAAACATCGCTTCTATCCTTTTTACCTGGACAAGGTCAACCCCAACCCCGGAAACTGCCAAACTAACCCTCTTTAGCTTTACTGTTCAGCCGCTCGATGAACGGCACAAGTTCAAGTATATCGTTAATCTCTAAATCCGCACCAGAATGTTCGGTCCCGAATGTGTTCCCGTATCGGGCAAAAACCGTATACATTCCGATTTCCTTGGCCCCGGTTATATCACGCTCTGCCCAATCTCCAACCATAACCGCCTCTTTCGCCTCGACTTCAAGCATCTCAAGTGCCTTCTCGAAAGGTTCAGGCGCAGGCTTGCGCTTCATGGTATCATCAAAAGTGACAACCGCATCGAAGAAATTGTCTATCCCTAAAGAACAAAGCCGCATCCATGCCTGGAGCTTGGGCGCATCTGAAACTACCCCGAGCTTCAAACCCATCCGCACCAGTTTCATAAGCGCCATGTTCACATGTGGATATGCAACCAGCACCCCTTCGCGCCCCCGTCTATACGCAAGGATACCATTTGCAAGAATCCGATAGTCAATACGGTCCAGCACACCGGCCAGGAACTCGTCGAAGACCTGCTGAAATTCAATCCCTTTCTCATCGTAAATTCTGAAAATCCGTTCCCGTGCCTTATTTGCGTTGATACTGAGTCCGGCATCAATCATCGCTTCGATTGCTGCATCCACGGCCGCATACTTCATCTTCAAAAAATCCACCAAGGTGTTGTCAACATCAAACACCACCGCTTTTATCATACTGAATTCAGCGCCGGCCAATGAAACGCCGCCTGAGCCGACGGTATGTTTCCTCCAGGTGTTCGTTTATTACCTTGGTCTCGGCAAGAACCGGCATATAATTCACATCCCCGTTCCAGCGAGGTACAATATGAATATGGAGATGACCGGCAGCACCTGCCCCTGCAACCCGGCCCAGGTTCATCCCGACATTGAAACCCTGGGGTTTTATCTCAAGGCGCAGCGCCCTGAGCGAAAGCTGAACCAACTGCTGAAGGCAGGCGCTTTCTTCCTGCTTTAGTTTCTCATAATCGGCAACATGGCGGTTCGGAACAACCATCAGATGCCCATTGTTATAAGGAAAGCGATTCATCACTACAAAACCTGCATCACTACGGTAAAGTATCAGGTTTCGAGTATCGTCTTTCGAGCGCAGGAGCTGGCAGAGAAAACAACCCCGTTTGCCTTTGCCACTACACTCGAGCGCAGATTTGATGTATTTCATCCGCCAAGGGGCCCAGAGGCTTCCCAGCATCAGAACAACCCCAGTTGTTTATCCGTGGTCGCTTCTCCCGGTTGCTTGGCCTGTTTCTTTTTTGACCCGGGCACAACGCTTATCGTTCCGAATACACCGTCATATCCAGGAGTAGCATCAACCTCGTCTTTGCGCATCCGGTCAATCCCCAGTGCTATTCGGTCATTTGAATACCGCTCAATCTCATCGACCGGTGCATCAATCAGCACATTGAACTCATTCGCTAAAGACTTGATAAGTTCATCATACACCTTCTGCACACCGACCGTATCCCTTCCTTGTCCCATTGCCTGACCGATAATCTCTTTCAATGGAATCAGATGCATAAAAGGAATCACATCTTTCGGCACTTCTTCCGGCTTCCGGTCGGCCAAATCCTCAACCCTGTGCAGCACGCCGACTGTCAGCTTCCGGCCGCAGACCGGGCAGATATCATCGTTCATCATCGCCTGCTCCGGCGAGAAGGAAATCCCGCAAGCGCGGTGGCCGTCATAATGGTATTTGCCTTCTTGAGGAAAGAACTCAATGGTATAAAGCAACCGGTTCCGGTCCTTGGTCTTCAAGGTTTCCCTGATTTCATCATAGGAAAGCTCGCAATTGAATACATTCGCTTCACGGCCCAGTCGGGCAGGAGAATGTGCATCCGAATTGGAGACGAGTGTTTTACTGTCAAGCGCTGAAAGCCGCCAGTTCATCGGCGGGTCGCTGGAAAGCCCGGTCTCAACCGCAAAAATCTCTTTGTTCAGGTCTTTGAAACATTCTTCCAATGAATCGAAACCGGAATTCGACCCCAGAAGGCCAAACCAGGGTGTCCAGATATGGGCCGGCACAAGAAAGGCACTCTCGCTGATTTCCAGAAGGCGTGCCAGCATTTCATAACTCGAAATACTCAATGTCGGCCGGCCATCCACACCGAGTTTACCGTATCTTCCGAGGAATCTGATTATCTGCTCTACGGTCTCGAAATCCGGCGCATAAATAAGGTTATGAATCCTGCGCAGTCGGCCCGCCGAGCTGTAAATATTGTTCACTTCAACGCTGAGCATGAAATGAGTGTCGCCGTATACAAACAGTCCGTTACCAGCCGGTTCCAGGTTTTCCTTCAGGGACCTGAGATATTCTGGATGGGTGAAGTCACCGGTAGCCAGAAGCTGAATCCCTTTCTTCCTGCCATATCGGGCAAGCATCAGTATATCCATTTCGCGGCTGGTAGCACGGGAAAAACGGGAATGAAGATGCAGGTCAGCAATAAACTTCATGTTGTCTATTGTAAATCGCACCTGCGCCGGTGTCAAGTCGGCTGGCGTGCATGTGACCGGACATCAAGGTTCATTCAGTTAACGGTCGGTTTGTCGCCGAATGTGACGCGGATAATTCGGGAAGCCGGCGGATGAGTAAATAGACTGACTACAATGTAGAGAATGAGGCTGATAATAATGCCTGGGATGAAGCCGTGAATCCCGAACGGATTGCCAAGCGCCATCCAGACGAGCGAAACAATACAGCCACTTATCATTGAAGCCAATGTTCCTGCCCGGGTTGCCCGGCGCCAATAAAGGCCAAGCACATAAGGCCAGAGCGTGGTTGAAGCGATGGCGGCCCAGGCAAAGCCTGTGATTACGAGGATCATTGCGGGCGGTTTTATGGCGACTATGAGTGCGATGATGCCGATGGCCACTGATGTCAGTCTGGAAATCATTATCTGTTTGCGCTGGCTGGGCCGGCCGCGAAAGGTATCGTGGTAAAGGTCTTTTACAATCGAGCTTACTGTTACGATAAGCACAGCCGCAAAACTGGACATGCCCGCGGCAATGACTGCGGCCAGGAATACGGCTGAGGCCCAGCAAGGCATTGTGCCTTTCACCAGTGTAGGAATTGCCTTGTCAGCGTTTTTTAGTGCCGGATAAAGCACCCGGGCGAGTGCGCCGTTGAAATAGGGCAGAAGCGCCATTGAGCCACCGATTGTCGCCAGAATCGTGCCCAGTTTCAGCACACTTGAACTTTTGATGGAATAAAAACGGGTAACGAGCTGGGGCATTCCCCATACACCGAAGCTTACAATCATCGAATATGAAACGAGGCCGGCCCAGCCCCATATGCCTGGAGTGTATAAGTATTTGCCGGAGTTGATTTCGCCCAAGCGGGAGAACAGTTGTTCCAGTCCACCGACCTTACCGAGTGCCATGATAGTCAGAAGGACCAGTCCAAACAGCATAATCCAGCCCTGGAAGAAACCGGTCCAGACGACGGCAAGATAGCCTCCAAGCGACACATATATGATAATCATCAAGCCGGACAGCAGAATTCCATAGAGATATGGGATACTAACGAGGACTTCGAAGGCGTGTCCCATCCCTTTGAGAATCGCCACACTGTAAAGAATGAGGAATATAGTAATAACCAGGGCTGAGATTAAGCGGGCAGCGGATGACCGGTAGCGCCGGGCAAAGAATTCGGGCATGGTGATAGAGCGGAGTCTACCGGTCATCTTGCGGGTCCGGCGGCCCAGAATTATCCAAGCAAGCAGTGTGCCGACGACAACATTTGTTGCACCTATCCAGAGCGTGGCCATGCCGAACTTATACCCGAAACCGCCTCCACCAATAATGACTACCGAACTGTAATACGCCGAGACAAAAGAGAAAGCGGTAACCCAGGGCCCGATTGAACGGGAGCCCAGATAGAAACTTTCGGCAGATGACTTCATTCTGGCACTTGAAACGATGCCGATAATGAGAAGCGCTAGCAGGTAGAGGACGAGCACAATGAAATGGATGGCAAACGGATTCATGTCAGTCGTCAAAATGGACGAGTGCGCCCCATATGATGGCAGCGACTGCTGCGGCAGCAACTACGATAACCGCGGAGAATGTGAGATAGGGGCAGCCGAAAGGACCGGACACAAATCATGATATTACCCGAAGAGAAACTGTCAACGATTGCTGGATGGAATTATTTGGATACGTGCTTGAATGCCACTACTCCACCGACGAATGCGCCGATGTAGAAACTGAAAAGACGCCAGAGCACGACAAATATACCAAGCATTTCCTTTGGGCAGAACATCGCATAGAGCGCGGCCGCACCTGCTTCGGCAACGCCGCTGGCACCTGGTGTCGGGATATAAAGCAGCACTGAGACCAGGACCAGGTTGATACCAATGACCCTTAAGGTGTTACGCGCGGCCAGGACTCCGAGTCCGGCCAGAAGCGATGCACTCATCCCGAAATAGGCAAGGGCATAGGCTACGGTGAGACCGATGGTGACCGCGATGTAGCCCAGATTACGGCCGCGCAAGTAGAGTTTCAAGCCGGCGGTGAAATTATCGAACTCGGAAAATGTTCTGGTCAGCAGCCGGCGGAATCTACCAGGATTGGGATGGGCCTTGAGTTTATTTCCCCATCGTTTCATAACCCGGGGAAACACCAGAACCAGAACGATGAAGATACCGCCGACGGTCAGGATTATGCCGATGTAAACCGAGAGGACTTTGAGCAGGACCGACGATACCCCGAGATTGGTTGCCACGAATGGGGCGGCCGCAATTATCATGACATAAAATAGAATACCGCGCATCAGGAGCATTGCCGAAGCCTTGCCAGGATTGATGCCCAATTTATTCATGCTGTAAAGTTGGAGCGGTAGGCCTCCGACTTGGAAAGGCGTGACCGCGGCCATGAAGTAACCGACCAGGATGACTTCGGCTGAACGGATGATGCCCATTTTGTACCCGGCCGCACGGGCAAGCACAGAAAGTCGAGCACCGTCAGCCGCGGTTGCAATCAACCACAGGAGTCCGGTCGTGACGAGCCAGTACCATTCCAGGTCTTTGAGTCCTTCGAGGGTTTTGCCGGTGACGGTGAAAGCAAGAATTACTACGGCAGCCCCTACCCCGATTGCCAAGAAAATCTTGATACCACGGCTCAGGATGCTGGGTTTGAGCTGTGCCTTTACCTTTTCTTCGGATATGACCTCGGGGCCTGGTATCGGTATTCTTGATTCGAGAGGGTCGGGGTCGGGATTTCCGTGGTTTGAGGGAGGTATCTTAAATTTGATAACGGAATCTTAGGGTATAACGGTCTGCTGTCAACGAACTCCCGGTGGCTTTACAGCAACCAAGCAGGTTTGACAAAATCGGTCTTTCACCCCGGACCCACTTGCTTTTTGACAAAAGAATCCTTTGTCCATACCCTGTTTTTTCAGTTCATCCAGGACCATTTTCAAGGCTTGTATACTGTGCGCATATGCGCTGATTTCCGGGTCGTATCTTTCACCCAGACTACTTTTTTCTCTTCCAGTTCCAAGGCCTCTGCGATTTCATGGTTTTCCCAGTTCTCTTCCAGGGCTAGGAGAATCAGGTCCAGTTTCTCATAGGGTATGCCGATTGCACTTTTATCAGTGATGCCCGGGATAATATCGGGCGAAGGGGATTTTTCGATGATATTTGAAGGGATATCGAGGTAACGGGCAAGTTGTCGGACCTGGGTTTTGTAAAGATTCAGCAAAGGCATGATGTCGGCTGCATCGTCACACCCGTGTTTTACAAAGAAGCCGATTCTGGCTTCGCTCCTGTTCGCCGCACCAACGACAAGCCTGTTCTCAGATTCTGCATAGAGATAGAGCAATAGCATCCGCATTCTGTGTTTTGCCCGATAATAGGCATTGCTTTTCCCTAGATAGGAACCGAATTCCTTGTTCTCAAACCCCAGAAGGCTGGCAGAGAATGGGGTTTCTCCGGTTTTTTTCTTATAGAAATCATATGCCTTTCTGACGAGGGTATCCTTTGATTTGGCCGGGAATGCAAATTTGTCCAGGGGGAACAGTTTGTAAATCCCGATCTGTTTGAGATAAGAAGTTATGTCGAGGAGTTTTGCTTTGATACCCAGTTCTTTGGCAAAATCCAGGGCATCTTGGACATGCTGCTTTTTTGTGTCTTTTTCAGGCAGGATTAAGGCTGAAGTTTTTTCTGGCCCGACCGCTTTTTTACACAAAGCCGCAACAACCGCTGAATCCAGTCCTCCGCTCAGCCCCAGGATTACGCCTTCCCTTTCCAGTTCTTTCATGTATTTTCTGATGAAGCCTTCCAGAGAAACGGATAAGGTTTCCGGCTCTATTTTCATACGGGATTTCAATGCTTTCAGTCTGGTTTGAATATCCATATAAATATCAAACTTGGGTATAGATAAGTATCGAATCTTTTTCTTTTCTGTCAAGCGACCGCTGACAGATTTGACAATATGTGGTTTCAGCATAGAGTTTCTTTGAGTAAAATTGTGGTTGCATCATTTTTTTATGTCTAAAGGCGACAAGGCACGGCGTGTAATCGGTTTGCCGATTGGCGTAATCCTTGCCTGTCTGGTGCTGATTGCCTGTTTTCACATTCCAGGGTGGCAGACACGGGTTACAGTGCCGATAATCGCCCGGACTTTCCCGGTAAGCGAATTTCTGGACACTGCATTTTTCCGCACCGGGCCTGATTCTGTAGTTGAATTGTTCATCAAGAAACCGCTTGATACGATTCGCATCCGGGACCAGTTCGGTGTTATTGAAATGCTGGACAGCTTCGACATCATGCTGGACAGTTTTGTCATTACCCCGGTTCTGGAAAAAAGGACCGGTGTTGGTGTCCAGGATTTGATTGGGACGATTCCACGCGATTCATTGCGCTTGCCGATACCACGGTTCGGTTATGAGCATTCTGTTTATTGCAGTTTGCCCGGCATCAAGTCGGCTGAACTGGCCGGCGGCGTTCTTGTTTCCCGGGTTGAAAACCGGACCAGCATCCGGCTGGATACGGTCCGGCTGGAGCTTTCCGGTATCGGCACAATGGATTTCGGGCCGCTGGATTCGATGTCCGGCGCTGAGCTACGGACTAATCTTGCAGGTATGAAATTGGATTCAGCAATTTGCGGCAGGTTGGTCCTGGCCAGTTCTGGAACCGGTAGTGAATCGGTGTGGGTGCATATCCGGGATTCTGTTTTGGTGAACCTGCGTGTTGATTCGCTGAGGCTATGTCAAGGCCATATCTGTCTCTGTGGTTCGACCGGGATGCACTCATGTTATCATAAAATTTCGTTCCTTCATACCAGTCACCATATGCGGCTGGATTCTGCTTTAATGGATAATGGAACCGTGAGTTTTGTTTTGGACAATACGATGCCGTTGCCTCTGGGTGTTGAGCTCAATATCAGAGAAGTGGGTTTTGATACGACTATTGATATGCCGGCATGGGCACGGACAGCGATTTCCCTTGACCTTGGTGGAATGGCATATCGTAATCCAGACCCGGATTCGAGCCGGTTGACCGTATCATCAGTAGTAAGCGCAATGCCGAACGGCAAATTTGTCGACCTGAATTTGTCACAAGGGCTTGAAGTCCGGTTTGATGGCGAGATTCAGTCACCCGAATACCTGGAGGGTGAGGCCTTGGACACGGTGTGGAGTTCAGAAATGCGGGATACATTGGCTACTGATTTTCCAGAGCAGCTTTCGCATATGAAATTCTCTCATGTCCTGGTGCACGGGACAGCGGTGAATGCCCTTGACTTTACCGGTGTTATCCAGATAACGGTCATAGGATTCAATCCTGGGGCCGAGAGTGCAGCGGTCGCGGGTTATCTGGTTATCAACCGCGGAACCCCGGACCATCCGGCATCCAGTTTTGCATCTTTGGATGTTGCCGGGCTTTGGGACATTGCGCCCAGTGTGCTGGTGACATGCACCCGGGCCGGTGTTATCGGCGAGGGTCGTGCATGGTCTGAGTCTTATCTGACCGGGAGTGTAACATTGCAGACCCCTTTGCGCGCCAAGCTCATTGCCGATACATTGAAGTTCGGACCCTGGAAGGTTCCTGTGGATTCCGGTCTGAGGCCAAATGAGCAGCGTCAATTAAAGGATGCGGAAGTCGTCGTTCATGTTGTCAACCATTTCCCGCTTGGAATCAGGGCCAAGCTGTCTCTCTGGTCTGCCGGTGCTGAGAGCACGGCGATTCCCATATCTGTTTCACAACCGCAAATCGACCCTGAACACGGCTGGGTTATTGCGGGCCGTGATTCTGTTCTGAAAGTAGGACTGAATGAGGCACAGTGCAGAATTTTCTATGCGGATTTTTTCCAGGCGGGTCTTGAAATTTACATCCCTACAACCGATACGATTACCCTCACTGCCCGGGATTTCTTCTGTATTAAGAATTCTTATGCCAATCTGGAATTGGGTTTCGGGCCGAAATGAATCTGATTCTTATTCTTATTAGCACCTGGACGATGACAGACCCTGGGTTTTGTGTTGGTTATGATGCGGTAGTCCAGAATCCGGCCGCACTGGTTTTTCCCGGAAATCCAAAGGCATCGCTTGAATATTTCGGTGTCCGGTTGCACCTTAACTCCAATGGGTTTACCATCGCCGACTATCAGCGATATTTCGAGCATCCGGTGTTTCTGACTGAGGAAGACGAGAAAAGAATCCTCAGTAGTATCGGTGCCGGCCCGTTGCGCATCGGGACCGGGTCTCTCTTCGAGATTCTGCATGGGCAGTACCGGACATTCGGCTGGGGGCTGGATTTCGAGAAGATAGCGGTGCAGTCATTACCAAAGGCGCTTTTTGAACTGGCATTTGAAGGGAATGAGATGAACCGGACTTATCAACTTGGTGGTTTGGGCTTTGATACCCTTTCTTTTATGCGGCTGACTGCTGGCGGCGGATTTCCGGTTCACGACCGATTCGGTCTGGGGGTCACGGTTTCCTGGCTCCGTGGGATGCGCTATACAATGACCGCCTCATCCTCGGGTGAGTTGCTGACAACACCTTATGTTATCACCGGTTCTACTGTTCAGGTCCGAAATGTTGCCGATGGTGGTGACGGTTTCGGCATAACTATGGGCAGTGCGCTAAAATTCGGCGAATCATGGCGGTTGGGCCTGAGTATGCGTGACTTGATTGCCGGTAT
>DFBN01000014.1:5330-6557 GCA_002366635.1 Caldifarciminota bacterium UBA3079 | reverse complement strand
AAGGATTCATTTCCGGGATAATATCTGGGACAGAATCTGGAATACAATCTGGGAACAAAACCGGAAGAGAACCAAAGGGGGGAGCGGTGGAGGGGGTATACCCTAAAAAACGGGTGTAAATTGCAGAACTGCCTGAAATAAGGTCTGTTACACGATTGGTTAGCTGGTTCGGCCGTTAATAATGGCGGGATTTCGGGTCGGACTGGTCAGAATAAGAAAAAGGAATCCCTTTGCCGGATTCGCACGGAATGGACACGGTTACACGGATGAATGTGGCTGCTTCGAACAAGCCGATTGTGGTACTGACCGGGCTGAATGATGAGGTGGTTGCCCTCGAAGCGGTCAGAAAAGGGGCTCAGGATTATCTGGTTAAAGGTCAGATTGACAGCACATTGCTCCTGCGGGCACTGCGCTATGCCATCGAGTGCAAGCGGATTAACATCGAACTGGAGAAGCTGAACGAGCTTAAGAACCAGTTTCTCGGGATGGCAGCGCATGATTTGCGCAATCCACTGGCCGTGGTCAAGACGTGCAGCGACTTCCTGCTGGAGCCGCTCGGCCAGAACCTGCCGGCCGAGAAGAAAACCGATTTCATGCGGCGGATAAAGCGCAACGCTGAGTTCATGCTCAAACTGATTGACGACCTGCTCGACGTTTCGCGGATTGAGTCGGGCAAGCTGGTGCTTGACCTGAAACCGGTTGATATGATGGCCTTAATCGAGCGCAACATTGAGATGAACGGCATGCTGGCTGGTGTAAAAGGAATCCAGTTGTTGTTCCAGAGCAATGGGCCAGTTCCGAGAGTTCGGGCAGATGGGGCGCGGCTTGAGCAGGTGCTGAACAATCTTGTCAGCAATGCCATTAAGTTTTCTAATCCCGGCACCAGGGTGGAAATCAGCATCGGTGCGGAAAACACCAATCTTGTCGTTTCGGTGAGCGATGAAGGGCCGGGAATCCCGGTCGATGAGCTGGATAAGCTATTCAAGCCTTTCGCGCAAACCAGTGTGACAAGCACGGCCGGAGAGAAGAGCACCGGTCTCGGCCTGGCGATTGCACGCAAGATAGTCCAAGCCCACAAGGGCAGAATCTGGGCCGAGTCCGAAGTCGGCAAAGGCTCGACCTTCCACTTTGCAATTCCGGTGGCAGATTGACCCGATGATGGCCTGGGGAGTTTCAGACATCCGGAGAATCCTGTTGACAATGGAACGGCGCGTCGGCAGCATACAA
>DFBN01000014.1:506-5132 GCA_002366635.1 Caldifarciminota bacterium UBA3079 | reverse complement strand
AGATGCAGAATAGTCTGGATTTTGACAAGCTTAAAGCCCGTATTGACCAGCTTGAGCCGGAAATGGTCGAGCTGCAGAAGAAACTGGTTTCGCTTGTAGCAATAAGCCCGAGTTCGGGTGGCGAAGGTGAAAAGGCAAAGGCTGATTATCTGAAGTCTCTGCTTGAAGGGTGGGGACTTTCGGTGACCGAATACCGTGCGCCGGACAAGACGGCACCGTGCGGATACCGGCCCAGCTTGGTGGCAAGACTGAAAGGCAAGAGAGCATCACCGACCCTCTGGATTATGACCCATCTTGATGTTGTGCCGGCCGGACCAAGAAAATTGTGGCGGCATGAGCCTTTTGAAGCATGGGTCGAGGATGGTAAGGTTTTTGGTCGAGGCACCGAAGACAACCAGCAGGAGATGGTGGCATCCTGTTTTGCAGTTAAGGCGATGCTGGATTTGGGATTTACCCCCAATACGGATGTAGCTTTAATGTTTGTAGCGGATGAGGAAACAGGGTCAGAATTGGGTGCGGACTGGCTTTTGAAGAATCACGACCTTTGCCGAAAGGACGATTTGGTTGTAGTGCCGGATGCGGGCAACGAACAGGGAACCATGCTTGAGATTGCGGAGAAGTCCATCGCCTGGGTGAAGTTTACCGTGTTGGGTAAACAGGTTCATACCTCAACACCGCACAAGGGTAAGAATGCGCTTCGTGCTGGTGCCAATCTTCTGGTGCGGCTGGACAGGGTTCTGCACGAGAAATATACGGCTCAGGATGAGTTATTTTCACCGCCTGAATCAACTATCGAGCCGACCAAGAAGATAGCGAATGTGCCTAATATAAATACCATTCCGGGCGAGGATGTATTCTACTTTGACTGCCGGATGCTACCGCAGTACAAACTGGATGGTCTGATTGCGGATATGAAGGATGTTGTAAGAAGTATTGAGGTTGAGTTCGGGGTTGAGGTGAAGGTTGACACCGAACAATTCGTTCAGGCACCCGCTGCGACTTCTGCCGATGCGCCGGTTGTAAAGATGCTTTCCAATGCAGCGCATGAGGTATATGGCACCAGGCCATTTACCAAGGGAATCGGTGGTGGAACTGTGGCGGCAATTTTCCGGAGGCAGGGAATTCCAGCCGTAGTCTGGGGACGGAACGACGGAAAGGCACATAATCCGAATGAGTATTCGGTTATCGCCAATATGGTAGGTGATGCCAAGGTATATGCCCATATGTTCTGTCAGGAGCTCTAAGTCCGACCATGCTGTGCTTGACTTGCCCTAATCTGATAATAGATTAAATTCATGGAAGAAAAACCATTCAATACACTGCGCCGAGTTGTAGATACGGACAAAGCCGAAGTGGTTGACGCTCGGTCTGCCGGGGGCGAAGTTATCAAGGTTCCGATACGCAACCTGATGCAGTCAAATACGGCTTTGGGTGAACTGGCCGATAACCTGGCCTGGTTCATGGAGCGGGTAACCGGCCGAGGGTATGAGAAAACCGAGGAGGTTTATGATGCCGGTTATACGGTTCGCGAGCCAGGGCATGAGGCTTATGGTCTTAAGGTCACAACTGAAGAGAATTGCGTGGTTGTCAGACGGGTTGCCCTTCTGGAAGACGAGACTGTTTTTGCCCGATATGCGAATTATCTTCGAACCGGTATCTTCGTCTAGATTTCTTTTCTTTTCAGAAAAGCAGCAGCAATTCGGCTGCAAATGCTGCTGCGGCTAGATACAATAACGGGACTGTGAAATCTGCGGATTCGGGTAATGTGCCTGAGTACAGTTGTATCCCCTGGGATTTCAGCCTGTCAGATGAGAAACGAATCAGGTTACCTTCTTCTGCCAGAGGGTTGACTGCCACGGTCCGAAATATTTTGTTTTCCGTCTCAGACTTAAAGGTGTATATACCAGGCAGTGATGTATTGGTCAGGGTGACAGTCGGCCGTCCGCGTCTCGTGGTTGGTTCGAGCCGGATTCTGCCTTTGGGCGTATTTACAACCAGTGCTGAGGAGTTGTCCAGTTGTAGCCGGATGGTGTCGCCCGCTATGTATTCGGTTCTGAAGGAAATCTGCGCCAGGTAGCTGACTGTCCGGTGCAGGAGTGGCACAAATACGGCTTTGTAAATGAAGTCCGAGAATTCGGGTGTTGGTGCTATTGCCCAGATTATCAGCCGGTGTGCCAGGTTTTCGAGGATGAATGGGTTGTGGTCAGAGAGCCGGGCAAGCACGAGATTTCCCTTCGCATCAAGGCGGGAATATTGCCATATACGGGCAGATGCCAATCGGGTGAGCTTTATTCTTTCGAGTATAGGATGGGTGGTGTCTATTTCTGAGGTTGAGACAAACCCGGCTGGTCGCACAAGGCCAAAGGACCGGATATATGGACCGATTCTGCTTGTGTCGGCAGGAACCAATCCTGGCATCAAGAGACCGGCCCCGCCAGAACTGAGGTAGAAACCGAACCGCGTCCAGTCTGATGCTTTCAGTGAGGCAGGGTCCATGATTACAATAACCTGATAGTTGCGCGGGTCGCATCGGGAGAATCTTTTGACTTTGACAAGGTCTACCTGAAATCTGGCGGCCGAATCAGCGGTCAGGGCATCGGATACATACCGGCCCGTTATACTTGCCGATTCCACGATCAGAATATGGGTCTTTTCGGGTAGATGCACTACAATGTATCTTTTGTCGTCTGTGCCGAGTGAATCAGAACGGAGTTCCAGTTGGCCGACATATGTGCCGGGTTTGCTGACAGCCGAAGCGAAGATGATTGTCCTGCGGGTTCTTGGGGGAATTTTGAGCACTTTTTCTTCTTTTTGACCGTCAAGCGAGAGTGCTGCGGTCCGTGTAACTTCCCGGCTGCCGTAGTTGAAGATGTCCGCTTTTATTCGCACTGGTTTGCCCGCAGCGGCAAATCGGTCTTCTGGATAGAGCCGACTAATACCGGCATTATTAAAGGTGTCGCTTCCTATATCGAGTAGGGTTATATTAACGCCGGGGTCTGCGTGCCAATTCGAAGAAAGAGAACGTTCTTGCCGGTCGGTGATTACTACGACTGACGCTTTGATAGATTCGGCAATTGTCGATGCCCGTTTAAGTACCGAGTCCAGTTTTGGGGCAAGGGATGTTGGTCTGAGCGAATCCAGAAGCGCAAGCGCCGGGCCGCGGGGCACAGGTTTGTCTTGTTGGATTTGGCCGGATGCGGTGAGCAGTATCACTTTGCGGTCAGTGCCGATAGAGCGGATGAGCTTCCTGGCGGCAGAAAGGCAGTTTTCCCATCGGTCTGCATAGGTGGTGCTGTAAGAGTCATCAATGACTATGATAATATCGGTCGCTTGTCCGATCCCAGGAATTGACCGGGTCAAGTAAGGCCGTGCCAGTGCAAGTAGTAACGATGCAAGCGCCAGTGTGCGCAGAATCAGGAGAAGTATTTCCTTGAGTCTGACCCAGGAGAATCGTTCTCTGCGAACAGTCCTGAGCAGAATCAGGGAAGGAAAGGGTGCATGGCGCAGACGAAGCCTGGAGAGAATGTGGATGATAATCGGTATAGCCGCGAGTGCAATAAATGGAAGAAGTCCGGGAGTAGAAAATCCCATCAGCGCAGCCGCTGGCGTCGGGCCAGATAAGAAAGGAGTGCCCGGTCAAACGGCGTATCGGTCGTGAGCAGGTGATAGTCAATCAGGCCTTCACGACACCCGCGTTCAAACTGGCGGAAGAATGCTTCGAAGCTTGCGCGGTACTCGGTCCGGACAACACGGGGGTCAATTGTCATATCCTGGCCGGTTTCCATGTCCTTGAGCACCACGGGCGAGCGATAGGTGAACTTCTGCTCATTGGGGTCCAGTATGTGGAACACGAGCACTTCGTGCTTGCGATGGCGGAAGTGGCGAAGTGCAGAAAGCACTCGGGCCCGGTCATCCCAGAGGTCGGAAAGGATTATAATTAAACCCCGTCGCTTGATGCGCTCGGCCAGTTGGTGGAATGTGCCGGCGAGGTTAGTATCGCCGCCTGGTCGAAGTTTGTTGAGTTGGCTCAATAGCACATTGAGATGCGCGGGTGAACTGCGGGCCGGAATGTAAGTATCAATTCGGTCAGAGAAGACTACCAAGCCGGCACTGTCCTTCTGATGAAGCAGAAGATAGGCAAGGCTGGCTGCCAGATAACAGGCGTATTCGAGCTTGGTGATTCCTCCTGTTTTGTATCCCATTGACCCGGATGAGTCAAGGATAATATAGGCCCTGAGATTTGTTTCCTCTTCGTATTCACGCACAAAGAAGCGGTCGGTCTTAGCATATACCCGCCAGTCGATGCGTTTTGGTTCATCTCCGGGCATGTACGGCCGGTGTTCAGCGAATTCAACTGAGAAACCTTTGTAAGGTGAACGGTGCAAGCCGGCAAGAAAACCTTCTACAACGAGTCTGGCTTTGAGGTCTATGGACTTGAGTTTGGCAACGACTTCAGGCTTGAGGAATCTCGTAGTGGCTTTTCTTGAATTATGAGCGTACATAAGTAAGGTTAGTCTATTGCCTTTATGGAATGATTCAAGAATTCAAAGTTGTAGGACTAAACAAACTGATGTCTTACTTTTGGGTTTCACTGTCTTGACCGGCTGGTGTTTTGGACTAGATTGT
>DFBN01000014.1:0-347 GCA_002366635.1 Caldifarciminota bacterium UBA3079 | reverse complement strand
TGTCCGACATGCCCGCGCTTTATCCATAGAAGATAAAACTTTGCTGGTAGCGGTAGACAGTCCTGGGTGGATGACGCAGTTGATTTATCTGAAACCCCAATTGTTGAGGCGGCTTAAGCAGAAGGTAAAAAAAGGCGTAGTGAAGGATATCAGGTTTGTTTTGGGAATGGATTCAGGGCCGATTTCTGCTTGATTTCAGGTAGGTTATCGGTAACATACGATGTCATGGGTGAAATCTACAACGCAGCGCAAATTCATGTTCTAAAAGGGCTTGAAGCAGTGCGCCGTCGGCCTGCAATGTATATCGGCGACCTTGGAGTTCGCGGGGTTCATCATCTCGTTTATGA
>DFBN01000071.1:16347-17466 GCA_002366635.1 Caldifarciminota bacterium UBA3079 | reverse complement strand
CGGCAAATCCGCAGGAACTAGGCTGTTGTAGTACCACAGGCCGGGCTTGTGGCGTAGCGGTTTCCGGCCACTACGCCTACGTAGCTGCCAGGAGGTACGGGTTGCGGGTAATCGATGTGTCTGACCCGGCGGACCCGCGCGAAGTCGGTTTCTATGACACCGAAGACAGAGCGCTCGGCGTCGCAGTCTCAGGCCAGTGTGCTTATGTGGCCGATGAGGATGAGGGCTTGCGCATCATCGACGTGTCCAACCCGACGAACCCGTATGAAGTGGGCTTCTTCAACACCTGGGATGATGCCCGAGGCGTAGTCGTGGTCGACAGTTGCGCCTATGTCGCGGCCGAACGGGGCGGAATCTATGTCATTGACATCTCCAATCCATCCAACCCGCAACAGGTGGGCTACTACGACACGCCAGGCAGTGCTTACGGCGTAGCGGTCGTAGACCGATACATCTATATGGCCGACTACTCCGCTGGTCTCCAAATCTACGAAAGACTTCCGATCGGTATCATGGAGCATTCAGGCGAACCGGTTTGTTCCCACTATATCCGGCTCTTGCAGAATCCGGTCCAGAACGGATTCATCAGACTCAGCCTGGTCCCAGGTAACCAGGTAACCAAGCAACTAGGTAACATCGCTTTTGACCTGTATAACATCACCGGACAGAAAGTGGCAATATTCCGAAAGCTGTTGTCCGGCTCAGGTGGTCAGGAAATAAAACTGCCGACAAAGAATTTGGCATCTGGCATATACTTTCTCAAGGTAACAACAAGTGCTGATGCAACCCGCTTCAAGGTAGTCTTAGCAAAATAGAATCAGAGTAGGAGCGGTTTCCAAACCGCGATTCGCGCATCCTGCCATCGCGACATGGATGTCGCTCCTACAGATGGCATTTCAGTTGACTTCTATGGGGCTCAGGCTATAGTCTGTAAAGAGCGTAAGTAAAAGGAGCGCGCATGATAAAACGCCTGGTGTTTTTCTGTATCCTGGTCCTTGTAGTCCAGTGTGGCAAGAAGGACCTTCAATCAGAGCTTTCTCTTTCGATTCCGTCGGTGCCAGACGGCGAGACGAATACTTACCGGATTATGGCTTTGAATGATTCGATAGGGACTTATAC
>DFBN01000071.1:10409-16289 GCA_002366635.1 Caldifarciminota bacterium UBA3079 | reverse complement strand
ACCGGTAAGGTTGCGACATTGGATTCTTCGTTCATTTATGTTTCCCGCAACAAGCTGGTTCCGCTGAGTTCCTTCCGGTTCATCCGGATCGGTTCTGTGCTTACTACTACTGCAGCCAATTACGGTCCCGGGTCTGTAGCGGTAAGCACTTATCGTGCAGGAGAGGAAAAGCAGAGGTTATTGCCTTATACTCCAAAGACTTTTGATAACGACGAGCTTACTTTCCTGGGCCGGGCTTTGAGACTTGAGCCGAACAAACCTGCGAAGTTAACTATACTCAGCCCGATGGGGCATCCTTTCGGCGGCTCGGTCAGGGAAGCCGAGTTCAGTTATGGTGGTAATGAAATGGTGACTGTGCCGGCCGGGAGTTTTGACTGCAGGAAACTTGTGCTGAAAACCGGTGTAAGCGAGGTTGAGATGTGGTACGAAAAGTCCGGAACCAAGAGGCTTATCCGATACCGCGCCCCCAGCACCGGTATAACGATGGAGCTTTTGCCAGCGCACATAACTAAACAGTTCTGAACAGTTCTGAGCCGGCCGGTTCTTTGCCGAAATCCGATATATAGCGGAAAGTCCAGGATTTACATTCATGGCATAGGCTTTGCATAATTCCAATTGATGATTCAAAACATAAACCCAAAACCGCTGTTTTATACAGCAGAAAATGGAGATAGTAATGAGAAAAACACTAGCAACAGTGGCAATAATGCTTTTGGTGTTCAGTTTGGTTCCACTAGGCTGCACCAAAAGCAGTGAAAACGACGAAGAGGCAATCCGCACCTTGTTGAACAGTTCGGCTTATACCAATGAGGAGCAGACCCGTGGTTATGGTGCTGATGATTCAACCCCGACACAAGGTGGTGGCGGATTCCTGGCCGGGTCGCTTTACGACGGTTATGATACGATTCCGTTTGTTCGTTTCCGCAGGTTCATTCCGGCCGGTGGTATCTCACGCACAATCGTCATCAATATTCCGGCATATCCGGCTTACCCGGATACGACTGCGCTGGCTACAATAAATTCAGACATTCAGGGCAAATTTCTGAATTGCTTTGATACGACTACTAATCCTCTTTATGTATGGCGCAAGTCTGTCCACGACCAAGCGGTTCGGAAGGTGTATCTGACCAAGCATGATAATAGGTGGCATGTCCGCAAGCTTTCGCCTTTGGAGTTCACAACCGTCGACCCTGCATACGAGTTGAGGGTTGTGGAGCTTTCGGCCCACGCTACATCATGGCCGGTATCAGATACCTTCTGTTTAATTACGGCCGATACACTCCTGACCAGGGATGAACTGCCATGTTTCGTGCCAGCGGATACTGTTACTGTGTGGGTTACCGCAACAACCACCGGTGATTCATGCTGGGCATTTCTTCATCACGGTAGGCCCAAATGGCCTTTCCGCTGGCGTCGGCCATATTTCAAGACCGGCACTATGACATTCGAGCGCACATGGCATATCGGACCCGAAGGATACGAAAGGCCACAGGTTCGGCCGAGCGGCCACGATGCCATCGGCTGGAGCACATTATTGGGCGATTCTTCTAAACCCTATGTAGCAGCAGCTTGGGGAGTCCCTTATATTGTGAAGAATCCAGACGAGCAAATACCCGAAGAATAGTCGGATAAATCGGTATATTCTGTGCCAGGCTTGTGCCTGGCACTTTTTTCGGTGCGACGCATTTTGTGTCGCAGTATGTAAGTCTTGGGAAAGCGATACTTATGACTACTGCCGAGCTGCAGGAGGATAGCTATTGGACTATGTTTGAACCGGTTTGGTTATAACATATTGGAAAACCGTAGCTTGGACAGGAGGTCAGGGTGTGGCAGATGGCACGGGAAGTGCAGTTATCAGAGAGGATTTATGAGGTTACATCGTACTCGGACATGCGGGTTTGCCCTAAAGAAGGAAGGTCGGCGCAATCTTCTCCTATCAGCCCCTTGCAGACAACCCCTCAACACGGGCATGAAGTTCATGTACACCCCCTTAGCCCGAAAAAGTCTGCAACCCAGTGCTGTGCCGACCTTCCCATTCTGAGGGTCATGAAATCGGTGTCGCAGCCGCATCCTGAAGTTTTTCAGTTACATAACTTCTTCTCTTCTATATCACTGAATCGTTGACTGTAATCAGGTATTTATTCACCATGCTGTAAGCTGGCGATTTTACCGTTACTTGCAGAGTGCTTCCTTCCTGGCACAACCGGTGCGTTTATGTTTATCGAACCCAGTGTTGAGGGTGATGAAAATCTGGAAAAAATGTCAGTGGCGGGCAAAAGGCCCGTGGCGACTTAATAAAAGTGTCGTGAAACGGCACGAATATCCTATAAGGAGGGATAACATGAACAAAAGGAACTATCAACACCTGGTAGTGCTTGCCATGCTAGTGCTGCCGGTGCTGCTCTTCGCCCTGGCGCCGCCAATTCCGATTGCGCCTCTTCCGGGCACAAAGAGCAGGAATACAAAGCAGGAACTGATAGTTGACTGTCCGGCCGAGGCCGAGATGCTCAATTTTCAGCTCTTCAATGCAGAAAGCGCAATTGACGAACCGATTGCTGAAATATACACGCCATACTACTCCTGGCTTGTGCCTGAGGACAATATCATACCAGGTCCGCTACCGGCTGAACTCCAGCCCGGGGAATACCTCTGGACCTGCCGCGCCCGGTATGACGATGTCTGGTCCGATTTCTTCCGGCCTTACTGGAATTTTGAGGTGACGCGCGACCAGCCGCCCGATGGCGATGGCGTAGTCAAGCAGTTGCCAGAACCGCCTACGCCGGTTGCACCTACGCCCGGGACCAAGATGCAAGAGCCGAATGTGATACTTGAGGTCAGGGCACCTGCAGAATTTGAGCTGTTCCATTTCCGCGTGAAATATCAACCGAACGGTATGATGGTATGCGAAACATACACCGAGGAACCGACTTGGAATGTGCCTTTTATGATGCCGGTTGAACCTGGAACATATGAGTGGAGTTGTCGCGGCTATAACAGTGGAGTGTGGAGTTACTGGTTCACCCCGTGGTGGACTTTTGAAATCGGGCAATCTGCCAAAGGGACAATGGGCGAGCCAAGTGGTCTGGAACACATCCGGCTCAGCGCAGAGCCGAATCCCTGTGGGCCTGTCGGCACGAAGCTGTGTTTCAACCTCAGTCGCACTGCACGGGTATCGGCAGCGGTCTATAATCCAGCGGGCAAACTTGTCAGGAGCCTGGCGACTTCCGAGCTACTGGGCCCTGGAATCTGTCATATGGCCTGGAATGGCACCGACGAAGCCGGCAAACAGGTAGGCACCGGGACCTATCTTTGCCGTATCTTAACTGACGACTCGGGGCATGTCGTCAAGATTATAAAATCCCGGTAGCTTCCTCCTTGCAGGGTCCCGGCTTATGCCGGGACCCTGCTATCAAATTTACTTTATTTTCAGAACCTTATCCGAAAATCCGCCGGCCCGGATGAAATATACGCCCGGTGCGACCCGGGGCTGCCAGGTAAAGATTCCGGTTTTTGTTATCGGCGTGTAGTTGCATCGAGCAGCTTCGCGACCGGCAGCATCATAAGCGGTTATGGTAAGAGGTTCGGCTTCAGGCAGTTGATAGCGAACCTTGATTTGGTCGGAAAACAGTTTCGGGAAGACCCGGATGTTTTTGACCAAAACGGCCGAAGGTTTGAAGCCCGAAATCCCGACCGGCGGGCCGTACCAAGCGGCTGCAGTATCAGAATGGGTCAGTAGTTCATTCACGGTTTGACCCCCGCAAATCACATAGGCGACAATCTGGCTGTCCCCGGCTGGAATCGTGTAAGGCCCGGATGAAGACATCGCATGCCAGTTTGCTTGGGAAGTGCCGGTAGTCTGGCGCAGCCGGCCATCCATGAACTTCATTTTTTCCGTCTTGGTGAAGCCGTTATTGATATGGGTGTTATGGTTGATGCAATTGGCATAACCGTTCATACCGGCCGGATAGATGTGGCGAATGCCAAGCGCCAGGGTTTCTGGTGAAGATTTGACATAAGCCAAGTTGCGCAGTGAATCAGTGCCGGCGTAATCGAACTGGTCATTGGCGTTCCAGTTCGCAGTCCTGAAATCGCCGGCGACCGCGGTATAAAGTCCGGCCAGCGGCTCGGTTCCGTTATTGTGAATCCGGTATTCGAGAATTACGAAGTCCTGGTGGTTCGGATTTGCGCTACCATAGCTGCGATGGTCAATAGAGATATTTCTGGGCTCAGGATGGTCGGCATCGCTGAATGTGCACAGAAATTCTTTGTCCCCGAGCTCAGGCGGGTAAACCTGGCGCAACGATTCCTCCATCGCAAAATCCAATGGGCATACCTTCCATGAAGGTGCGCCATAATAATTGTCACATACCCAACTGGTGTCTGTGCCGATTATGAGCGACCCATGCATCAGAGCCGAGGAAGACCATAGCCGGTCCTTCGGATAGATGAAACCAAATCCTTCACCGCGCCACTGGGTTGTACCGATGCCGCCATTCGCACATACGGCCAGGCAATAATCGCCCGTGTCATGAATCGCCCAATGACCAGCATTGGCATGGGGTAGGCCAATGATGAGTTCGGTCTGGGATTTCCATTCCGAGTGTGCTGAAGTAACGGTAAGCAGAAACCGAGCACTATGGCCGTGCGGGCAAAGCGGGTCAACCACAACCTGATATGCATCACCTTTGGCAGTATCGCCTTGGACTACAGGGCCATAAGAAGATTGCGTGTCGAGAAGTGTAATATAAGGGGAGTAAGTTGTCAGGTAACCGTAAATAGAATCGGCGTCTTTATTGCCTTTGTTTTTGACAACCAGGTAGAGGGGAACCGTATCGCCAGGGTCGAGCCGGCCGTTGGCATCGTCAACCCAATAATGATGATAAGTAACAAGCGGTGCTGAATCCCCGGTCGTTGTATAAACTGTTTTCTCCTGTAACCACGCATCCTGACCGGTAACGCTCATTGAAAGTGTCCAGGTATCCTCAATGGCCGGAACCGGGACATATGCGATGCCTCTGGAGTTTGTTACCCCACGGGCAATGAGTTCACCCAGATGGGTAAATGCAACCCGGGCATTGGCAAGCGGACCATCGCCTTTTTCAACGGTTACGGTCACAACCTGCGGCATCGCGGCCAGGGTGTCGGGTGCGGTTACGGTACAGTTCTCGGGCACTTCTCGCCACATCTGCATTGTCGGGTCACCTTGCAATGTGTTGGTGTACATCGCCCAGCGCATCGTCATCTGGCTGAACGACTCGTTGCGCAGGAAATCCTTGGCCAGACCATGCGCTTTGCCCTGGGTCATTCCTTTCAGGAAGTTGTTGTAGAACTGACAGTTCATGTTCGAGTTCGGCCCTTGGGTAGGCGGCGCGCCCCAGCCGTACCGGGCGTTGAACATCGTCGAGACCGCGCCGCCGTTCGTGGCGTTCACGAACTCCTCGCCTAGGCACTCGGTGCTCGCGTGGTCGAACCACCCGCAGTTGCAGGCCATGCTCATCGTAATGTGCGGCTTGGCGATATTGGTCAGCGAAGGGATGTTGGAGGTCCTGAATGTCGAACCGAACGCGGTATTCGACCCGTGGCCGGCAAAGTGAAACAGTTGGGTGCCATTGTTCACCGCGGTAATGACATTGCTCGTACCCATGTTGATGCCTGAGTCAACCTCCCAGGTCGAACGGGAATTGAGCGCGCGCAGGATGTTTGTGTTTACGATCATACCGTGGAAGTCAATGTTCGACCAGAGCACTTCGGCAGGCAGAAGAACGTTGTTCAAATAACCGGTGTCCGGCACAATTTCATAAGTGGTGTCTTTCTTCAGGAAATTGGCCGCATCATCAGCATCATCCAGCGGCAACCGACCCACATATATGTCATGGAACA
>DFBN01000071.1:8894-10392 GCA_002366635.1 Caldifarciminota bacterium UBA3079 | reverse complement strand
TCGAGGTCGCCGAAATACATATCGGCCGGTATATTGTAAGTAGAATAGGGCAAATAACCGTAACGGAAAGGACAGTGCTGGACATCGCCGGTCAGGATGACATATTTCAGGCCTTCGTTAGCGAATTTTTTCTTGAGGAGATTGCGCATCTTTTCCTGGGTATCGCGGCCTGTTTGCGAAATTGTGTCAACCGTGACGATTTCGGTGAAATAACCTTTACGCATCAGCCAGGAACGGAGTCCGGTAAGATTCGGTGCCATGCTCGATGAAGTAAACATGACCACATCGGTTTCCTGGCCGTCCTTGGCAACTACCGGTGGTGCCATGTGCGAAATGTCCTTCGGATTAACAACCAGCTCGGCAATATCCCGGGCCATCAGGTCGCGCTGGCTTTCGGTCAGAACCGGAGCGGCGATTGAGTTCTCTTTATACTGCATCTGAATCCGTGCCTTAGTGATAAGCGTAAGCCGGCCGGATGCGGGCCGGTATTCAAACGGGCAATAAAGAAACCCGGCAATCCTGAATCCGGCTTTAGAACCGGCCGGTATTGAGGAAAGCCTTTTGGCTGGATAAGCAGTGCTGCTGTTGTAAACTGTCTGGTTCGGTTCAACGAAAGGCACGCTGTTGAATTCAGAAAGTGGTCGCATCGGCTGAACCGGGTAAAGCCGATATCCTTCACCGAGTCGGGCATGTTCGAGTTCAGTAATTGTCATACTTCCGAGCTCGGCATCGGCCGGAATCAGCACATTCCCGGATAGGACCGGCAGAAGCGGACTTCCGGGTTCAGTAGTCCATACCTGAGCCAGGGCAGAACCGCTGTTTACGCCTGATTGAAGCGTAACAATCGTATAGCCATCCTTCTGGATGAATACTACATCTCGTGGCGTCAGTTCCAGGGTATAAGTAACAGTGCCGGCAAATGCCGTGCATACCGCCAATAGACTGATAATAACGGATTTCACAATTCCTCCTTTTTTGTAGTCATGGAACAATATTTAATGTTATTATTAAACAAGACCATAAATTATGGCACGGGTATTTCATTCGTCAAGCAAAAGGAACGGCCATTTGCTTATCGAATCGGCATCGGGCCAGGCTGGTTAGGCACTGTTACTTCGTTGCCGCTGACAGTGCTGATGTCGTAAACCGCACCTGTGCCTTCGCTGGTTACCGAAAGCAATGTGAACTTGTAATCACCGGCGATAACATTCTGCAAGTCGTTCATAAAGGAAAACAAGCGGAGATGCTCGCGTTCGTCATTGAGTATCCAGCATGCAATTGCCGGCAGGTAGTCATCGGGTGTGTGGCGGTTCGTGAAAATCTCGGCCGAGATGTCCCGAAAATCAATGATTCTGGGGCCGGATGAATCAAATTCCTGAATGGGAATGTCCTTGAAAGGCCAGATAATCGTGTTGTAACTGTGTGTGAGCGTGTCGGAAAGAAATTCGGTCATTTCATCCAGCGCCCGTTTCAGTTGCGAATGTGGGTAATCAATATT
>DFBN01000071.1:880-8847 GCA_002366635.1 Caldifarciminota bacterium UBA3079 | reverse complement strand
ACTGAATCCGTTGCCGAAATGGTGGCAGAAAACAAGCGAATTCTTCAGTCCGGCTTGCCGGACCGTGCGCACCAGAGTGCCGTCAACATTACCATACATGTGGTATGTTCTGAAAAGCGGGGGCAGGCCAACGCCGAGCATGATAATGGTCATTATCAACCATACGCGGCGGATAAATGTAGCTGCGGATTTGTCAGATATTTTCATCTGACATGTCCGCCGCAGAAAAGTGCCGAGTTCCTGTCCGCCACGAACTGTCAGAAGAATAAGGCAGGCCGAAGATTCGTATAGAAATCTGGGGCCGAAGCAGACATTATGGAACCAGTAAAAGAAATAGGCTGCGGATAGACTGACAGAACTGGCGAGCAGAAGCCAGTCCTTATGATTTTTGGTTCGGGCTGCAAACAGGACTGCAATCGGCAGGAGCGAAGGGATAGGCCACTCGTATAGGAACTTGTTCATAAGATTCATGTCATTGCCCGTGTTTATCAGACCTCGAAAAGGCGTATGCTCTGCTCCCCAGCCGCTTTTGCCGAAACCTATTTCATGTCCAGGGCCCCATTTAACAACATACCCGAAAAGAAGCGGATTGCCGTTTGTAAGCCAATTGTAGACGAAAATGAAACTTGTCACCGCGGCCATAAGGATAACCATAAGCCCGAATTTTGGAATAAGTCGGCGCGGTTCTTTCACGGCCCGATAAAGACCGTAGATTGCAAATGGCCCGCCGATTGCCAAAGCGGTGTAAGGTCGGATATTGGCAACGAGTCCAAGGGCCAAACCCGCGACTAATGGGTCGTACCATCTACCCAGATCAAGGGTTCGGAAATAGAACAGTATGAAAAGGGTCGTGAACAGTAGTGCCCCCGAATGGTTCATGTATTCTGAAGACATGTCAAATATGAAAGGGGTCAGACAGGCCAGTATTCCTGCCAGCCTGCCGGTGCGTTCTCCATAAAGCTTCCGGCCGAGGGCATAAATAGCCGGTATGGTCAGTGCGCCCAGCAAAGGATTGATTATCCATGGGATGCCTGCAAAAACGCCTATAAGCAAAAACAGCGAATGCAGAAATAGATACTGGGAATACCAGTAGCCATTGTTGATTATATGTGTGTAGTCAAAGAAGTCTGGGAAGCAGGGTGTGGTCAGATGCAGCCGGCCGGTGGCGAATATCCGTGCCTGGAACAGTTGGGAAATTGAATCCTGAATATGGGGCATATGTTCAAATACAAAAAGAGAAATCAGGTTGGCCACCAGGAAGGTGAAACCGAATATGAGAAGCATAAAGGTCCGGCGGTCCAGGGCCATCAGCCACTGGTAGGCACGGGCCAAAGGCTGGTCCAGGAACCGGAGTTTCTCATAGAACCCGGTTAGAAAGAGGATAAACCCGGTTCCTGCAAGGGTCAGATAAAACACCATCTTCGAACCAGTGTCCCAGGCAGGAGTGCTGGCATATTCCCAAGGTTGCATTGTGAAAGCAAAGAGGATAAGGACGGTTACTAATGGCACGGCAAATTTTGGCTGGCGCCATGGTGCACGCACCGCATTTCGAAAAGCGGGGAAGAACCATCCCAGTCCGAAAAGCAAAAGCGGCAGGCCAATCGTTACCCACCATATTGGAAAGAAGTAGTACTGTCCTTCCAGCATCCCGGGAAAGCGGATAAACACTGTCCAATGAGCGGCGAAGATGTAATCTCCAGTGTAGGTAACAAAGCCTGCCAGCCCCATTAGCAGAAGCCCGGCTGCGACAAGCACCGATTTGGCGACCGGACTCATTTTGTGCTGGGCAGGCATGTTTTCCCATCGGGTGGCAGTTCTGGCTGCGCGGCCATGGTGCTCTTTGGCTTTCAATTGCGTTCCTTAATGATCGAGTCTGATTTCTATTGCAGCGATTATAGACTCGGTCAGGTGTTGGTCAACAGCTATCCTTTCAAGGGAATTGAACGGTAAGAATCCAGAGTCTTTTTCAAGATGTAGATATTTCTGATACCAGCGGGTAACCAAGTCCTGATTCGGTATTCTTTGATAGCGGTGTATCCGACAAGCTGCTCAAATGATACGATGTAAGTATCGTCTTTTACCCACCACCAGCTTTTGCCCGGCTCCTTTTTGTATTCTTCAGAATATGTATAAAGCCCATTAAATTCAAAGCCGGCATCTATTTTATCAGCAGGAATAGAAAGTTTGTCGGTAAGATAATGAGTCGCCTGCCAGCGGGTGCGGTTCCAGAGAAGATAATCATGTGCTGCAGATATGGAGAAGAGGCCGTAAGCAATGACTATCGCATATCCGACAGCCAATGTCCATTCCGGGATTTTGAGTTTCCTGGCTGTCAAAAGAATCAGGGTCGCGAGGATTGGGACATAAACCAATATGTAGCGGTCGAACTGATGCACCAGACAAATGGAGAGAAAATAGAGAATTGACAAAGAAAAGAGCATCATTGCAAACCAGTTCTTTTTTATTCGGGTGGCAATTCTGAATAAGGCTTCGATAAGGAAACCACCGCCCAGCAAGGTGATAGCAGCAAGGATACATTTTGACAAGAGAGAACCGGAGAACGATGCGAAATCCCTGGAATGTTTAAGTGTAAAAGGGCCGATACCTCTGTCTGAGAGGATATTGCCGGGAAGCGCGAATCCAGCAAGCCGGAATGCGGTGAGTGCGGCAATTGAGATGCCCAGGAATAATAGGAGCCTCTTTTTCGGGGCAGAAGGGATAATCAGTACTGTCAAAGGAAGCAGGAACAGGCTGAGATAACTGAAGGTTACCAGAACGTTTTTAATTATCTGCACTGAGATAGCGGGCAGTCCTGAAGCAAATGCGGCTGCGATTCTGTCGGTATTGGCATGGTAAGCAGTAGGCAGACCACAATGTGCTTCAAGCCATTTTTCGTAGACAAAGAATGCCGCGATGGTGAATAGCAGGAATCCAGCGGTCAGTGCGATTTTTTTCCCGTTCGGTTTTCCGCGAGTCAGGTAGCCAAAGCCGAAGGCCAATGGTATGAGCAGGCCTATCTGTCTGATAAGTGTGGCTAGAACCGTGAAGGCCATACCCGTAATCAGGAGGGCGTTGCTTTTCTTTTTGACACCGGTTGCAAGCAGATAAAGCGAGATAATTGAGAAAGCGATGAAATGAACATCAGTCATGAATGTGCATGAGAGTCCCAGGTAAATCGGGTTGAACAGGAGGGTCAGCAGCCCAAGCAGCAGGAAGCGTCCCCTTTTTTCTCCTGCTCGTTGAAACAGGAGTGTAAGGAATACGAGGCCGATTAACGAAATGACCAGGGTTGAAACCCTCAGAGCAAGGAAAGAGAACCCGAAAGGGATTGAGAAAAGCGCACCCCATAAAACCTGGGTAAAAAGCGGCATTGCGGTCCAGTTGGACAGGCAGTATTCCCCTTTTCCCACGAGGTTCTTGACTGCCTGACCATAGGACCAGTCATCATTCAACGGGAAATCGCCATTCGGGTTGATAACGAGAATGACAGCCAGAAAGATGAATACCAGAATGAGGATATTCCTGGTCATTTCCGATTCCAGTTCAAACAAACTGGTTGTGCAGACCTAGTATAGTAGCGTATGATAATTTATACTCAGGTTTCTACTGTCCGATATAAATAGTTGACCGGGCAGTGCTTGCGAAGCATTTCTGAAACCGGGCAGTACTTCTTCTGGGACAAATCTATTGCTTTTTTGAGTTTGATTTTGTCGATATTGTGGCCGGTGACGACATATTCGAGGTCGATTCTGGTATAGACTTTTGGATGCTTGTCTGCCATTTCGGCCTGAATATTGATTTCGAGTCCGGTGAAATCCACATGCATTTTCTTGAGCAGGGAAACAACATCCATACCAGTGCAGCCGGCCAGACTGAAGAGAAGCACTTCCATTGGTCTGGGACCGGTGTCGGTGCCACCAACTTTCTCTGAAGCATCCATTGTAAGACCGTGGTTGGACCAGCTTGAGGCGATGAACTGCAAGCCTTGACCGGTCCAGCGTGCCTTTGCTTGTGCGGCCATATTTTCTCCTTTTGATTTGAAAGTTCTGCCTACGGGCCGAGATTTAATGATATCATAGCGTACCTCCTTGGTTTGCCCGATTCCTTGATAATAGTATTGGTGAAATCTTCAGCCCTTTGGGTAAGGATGTGGCCAAGAGCAGTCAAAATCGTTCTCGGCTGATGCCACGGTTTCATCTTGATGAGCTGACTGGTCGGTGAATCCATTGTTGGTTTTCTATTTCTGGATACAGCATAGGCTGATGAGCAGTGCTGTCAACCTGTGCCGGCCCGCCCGTTGACAGTCCGGCTCTGTATTATATAATTCAAAAGGAGGGCGATTAGCTCAGCTGGCTAGAGCGCCTCCCTTACAAGGAGGAGGTCATCTGTTCAAATCAGATATCGCCCATTTTCCCTTAAGCCTCCTTTTTGAAGGCTTACAAACCGGGAAGACAGTCTGAGGGTCTTTTGATGGTCAGAGTTGCCGGAATCCTAATGCGGATTAGTGGCGTCTAAGTTAACCAGAGAGCGGATTGGTTCTGGGGGTAAAGGGGACCTTTGTGGCGTCTGCTGAGCGTTATTTGACCGGGACGCCGATTTACAGCTTGCACCACCGAGAATAAGGTATCCGGATTGAGGTGCGAGCGGCTGGATGATGTTATGGCTGGAATTTAAGGAGGAGTTATGCAGGTGAAACCACTACAGGATAGAATCCTGGTCGAAAGAATCAAAGAAGAGGAAATGAAAGGCGGTATTATTATTCCTGATACCGCGAAGGAGAAACCCCAGAAGGGTAAAGTGATTGCGGTTGGGTCTGGAAAGGTTGATGACAGCGGAAAGCGGATTCCGATGGATGTCAAAAAAGGTGACCTTATTCTCTTCGGTAAATACTCGGGCAGCGAAATTCGCGTTGATGACAAGGAGTATTTGATAATGCGCGAGGACGATGTCCTGGCAGTTGTGGAAAAAGAAAAGTAAGGAGGAGTGAGAATGCCGGCAAAAGACTTAAAATTTGAGGATGAAGCAAGACGTGCTATCATGCACGGTGCCCAACAACTGGCCCATGCGGTCAAGGTAACTCTGGGTCCTAAGGGCCGCAATGTGATTATCGATAAGAAGTGGGGCGCGCCGACCATTACCAAAGATGGAGTTACCGTCGCCAAAGAAGTTGAGCTTGAGGATAAGTTCGAGAACATGGGCGCACAGATGATAAAAGAAGTGGCGTCCAAGACCTCGGATGTGGCCGGTGATGGAACCACTACTGCAACGATTCTGGCCGAGGCAATATATCGCGAGGGTCTGAAGGTAGTGGCCGCTGGTGCTAATGCAATGGCAGTGAAGCGTGGCGTCGATAAAGCGGTAGTGGCCGCGGCCGGTGAGCTCAAGAGAATGTCCAAAGAGTCCACGGGCCGCGAAGCAATCCAGCAGGTTGCGTCCATTTCAGCAAACAACGACAAGGAAATAGGCAATCTTATCGCAGACGCGATGGAGAAAGTGGGTAAGGAAGGCGTTATCACGGTTGAAGAGGCCAAGTCCATGGAGACTTCACTTGAAGTGGTAGAAGGTATGCAGTTCGACCGTGGGTATCTCTCCCCTTACTTTGCGCTCAAACCGGGCACGACCACCCCGCAAACTCCGAAGATGGAGGCGGTTCTTGAGAATGCATTGGTCCTGCTTTATGAGAAGAAAATCTCTTCGATGCGGGACCTTCTACCTGTTCTCGAGAAAGTTGCCCAGAAAGGGCAACCGATACTCGTTATTGCCGAAGATGTCGAGGGCGATGCACTGGCTGGTCTTGTGGTGAACCATATTAAGGGCACCCTGCGTTGCTGTGCGGTCAAGGCGCCCGGTTACGGAGACCGGCGACGGGCGATGCTTGAAGATATTGCGGCACTGACTGGCGGCAAGCTGATTTCCGAAGACCTCGGGATTAAGCTCGAGAATGTCCAGATTGGTGATATGGGTATTACGAAGCGCGTTGTTATCGACAAGGAAAATACCACTATCGTCGAGGGCGTCGGCAAGAAAGAAGACATCACTGCTCGTATTGAGCAGATTCGCAAGCAGATTGAAGAAACCAAGTCTGATTACGATAAGGAAAAACTACAGGAGCGGCTTGCAAAACTGGCCGGTGGTGTTGCGGTAGTCAATGTCGGTGCTGCTACCGAGGTGGAGATGAAGGCGAAGAAGGCGCTTGTTGAGGACGCACTTCATGCAACTCGGGCCGCTGTCGAAGAAGGAGTGGTTCCTGGTGGCGGTGTTGCTTTGGTGCAATGCATTCCAGTTCTTGAGAAGATGAAATCCAATGGCGATGAAGGTATCGGTATCAACATCGTCAAGCGAGCACTGGAGGAGCCGATCCGGCAGCTTGCCTCAAATGCTGGTGTGGATGGTTCGATTGTATTCGAGAAGGTGAAGGTCGGAAAGGATGGCGTCGGTTTCAACTGTGAAACGATGGAGTATGTTGATATGTTCGAGTCTGGAATTATCGACCCGACAAAAGTGACCCGTGCCGCACTGCAGAATGCGGCCAGCGTTGCCGGGCTGATGGTCACTACCGAATGCGCAATCACCGAGAAGCCTGAGAAAGAAAAGACACCACCCATGCCGCCTGGTGCCGGTGCCGGTGGCTACGGTGGCGAGTACTAAACTTCGGAATAACAGGGGGTGGAGAGTTTTTTCACCCCCTGTTTTCGTTTAGTTGATGCCTACTTACCAATATCATTGCAAGAAGTGTGGATACCGGTTTGAAGTTTTCCAGAGAATTGTTGACCCTCCAATCAAAGACTGCCCAAAATGCAAGGCCAAGGGAACTGTCGAGCAAATTGTGTCTGGCGGAGCCGGATTGATATTCAAGGGGTCAGGGTTCTACGAAACCGATTACAAACGCAGCCCCAGAAGCAATCGTTCGGACATCGGAAAGGGCAAGGCGAGATGAAGGTCTGGAATTCAGAGCCCCCCTTAACAAGTTAGAGAAGAATTTTCTGGTCGGTTTGCTAATTGTCCGATATTTCAGAAGATATGACGGGGTCTGGAGTGCTGACCGATATTGACAACGGCAATCTTTTTAATATGCTAAAGATACAGAAGTATTGCTCTTTGATAATTCGGATGTAACCCAAAGCGTGTCCGGGCTATGCCAATTCATTTCCAAGATTTTGCTTGGAGGGTTCGATCCTGGCCCAGGACTAGCGCTGGCGGTGTGTCTTAGACATGCAAGTCGAGCGGGACACTTTCTGGTGGCAACACCGGGTTGTGTTTAGCGGCGAACGGGTGAGTAATGCAAGGGCAATCTGCCCTGAGGAGGAGCACAACCCGTCGAAAGGCGGGCTAATTCTCCATGTGCTGCAGCCGAGGCATCTCGGTAGCAAGAAAGGCGCTGTAAGGTGCTACCTTAGGAGGAACTCTTGTCCTATCAGCTTGATGGCGGGGTTATAGCCCACCATGGCAATGACGGGTAGTCGACGTGAGAGCGTGAACGGCCACAGGGGAACTGAGACACGGTTCCCACTCCTACGGGAGGCAGCAGTCTAGAAATTTGGGCAATGGGCGAAAGTCTGACCCAGCGACACCGCGTGAAGGATGAAGTCTTTCGGGATGTAAACTTCTGTCAGGGGGAGCGATGCCGTTTCGGAGTAACTGCCGGAACGGTGACGGTACTCCCAAAGGAAGCCCCGGCTAACTACGTGCCAGCAGCCGCGGTAATACGTAGGGGGCAAGCGCTGTCCGGATTTACTGGGCGTAAAGGGTGTGTAGGCGGACCGGTGGGTCGATGGTGAAAGCTTCCAGCTTAACTGGGAAATTGCTGTCGAAACTACTAGTCTGGAGGGCAGGAGAGGAAACCGGAACTTCCGGTGTAGCGGTAAAATGCGTAGATATCGGAAGGAACGTCAATAGCGAAGGCAGGTTTCTGGAATGCCCCTGACGCTGAAACACGAAAGCTAGGGTAGCGAACAGGATTAGATACC
>DFBN01000071.1:629-751 GCA_002366635.1 Caldifarciminota bacterium UBA3079 | reverse complement strand
CGAAGAACCTTACCTGGGTTTGACATGCGAGTGGTAGGAACCCGAAAGGGGACCGACCGGAGTTTTTCTCTGGAGCTTGCACAGGTGCTGCATGGCTGTCGTCAGCTCGTGCCGTGAGGTGT
>DFBN01000071.1:0-609 GCA_002366635.1 Caldifarciminota bacterium UBA3079 | reverse complement strand
AACGAGCGCAACCCCTGCCCTTAGTTGCTAACCGGTGACGGTGCACTCTAAGGGGACTGCCTCCGTTAAGGAGAAGGAAGGTGGGGATGACGTCAAGTCATCATGGCCTTTATACCCAGGGCTACACACGTCCTACAGTGGCTGTTACAGTGGGTCGCGACATCGCGAGGTGGAGCCAATCTTCAAAGGCAGCCATGGTTCGGATAGCAGGCTGCAATTCGCCTGCTTGAAGACGGAATCGCTAGTAATCGCTGATCAGCATGCAGCGGTGAATACGTTCCCGGGTCTTGTACACACCGCCCGTCACGCCATGGAAGTCGGCAACGCTCGAAGTCCCTCCATTGTGGGGGCCCAAGGTGGGGCTGATAACTGGGGCGAAGTCGTAACAAGGTAGCCGTACGGGAACGTGCGGCTGGATCACCTCCTTTCTACGAGATTTGCATAGCCCGGGCACGCTTTATGTGGTTACTTTTAAGGGAAGAAGGCACGGGGCGGGCCTTCTTTTTTTGCGCGGATTGCTCAAAGGATTCTATCCAGGACCGATGACTATGAACTTCCTGGTTATGCCGGAGATAGGAAGAATAACATCTTTAGTGCGAATTATTGCCA
>DFBN01000134.1 GCA_002366635.1 Caldifarciminota bacterium UBA3079 | reverse complement strand
TACCAGAGTATGGCATTGGTGCTCACATCCCTGGTAATAGTGGTTCCCTCGAAATCATCCAGATAAGCTACCCCTCGGGTATTGGGGTCTGGAAGCGAAATCGCGCCTTCCAATGCGGTAGAGAACTTCGATGGAGCCTGAGCCCTTATCAATGGAAGGCGGTCAAGAAATGCACTCACCCTCTCATTGCTGATACTGTAAGAAGCGTCTGTTTCAGCAATCGTCCGCCTGAATGACTCCGAACCCAGCACCGGCTTGTCACCAGGGATACCTTCGCTCCGGTAGAAAACACTCGTGCCAACCTTACCGTTCGTCCCGAGCCGCCATTCTGCCCGCGTGCCCAGAAGCGACTTCTGAGACAGTGAAAACCAGGGACGGTACTCAAATGTAACCCGAATATCCGCATCAGGTGGCAAAGCCCGCAGGAAAGACAACCTGCCCGTGGTATAGTTTATGTCATAACCCACCCCTTTGGTCCACAGCTCTCCGTTCACCCGGACCTTCTCCGAACCCTCTTTAATATCAACTTGTCCGAGATAATACGACTCGGTAGCACTGGAGAACTCAACTACCATGTAATATCTACGGCCTTCATTAACCTCAAGCGGGTCTTTACGATAGATAACCGAATCCCGGACCGACAATCCGAGAGAAGCAAAAGGCTTGGCACCCGGGAATCGAATCAGCCCGGTCTTTGAATCAAACTGAGGATACTCCAGTCTGCCGTCGCCGTTCTGGTCCAACCCCAGAATCTCTGTGAACCTCCTGCCGTTGTTTGGCCCACTGGTTTCATACTCCGCATCCTGGGGCCCGGTCGTGTCCCGGAACAACCGCACCGAACTCAACTGCACCTCACCCCTGGGCAATGCGTAAACATTTCTCATCTCGTAATCCCAGGTCAGTGAAAGCGAATCGGGCATTCCCGGTTTCAGCAGCTTCAACACAAGCGAATCATTGAAAATCTCTCCGCCGATAGTATCCTTATCCGTAAAAACCACCATCCCCACAATGTCCTGTGGGTCAAGGCTCCCGGAGAATTCAAGGATATTCCCCGGATACAGCACATAGTCGCTACCCAATGTTTTAAGGTCGAAATCCCCGGCGTCACGGTCCCAGCTCCAGTTCCCGGGAATCGAGTCCGGGTATTCGGGATAAACCGTGGCAATCGCTTTCAGCGAAGCCTGATTGTTCGCGGGGTTCCTGTCATCCACATACACCCGCAGGTTCAGAATCTTGTCGGGAACATCGATATAATAAAATCTGTCTCTGGCATAGTCACGGGCATAAATCGTGTCAACAGTTAACTGGCGTTTACCGGTGAAACTCTGGGTTTGACTCTGTGACTGTTCCTGCGAAGCAATACCGTAAATATCCACTCCGGCAAGCTTCCCCTGGGTCGAGATACCGAACAAACCCTTATGCACAGGCAAATCTCCGGTATATGCCGTTCCTGGAATCGAGAGGCGTGTATCCCCCAGTTCTACCGACTTAACGATATCATCGTCAGTGCCGGTATACGATAGCTTGATTTTGTTCTGGCTTTCCTGCCGCTCGGAATCGTGGTCGATATTCACCTTTGTCCGGTCGCCGACCGTGCCGTTGAGCTTGACTGCAAGCTGCTGCTCCATCTTGAGTTCGGGCAGCAATCTCCCCCCACCCGGAGTTCTCACAACACCTTCGAGGACCGTCTGCCTTCCGCCCAGTGTTATGCGGTCGTGGCCCGATATATCTATTCGACTGCCTTCGCCGAAGACCGGCAACTTGGGCAGCTCGATATCCGGGACAAGACCCCTGGAATCGAAAGCGAGTTCTTTCCGCTCCCTGGCGTGCTTTGTCTCCTTCTTCCATTCCTCAACAATCGACTCCTTGAGCTGGTAACCAAGATATTCCTCAAGCGGAATAACGCATTCCACCCCCAGGTAATAATCACCACGCCAGCGCTCAAGAAAAACCACTCCGAGGTCATACTCCACCCTCGGTTCTATCCGGAAGCCTTTGGTCAGCGAATACGCCTGGATAAGAGCTACCACTCCAAGGACAAGAATCGCGATTCTTTTCATCAACTTACTTCTGGAAGAAATTGCGGAACCGCTGTGTGAGCCGCTGCTCTGAAAGTCCCTCCAAATCCAGAAGCTTCTGCCGTGGCCCGTGCTCAACGAATCGGTCTGAAAGCCCAAAACAACGGACTGTGACATTTGTGCCTGCCTCCGCCAGCAGATTCTGCACTGCGGAACCGAATCCACCAACGAGCACATTCTCCTCGACTGTAACCAGGCGCTGACAAACTCCCGCCATTTCCAGAATGGTCTGCCGGTCCAGGGGCTTGACAAAACGGGCATTGACAACCGTAAGGTCCAAACCATTTTGAGAAAGATTCTCAGCCGCTTTCAATGCCTTAACCACCATTGCGCCGAGTGCCAGAACGCAGCCGGCCTTGCCGGTACGCAAAACTTCTGCTTTACCCAGTTCAACCGGCTGTGACTGTGACCCGAAGCTCGATTCTGACCCGCCCCGTGGATAGCGAATAGCGACCGGCCCCTTTCCATACTCAAGCGCGAACTCCAGCATCTGGCACAGCTCATCTTCATCCTTTGGTGCCATCACCACCATATTCGGCAGCATACCAAGATAAGTGAGGTCGAATACACCGTGATGGGTCGGCCCATCTTCACCCACCAGTCCTGCCCGGTCAACCGCAAGGACAACCGGAAGCCTTTGCAGGCATACATCCTGGATTACCTGGTCCAGGGCACGGGCCAGGAAAGTTGAGTAGATAGCGACAACCGGCCTCAATCCGTCCAGTGCGAGTCCGGCACTGAATGTCACCGCATGCTGCTCGCAGATACCCACATCAAAAAACCGGTTTGGGAATTTTTCCCTGAACTCTTTAAGACCTGTGCCCAGACACATGCCCGCGGTTATTGCCACCACCCGGTCATCGCCTTCTGCCAGTTCCACCATCCGCTTGCCGAATGCCCTGGTAAAGCTCGGACGACCGGGACTGACCAGTTTGCCGGTTGCAATGTGAAAAGGCCCGATGCCGTGAAAAGTCTCCGGGTCGTCCATCGCCGGCTTGAACCCCAGACCTTTCCTCGTGACAATATGAACCAGAACCGGCCCGCGCAGCGGTTTCATCCTGCGGAATGTGGATATCAATTCGGAAATGTCATGGCCCGGGACCGGGCCGACATATTTGAAACCCAATTCCTCAAAAAGCACACTCGGCACCACAAGGCTCTTCAAACCTTCGGAAATCCTGCGTGCCGCAACCCTGGCCTTCCCGCTCAAATCCTCTGGCAGGAGTCCCAAAAGGTTCCAGACATCGCCCCTTAACCGGTTGTACATCCGGCCGGTAATTATCCGGTTCAGGTATCCGGCCATTGCGCCGGTGCTTTGGGCAATCGACATCTCGTTATCATTCAGCACGACCATCAAATCCTGCTTCAATGCACCCGCATGATTAAGCGCTTCGAAAACCATGCCGGCAGCAATCGAACCGTCGCCAACGACAACGATGGATTTCCTGACCCCTCCCTGCAATCGGGCTCCGACCGCGGCCCCCAGTGCCGCCGAAACCGAATCGCCGGAATGACCCGTATCAAAACTGTCGTATTTACTCTCGGCCCGTTTCGGAAAACCCGAGATGCCCGCATATTGGCGCAGGGTCTTGAATCTTTCCTTGCGGCCGGTTATTATCTTGTGGGTATAGCACTGATGTCCCACATCCCAGAAAATCCGGTCATGCGGGCTGTCGAATACATAATGCAGCGCCAGGGTCAGTTCGACCGCTCCAAGATTGGGTGCGATGTGTCCCCCGTTCTTTGCAGTAATCTGGATAATGAGTTGCCTGATTTCCCGGGCAAGCTGCTCAAGTTCGGCAACTGAAAGCCGCTTAAGGTCTTCTGGCCAGGAAACCTTGTCAAGCACGCCCATCGCTAAAAAGTCCGCTCAAGCACAATCTGTGGGAAACCGGCCAGAATTTCATATCTCGGACCAAAGGAATGGAACAGTCGTTCGGCCTGCCGTGCCTCCCGGACTGCACGCCGCCTGGTCCCTTCAGGGCCGTAAAGGTTTATCGTAGTCATCCTGTTCCTATCGCTTTCCTCATCCCTGTCCAGCAGGTCATCTGTTGTCTGGAAAAGCGAACCGAGAATCCTGCCCGCCCGCCACAACCTGTCTCTCGTTTCGCCTCTCGCACCGGCGATTATCGCTCCGGTCACCAGAGCAGCAGCAAGAAAATCCGCAGTCTTCTTCCGATTCAACCGTTCCAGTCCCGGCTTGCTCAAGTGCATATTCGCAGTTATATCAAGCATCTGTCCGCCGGCCATGCCACCGGGTCCCACTGTCCGTGAAATCAACTCGATAGCGGCAATACGGCGTCCACAAGGTGCGCTGCTTTTTGCAAACAATTGGAAAGCATAAGCAAAGAGCGCATCGGCACCGAGGATCGCTGTCGCCACATCGAATCGCCGGTGCAAGCTGGGCCGGCCTCGCCTGAAATCATCGTCGTCCATGCTCGGCAGGTCATCATGCACAAGTGAAAATGCATGAATCATTTCAATCCCGCAGCAGAAAGGCACAACCCATTGCTCCTTTTCTCCCCGTGCCGCACGGAAAGCCTCAAGCGCCAGAACCGCCCGAATCCGCTTGCCCGGACCGAGAACCGCATAGCGCATCGCTTCTGCAAGCCGCTTGGGAATACCTTTTCCGAACCGCAACGCCCGACTCAGCCAGGAATTGACCAGTTTGCGGTCCGTTGAAAACCTTTCAGAACTCTCATATGCCGGCATTATCAGCTTCTCCTGTTTGTGCCGCTGCGGCTGCAACCGTATTGGACAACAGCATCGCTACGGTCATCGGCCCGACACCGCCCGGCACCGGTGTGATTGCAGAAACCTCTGGCGCAACATCCTCAAAATCAACATCACCGACCAGCCCTCTATCTGTCTGGTTGATACCGACATCAACGACGACTGCGCCATGCTTCACCATTTCCTTTTTGACAAACCTCGGCTTCCCCGCGGCAACGATGAGTATATCTGCACCCCTCGAGATTTCTGTTAGTTTCCTTGTCTTCGTATGGCAAACCGTAACCGTAGCATCGCCACGCTTCCCGCGCAGAAGCAGGATATTTGCCAGCGGTTTGCCGACGACTTCGCTCCGGCCGATGATTACAACCCTCTGGCCCGAAATTCTTATCTGGCTGCGCACCAGAAGTTCAACGATTCCGGCCGGTGTTGCCGGCAGGAACCTGGGTCTGCCGGCCACAAGCATTCCGAGATTTGCCGGTGTCAGACAATCAACATCCTTGGCAGGGTCAACAAGTCCCAGCAATCGGGCAGAGTCTACCTTATCTGGCAAAGGCATTTGCACGATTATACCGTGAACCGACTTCTCTCTGTTCCATTTTTCCACACGCTTCTTCAAATCCTCGAATTTCACATCCGCTGGAAAATCTACCGTTTCCACCCTGATTCCCACTTTGGCGCATGCCCTTTCCTTGCTGTGCGCATATATCTGTGAAGGTCCGGAACCGCTGAGAATAATCCCGAGTTTCGGGAAGATACCCTTTTGAATCAACCGTGCGGCCTTTGCAGCGATTTCCTTCTGCACCGTCCGGGCAATCGCCTTGCCCGCGATTATTCGTCCCTTATTCACCTCGTTTCTCCCGAGGCCTAAGGTTTTCATCCTTACTGGATTGATACTTACTACGATTCAAGCACTCAAACATCTAACACAGCTATCTCTCTGGGGCCTCCTTTTCTATAATTCTGACAGAAAAATACCCAAGGTCAACCTTGTAATCTATTCCTTCGGTTCCACTCCGACAAACATCCGGATACCACTACGCTCGATGCGGAAAAGAACCACCTCTTTTGTCTTGGCCAGGCGCTGTGCTACTTTATTGAAACTGCTCAAATCTTCGATTTTCTTCTTCCCTATCCTGAGGATAATATCCCCGCGCTCTATCCCGGCATCGTCGGCTATGCTGCCAGACTCGACGCTCTCCACCAGAACGCCACCTTCAACCTTGGCGTCTTTCTGTTCTTCCCGGGTCAGATTCCGCACCGAAAGTCCGAACGGGCGTTCGTGTTCCTTTTCGGGAGGAACGGCCGCCTGGGAACTCTCGGGAAATTCCGCGAGCTTTACCCTTCTTTCAAGCCGCTTGCCATTCCGGACAATTGTAAGCTTGACAACTGCGCCCGGTGCCACATCCGCAATATCGCGGCGGAACTGGGGCACATCCTTAATCTCTTTCCCGTTCACCTGGACGATAACATCGCCCTCTTTAAGTCCTGCTTTCTCTGCCGGCATATCATCGACTACTTCGCTTATGAGCACACCCTTGGTATCCTTAAGTCCCAATGCCTTGCGGATTGATTCGGTAACCGGCTGTGGCCTGACACCGAGGAACCCGCGAATAACCCGGCCATGCTCTATCAACTGGTTGGCAACCGATTTCACCATATCCACCGGCACTGCGAATCCGATTCCGACGCTGGCACCTACCGGCGAACGGATAGCACTATTGATTCCGATAAGTTCGCCCTGGATATTAACCAAAGGCCCGCCCGAATTCCCCGGGTTAACCGATGCATCGGTCTGGATGAAATCCTGATAGCTCGGGCCTTCTGGCAAAGGAATTCCCGACCTTCCTTTTGCCGAAATCACACCGACCGTAACCGTGCTCTGAAGGCCGAATGCATTGCCGACCGCTATCGCCCAGTCGCCGACTTTGATACCGGAAGCATCGCCGAATCGGATTGCCGGCAGCGGCTTATCGCTATTCACTTTAAGCACTGCTACATCGGTCTTCTGGTCCCGGCCCACAAGCCCTACATCCTTGCCGCGAAATTCTGTGCCGTCGGAAAGCTTTACCACGACATTGTCAAAACCGGCAACAACATGATTATTCGTAACGATATATCCGGCCGGGTCGATAACAACGCCCGAGCCCAGTGCATTCCTGTGTTCCTCAAAAGGAATCTCTGGCAGATTCCGGGAAAAATCCCTGAAGAACTCCTCGAAAGGCCCGTAGAATTCAGGCATTTTCTGCTGCCCATGCTTTATCGTTTTCTCTGCCGATATATTCACTACGGTTGGAATCACCTCATCCGCAACCGCAACAAAAGGGCTTTCTTTGGACCTGCTTAAAACAGGAACAGACGCCGGCTGTGCCATTGCCGGCTTAGGCGCGAAATCAAGCACACCGGCTACAATCAGACCGCCAAGGAAAGCAACCAGCACCGCCGGTGCCAGAATCGCACCAGCGAGCCTCAGCGAAATTCTTCTCATAATCTTTCCTCCATATTGAATATACTGATTTTGACGCCAAAACCCTGCCCCTGGTTTCTCAGGATTCCTCCTTACTTATGTAATTGCGCCCAACCGCCTGGACCGTCAACTCGAAGAAACCCACCTCCCTTTCTATCGCATCTTCAGCCTGATGCCTCAAATAGCGCAAACAATGTGCCAGTTCTCCGGATTCAACTCTGCGAAAACCCTTATCCCCTTTTTCATGCCTTTCTGCTACTGCGGTCAGCTCGTCTGTGGCAAACTGCACCCTCGGGTTATGAGACCGGAACTCATAAATCAGACCCTTTGATTTTGTCCGCAAAGTATCGGCAGCATTTGCAAGTGCCTGCTTCATCTCCGCTTCGGTCAAATCGTGTACCCGATTGCGCCTGACACGCACCAGTGCCAGCCGAAAATTATGCAGCACATCGAACTCGGCTATCTCAAGGTCCCTCTCACCAAGTGCAACCAGCTTGAGCAATGCCTGCTCGCGTGCCTGCTTGAGAAAACGGCACTCATCAGGACAGTCTATCGTCCGGTTCCGACTACGGCCGCAGCAGAGCGAACAGATATTTTTCCCGATAGCCGGGCAAAAACGCACTGCCCTGTTTCTGCCGCACAAAGCACACTTCTCTTCCATATTATAAATGTTACAATATTCACTCCATCGAAGCAAGCCGAATAAACCATGGGAATCAGAGAATGTCATACTCCACAGTATTAAGGAAAAAGGATTCCATTTTTGCAAACGCATTGGCAATCTGGTTCGCCGGCAGGAGGAAAACCCGGCTG
>DFBN01000074.1:1024-10275 GCA_002366635.1 Caldifarciminota bacterium UBA3079 | reverse complement strand
AGTTGAGAAAACCCTCCTAACTGCGTGTCCACTTTATTAGGGGCAGTCCAGATATTAACCAACCTTAAAAAAACAGGCCGGAAAGGCCTGTTTTTTATCACTGACTTGCGGTTACTTGCTCTGAGTATACATCACGGCGACTGTAGTCTTCTTGTCTTCGGTCCCGACCGTCACAGTAGCCATCTGTTTCTTGTCCGAGGTGCCGTAGATCAGCGTGGTTCCTTTCTCTGTTTCTATCTGGGAACCTTGCTTCCAACCCGCACCGGTAAGGCTGGCCTTATACCAGTCAACTACCTTGCCGCCCGGGTCACCGGTCTGAAGAGTGTAGACCGTTCCTTTGCCTTCTTCGCCTGACATCGACCACCTGCCGATTCCCTTTGCGCCCGGATAGCGCAGGAATGCCGGGAGGTCGGATAAGTCAACATTCTTACCGATGTCAACCTTAGCCTTACCCCCGCTACTTTTCTCGATTGCCTTTTCCATTGCCTTCTCGGTCATTTTCTCCGCTGTTTTAGACCCGCATTTCATGCAGCCGGTATCGACCATGAGTGCAAGTCCAAGCGTTAGTGCTAGAATCACGAGACTTACGCTCCGCATTAGGGACCTCCTTTCGAAAACTAATACTAAGAAAAGAAAGGCTCCAGTCAAGCATGGAAATGCGAATTCTACCCGGCCTTCCCGGATTGATACCGGTCAAGAAACAGCCGGCTCCAGGATTCAAATTTTCCTTTATCGATTGCCGCACGAATCTGCTTCATCAGGGACTGGAAGAACCAGATGTTGTGAAAGGTCAGCAACCGAGGACCCAATGCTTCACCGGCAATAAACAGGTGCCTGAGATACGCCCTGGAGAAATTCCGACAGGTATAACAGTCGCATGCCTCATCCAATGGCCTCTTGTCATCGCTGTATCGGGCATTTCTGATAATCAGTCTGCCTTTACTGGTAAAAGCGGTGCCGGTCCGGCCGTTACGCGTCGGCAACACACAATCGAACATGTCCACACCACGCTTCACTGCTTCAATAATATCCTCGGGATAACCCGCGCCCATAAGATAGCGCGGCCGGTCAGAAGGAAGAACATCTGTTACCGAATCTACCAACTCATAAGTCAAACCGGAAGGTTCACCAAGGCACAATCCTCCCAAAGCATAACCGGGGAAATCCAGCTCTACCAATTCGGTGGCGCTGCGCCGGCGCAACTCAGGATAAGTGCCACCCTGAACAATAGCAAACAGGTTTGTGTCCTGCTTTTGCGCCTTTTGGCACCTTCCGGCCCAAAGTTTTGTCCGGCAAAGCGCTTCCTCAGCCTTTTGCCGGCTCACCGGATATGGCGGACACTCATCCAGACACATCGCTATATCCGAACCCAATGCCTCCTGTATTTCGACTACCAGTTCTGGTGTGAATAAATGCCGGCTGCCATCAATATGGGACTGGAACTCGGCAGCTTCATCGGTCACGCGCGACAATGCTGCAAGGGAATAAACCTGGAATCCGCCCGAATCCGTGAGTATCGGTCTGGACCAGTTCATGAATTTTCCCAAACCGCCCAAGGCCTGAATCCTGCGGTGGCCGGGCCGGAGATAAAGATGATATGTATTGCAAACAATCATCTCGGTCCCGCTCTCGTCCAATTCTGCAGGCGTCATCGTTTTAACTGTTGCCTGGGTGCCGACCGGCATGAACACCGGCGTCTTGACAACCCCGTGCGCTAAGCTCAGCCGGCCCAGCCTTGCCCTGGTTTCCAGACCAGACCGGACAACCTCGAACTTCATCCGGTTTACTCGAAAGAGCTGAAAATAATCAGCCCATCTCCAGCCGCGAAAAACTGCTCAAATTCAACCGCTGCACGCTACCCTTTACCACGGATTTCTCTCCAAGCAGAGATTTCTCCAAAAGCGCATGTTCAACCAGTGCCTCTCGATTCACAATCGAATCCCAGATTACTGAACTGTGAATCCTGGCATTAGCCCCGATGGAAACATTCGGCCCGATTACCGAATTCTCAATCCGGGCCGTATCGTGAACATACACCGGTTCCAGAAATACAGTTCCTTTCCGCGACTTGAAATAGCAGTTTTTCCCAAGCAGATATCGGTTGGTGGCAAGCAATGCCTCTGGGGTTCCGCAGTCAAGCCAGTGCTCAATCCGCCGCGTTCGGATTACAACGCCACAGTCCACCATCATCTGTAATGCATCAGTGAGCTGATATTCTCCGCGCGTCCGCCGGTCTTTTTCAATCAGATGGGAAAGCGCACCAAACAGGGCTTCAGATTCATTGAAGTAATATACACCGACAACTGCAAGATTACTGTGAGGTTTCTCCGGTTTTTCTGCAATCCGCTGGACCTTTTCACCATCTAACTCAACTATGCCGAACCGCTGAGGGTCATCAACCTCTTTCACACCGATGACATTCTCTTTGCCTACAAGTTCAGACATTTCCAAATCCACAATCGTATCCCCAAGAAGCACCATCACAGGCTCGCCGTGAAAGAAATCATGCGCCCGATAAACCGCATCACCAAGACCTTTGGGGTTGTCCTGCGTCACGAAACGGAAATGGCAATCGTAATGCTCAATAAGGTAGGACTGTATCTTATCGCCGTGCTCACCGACGACGACACAAACCTCGTCCGGTCGCGCCGGCAAGAGCCGGTCCATGATATGACCGATGATCGGCTTGCCCGCTACCTCCAGAAGCACTTTGGGAAATGCATAAGTGTGGGGCCTCAACCGTTGCCCTTCTCCGGCCGCAGGTATCACCGCCTTGAAACTCATCTCATTATCCCTTTGCCATCCTGCGCTTCAACTCGTCAATCCGAGCTACCGGCATCGGGTCCACTCCGCGCAATCGGGCAAGTTCAACACTGACTAAATCACCCAGCATCACCAGCGAAAACATCCGGGCAAGAGAAGATTTACCCTCAGTCTTAAGTTTCAGGAACTTTGCATATCCGTTCCTGGTAATATCAAGCGCATAACCAAGACGTAGCATAGTTCGGCCATAGGTCGAGCGGTCAATCAAACCCACAACGATCGTATTCTTTGCAAGAAAATCAGGGCTACCCATTCCGACAACCTCATTGTGATTGTGCTCTGGAAACACATTTGTATGACACATCACCTTGGCATTCTCATTGAGCTGGCACCGCCACCGTTCAGCTACCGCATCCAATAGCCTGCTGGTTGAATATACAACTGGCAACTGGTCCAAAAGAGCACCTGCGACCGTTCTCGCCTTGCGAAGCCATTTCGACCGACACTCGGCCATCAATCCGACCGCTTCGGCCAAATCATGCTCATAGCTATGACATACACCAAGTTTTCCTAGACTCTTCAGCAAGGAAACGAATAGATAGCCGAATGCTGCCCTGGGTGGCAGTCCGTCCGGGACTGTAATCACCGGCACACCGGCCCGTTTTGCAGCACGGCCTAGCTTGCCGCCACTGGTTATTGCCAGTATGCGGCAGTTCCGCCGACGTGCCTGGTGGAACGCTGTCAAAGTCTCCTCGGTATTACCAGAATAACTTATCGCTACAAACAATGTCCTGCTGGTAACGGCAGCCGGAATATTGTAATCCCGACAAGACAACACCGTCATGGTATTATCACCCCAGAAAAGACACCGGACCATATCGCCGCTTATCCCAGACCCTCCCATTCCAGCCACAACCAACTTATCAAAACTGCGCGGCCGACCGAAATTGACGCGCTCGGAAATTACCACGGCCTCGACTATCTGTTCTGGCAGTCCGAGAACCAAATCCAGCATTGAATCCATACTACCCATTGCGACTGTCAGCCATCTCGAGTTCAAACAGGAACTCGGCCAGCTTCGGGAACCTCCGGCGCAACTCTCGACGCAGCAAACGCTTAACCTCAAGTCCAGTCCCCAGTTTCATTGCATCATCCATGATTTCAACCGCCGACTGAGTATCAATCGTCCGGATGATGTTCTTCGCTTCTGGAATCAGGCCCGGAGAAACAGACATCTCATCAATTCCAAAACCCAAAAGCACCAGAATCCCCAAAGGGTCCGATGCAAACTCGCCGCAGAGCCCGACCCAGATTCCGTGCCGATGGGCCGCGGCAATTGTCTGTCTGATAAGCTGGAGCACAGCAGGATGGAAATGGTCATAAAGCTCGGCAACCCTTTCATTTCCCCGGTCCACCGCCAAGGTATACTGGGTAAGGTCATTGGAACCTATTGATAGAAAAGAACATTCCTGGGCCAACTGGTCAGCCATGATAGCCGCGGACGGAGTCTCTACCATTACGCCGATCTCAAGCTGTTCATCAAACTTCACTCCCTGCTTTCGCAACTCCCGTTTTGCTTCGTCAACCAGCAGCTTAGCACGACGTAATTCCCCAAGCGCAGACACCATCGGAAACATAATCTTAACATTCCCAAATGCCGAGGAACGCAGGATTGCCCTGAGCTGCCCTTTGAATAACTCCACATTATCAAAACACAACCTGAGGCCCCGCCACCCAAGAAAAGGGTTGGATTCTGAGTATCCAGGAATCACTTTGTCGCCGCCCAAATCAAAAGTGCGCACAATAACCGGTCTCGAATTCAGCATCTTCGCTACTTCAGCAAATACTTCGAACTGTTCATCTTCGGTCGGCGGCCGCCTTCTGGCAAGATAAATGTACTCCGTCCGGAACAATCCAACCCCACGCGCACCGTATCTGAGCGCGGCCCGGGCCTCGGCCGAGAACCCGATATTGGCCGATAGGTCAATCATCTTTCCGTCGGCCGTAACCGGTTCTTGTTCAACCAATAAAGACAGGGACTGACGATGCCGCTGGTAGAGCTCAAAGTCGCTCTTATACGCGTTCAACCGCTTACGGGTCGGATTCAGAATTGCAAGACCACGATACCCGTCTACCAAAACTGGCAGGCCTTCACTGGCCTCGCGGCAAACCGATTCCACACCAACTACTGCGGGTATCTCCTTGGCCTTGGCCATAATGGCAGTATGGGAAGTTTTCCCCCCACTTTCCAGCACGAGCCCGCTGATTTTTTCCTTGTCCAGCAGGGCCGCTTCAGAAGGCGGCAGGTCACGGGCAATGATAATTGAACCCGGGAGGACTTCATAGAGTGATGGAAGTTCTTCACCAAGAAGATGCCGCAGTACCCGGGCTGAAACATCCACCACATCCATGGAGCGTTCCTGAAAAAGAGGCACATCGGACTTGGTCATGGGCCTGGTTAAGCGCTTAAGTGTTTCCTCGTAAGCAAACTCGGCATTACGTCCTCGTTTTCTGATAAATCGCTCGGTCTCGGACAATACCTCTTCATCGGCAAGAAGTGCAAGCTGAACATCAATGAACTCGGCGAAGTCGTGGCCCATCTCCCGTTTCACCCGGGCATGGAGTCTTCGCAACTCACGCTCAGCGGCTTTCACCGCTCTCTGGAACCTTCGCACCTCACCAGCCAGCACATCGGGTTCAAGGACATGCTCGTCCAGATGCGGCAAATACGGTCGATAGACGAACGCAACGCCTTGAGCAAACCCGTGCGACACCGGGATTCCCCTGAGGATTTTTTCCCTTTTATGTGTCATCTTCCAACTTGGCTTTCAATGCCTCAAACGCCTCCTTTTCATCCTCACCCTTGACCTCAAGAACAACCACACTTCCGTTCTCAGCCGCCAAAGTGAGGATTGATAGAATACTCTTGCCGTTCACCCAAACTCCGTCCTTGGCCAACCTTACCTTGGACTTGAACCTTTCTGCCTTGCGGACGAAATCTGCCGCAGGACGCGCGTGCAGCCCGACCGCTTTCCGAATTACCACCTCACACCTTCTCATAAAATTACCTTAAACAGGAACAAAATCAAGAACTCCACCCCGAGAAAATACACCCGAAACTCCTGCCCGGCCACAAACCAGTAACCAGAACATGAATTACACGGCCTTCTATATACCGGAACTCATTCATCAGCGGCTAAATATAGTCTTGCCCATTGAAGCGTCAACCTTTAACCATTCTTCCTGGAATTTCATCTGTGAGTCAAGGCACGAAACCCATCCAACAGACCGCTCAATATGCAGTTGACACCCCACTTATCTGCCTTATAATTTATCGTAATGCGTGAGAATACAAATCATGCTGAGACAATCTGCCTTTACCAAACTGAAATGGTACCGGCGTTTTGTCCAGGCACTGAGGAGGTGTAATTTATGGCTGAGACACCAACACCTGATGGCCAAGAATCCGGAACTGCCTTAGAACAAAAATACGGCGTTCCGTTCGTTGACCTTACTAATTTCCGGATTGATTCAGAAGTCCTTCAGATGTTCCCACAGGAATTCATGAGGAGTAACAAACTGATTCCACTTTTCCGCTCTGGTAACACCCTGGCGGTTGCTTTTGTCGACCCCGGAGAAATTTTCAATGTCGACGAAGTTAGACGGACGACCGGCATGGAGGTGGAACCGATGGTCTGCCGGGAAATGGACCTCTACCAGGCGCTGAACCAGTACTATGCCGCACCCGAAGAGCCGGACCTGCCGGACGAACCGGAAATAGCCAGTCTCGATGACCTACCCGAGGAAGAAGAAGGAGTAGCTGCAGAGCAGGGGCTAGAACCACGTAAGCTGGAGGAGCTCGCCTCTGAAGCGCCGGTTGTGCGCTGGGTGAACCAGATGATAATTCGCGCGGTTCGTGAACGAGCCTCAGATATTCATATTGAGCCGACTCGCGAAGGCCTGAGCGTCCGGTTCCGTATCGACGGTATTCTCCATCCAATCGTCTCGCCGAAAAAGGCCTTACAGCTTGCGGTTGTATCCCGTATCAAAATCATGTCGCGAATGAACATCGCTGAAAAGCGAGTCCCGCAGGACGGCCGGTACGGGGCATTAGTCGATGGCCGTGAAATCGACTTCCGTGTTTCAACTTTCCCTTCCACCTACGGTGAAACTGTAGTAATGCGTATCCTTGACAGAATGCGTCTGCTCTCGCTCGACGAACTCGGGTTTGTAAAAGACAGGCTTAAGTTAATGCGCGAGATGATCGCCAAGCCCCACGGAGTAATCCTCATCACCGGACCGACTGGCTGCGGAAAGAGTACTTCTGTTTACGCTGTTATGGGCGAAATCCGCGGCGGTGATAAGAATATCATTACTATCGAAGACCCGGTCGAATACGATATTGACAGAATCTGCCAGTCCCAGGTGAATGAACTGGCAGGTTACACCTATCTCGTAGGGCTGAAGCACATTCTGCGTCAGGACCCCGATGTAATTATGATTGGAGAAATCCGTGATGCAGAAACTGCTGGTGTCGCAATCCGGGCCGCACTGACCGGCCAGCTCGTCTTCTCTACTATTCACACCAACGATGCGCCAGGAACTATCACTCGCCTTATCGACATGGACATTGAGCCGTTTCTGGTGGCATCCGCTATGGAAGGCACGGTTGCCCAGCGGTTGGTGCGCAAAATCTGCCTAAAGTGCAAGGAATCGTATGACCCGCCGCCATCCTTGCTCGAGGAACTCGAACTCGAGCCCGGCACGAAATTCTACCGCGGCCGTGGATGCGACCATTGCCGCAATACCGGCTTTCACGGCCGCATTGGAATCTTCGAAGTCTTAAAGATGAACGACCGCATCCGCGAACTGGTCGTCACCCGCCCGCCCACCAGCGCCATCCGGGCGCTCGCCTGTGAGTACGGTATGAAAACTCTGTGGGCGGATGGCATCGACAAAGTAAAAGCGGGCGTCACAACAATTGAGGAAGTCATGCGCGAAGCAGAAAAGCTCGATTAACCAAGAACGGGGGAAACATGCCACTGTTTCGTTACAAAGTTCGGGACAAAGAAGGACAGGTAGTATCAGGGACCTTGGAAGGAACCGATGTCAACACGGTCGTAGAGCGTCTTGACGCATTGGGATATATTCCCATTTCCATCAAGAAAGAAAAGACCGGTGGTGGCACTCAGATTGATATCGGCCGCTTTTTTGAAAGAATCAAAGCGGTTGACCTAATTAACTTCACAAGACAGTTTGTCACCCTCCACCGTGCGGGTTTACCGATGCTTTCGGCCATCGGTGCACTCCAAGCGCAAACCCGCAGCAAACCCCTGGCCCGGGCACTTGATGCCATCCGTAAAGACTTGATGGGTGGGACATCGCTGTCCGCAGCGATGGCCAAATTCCCGCGCATATTCAGCGAGTTGTATGTCAACTCGATCTGGGCCGGCGAGACCGGTGGTGTTCTGGACGAAATCCTCGACCGCTTGGTAATGCTTTTGGAACACGAACGCAAGCTCAAAAGCGATGTCGGTTCGGCAATGCGTTACCCAATCATTCTTGTAATAGGATTCGTCATTGCCATCATCGTCCTTACTACCTTTGTGCTTCCGAAGTTCACCTTACTTCTGACAAAAGTCGGCAGCACGATGCCGCTGCCTACCAAAATCCTCATTTCCGTAACCGATTTCTTCGGAGCTTATTGGTATGTCGTAGTTTTACTTCTGGCTGGTATAGTAGTGCTCTTCTATCTTTTCACTCGCACTGGTGCGGGCCGTCTCTGGTGGGACCATCTGAAGCTCAAACTCCCGATTTTCGGACCTATAACTTATAAGCTGGCAATTTCCCGTTTCGCCCGCATGTTCGAGACCCTGGACCGCACCGGTCTCCCTATCTTACGCAGTCTCAATCTGGTTTCAAAAACAGTCGGCAATGTGTATCTGGCAGGCGCCATCGAAAAAATCGCCGAGAGCGTCCGCCGGGGTCGTGGGCTCGCCGCACCGATGCGGGAAGTCGGAGTATTCCCGGCAATGATGGTCCAGATGGTGGCTACCGGCGAAGAATCGGGAGCACTGGATGACATGCTCAAGCAGGTTTCAGACTACTACGATGGTGAAGTCGGATACATGGTGAAGAACTTGACGGGAATGATTGAACCGATACTGATTCTTTTCATGGGCGTCGGCGTAATCTTCCTTATTATTGCCATTATCATGCCTTACATGTCGATTCTGTCGGGTTTTGGCTCCGGTGGCGGTTATGGCGCGCACTAACAAAGAAAAGGAAGTGCTCTTACGGTAATTTCAGGATAGTAATTACACATCCAGGTTTTCGACCGCGCACGCGTTCTTCTCGATAAATTGTCGGCGTAGTTCCACCTGGTCTCCCATCAAGGTTCTAAACACCTGGTCAGCTACGGTAGCATCCTCCATCGTCACCCGCTTGAGTGTGCGCTTCTCAGGATTCATCGTCGTTTCCCAGAGCTG
>DFBN01000074.1:0-974 GCA_002366635.1 Caldifarciminota bacterium UBA3079 | reverse complement strand
AGCCAGTTCCTCATCGGCATAAAAATAAATCTCATTCTTGCCCTGCTTCACACGGTAGAGTGGCGGCTGAGCGATATACACATACCCGTTTTCGACCAGAGGTCGCATGAAACGGTAAAAAAAGGTCAAAAGCAATATTCGGATATGAGAACCGTCTACATCGGCATCGGTCATAATCACTAATTTGTGATAGCGTGCCTTGGTAGCATCAAAATCGTCCGTGCTGATTCCGGCCCCGATTGCTGAAATGATAGTCCGGATTTCCTGATTGGACAGAACCCTGTTAAGACCTGCCTTCTCGACATTAAGAATTTTACCCCGCAACGGAAGAATAGCTTGAAACCGACGGTCTCTGCCCTGCTTTGCAGACCCGCCCGCAGAATCTCCTTCGACAATAAACAGTTCACTATCAGCCGGGTCTTCAGAAGAGCAGTCGGCAAGCTTGCCGGGCAAGGTATCTGACTCAAGAAGGGAGCGCCGCCGCGCCAACTCTCTTGCCTTGCGTGCGGCAGTGCGGGCCTTAGCCGCGGCAATTACCTTGGACAGTATCCTGTTTGCAACTCGCGGGTTCTCCTCAAGAAAAGCCGACAGTTTATCATTAACTACTGACTCAACAACGCTCTTTGCCTCGCTGTTACCAAGCTTGGTTTTAGTCTGGCCCTCAAATTGCGGGTCACTTATCTTCACAGACACCACTGCAGTCAATCCCTCCCGCACATCCTCTCCGGTCAGCTCAATATTATCCTTGAGCGCCTGCGTCTTCCGGGCATAGTCATTTATTGACCTGGTATGTGCGGATTTGAAACCGGAAAGATGGGTTCCTCCCTCATGGGTATTGATGGTGTTCGCAAAGGAAAAAATACTTTCAGCAAAACCGTCGTTATACTCAAAAGCCACCCCAACTTCAATACCGTTGCGTGTATCTTCGATAACCACCGGCTTATGGAGCCGGTTTCGGCCCGCATCGAGATAAG
>DFBN01000119.1:771-4360 GCA_002366635.1 Caldifarciminota bacterium UBA3079 | reverse complement strand
GGGTTCAAGTCATACCCGAAGTGATGATTCCCTTGATTGGTGATGTTAAAGAATTTGTGCTTCCGTGAGAAGTGGTGAAGCGCGTTGCCGAACAGGTATTCAAAAAAACCGGCGTGCGGGTGAATTACCATGTCGGCACGATGATTGAAGTGCCGCGCGCGGCCCTTACCGCTGGTGATATTGCCCAAGAAGCTGACTTTTTCTCTTTTGGCACGAATGACCTGACTCAGATGACATTCGGTTTTTCGCGCGACGATGTCGGGCGGTTTCTACCCCGATATCTGGAACAGAAAATTATTCCCAATGACCCTTTTAAGACTATCGATACTGAAGGTGTCGGCGTCCTGGTTCGGCTTGCTATCCGAAAAGCACGCCGGGCCAAGCCCGAACTCGAGATTGGTATCTGTGGCGAGCATGGCGGTGACCCGGATTCGATTCGGTTCTGCCATCAGGTAGGCATGGATTATGTCAGTTGTTCGCCTTATCGGGTCCCGGTGGCAAGATTGGCCGCGGCCCATGCCGCATTACTTGAAGAACAGCAAGCAGAACGCAAAGCGCTTCGAGCCACGAAGCAGAAATAGCTGGAGGTTTTTTTGAACCACAATTTAGAAACTCTTCTCAAACAGCATCGGGATGTAAAAGTCAATCCGCCCCGGCAATTGCTCATTCAGGATTCGGTTGACAGAAAAGAAGCATTTGCAGCGGAATGCGGCTGTCTTGTTACCTGGACCCCGGTCGAATCAACCGGTCGCAGCCCGAAAGACACGGTTATCACCAAGTGGCCCCGGTCCGAAGGCACGATTGACTGGGATTCGCCCAATAATATTCCGATTGAACCCAGAGTTTTTGATATGGTATTTGAGGATGCACTCAAAGTGCTCGGTCAAAAAGAACGGTTGTATGTAACCGACCGGGTCCTGGGTGCAGACCCGGCATATGCCTTGCCGGTGCGCACAGTGACGGATAAGGCGCTGTCGGCACTATTTACCGATAATATGTTCAGGCCGGTGCCAAAAGACATCGGCCGTTCCTGTTTTGCCAAAAAGCCGTTTACTTTACTGGTGCTGCCTTATGATAAGCTGGACCCGAACCGTTATAAGGAACTTCTGCGGGTTGACCCGCGGTTGGGTCGGACTTCAACAATGCTTATCGGGATGGATATGGACCGGTGCCTTGGTGTTGTTTACGGTTCGGCATACGGTGGCAGCGTTAAGAAACTGATGTTTACGGTAATGAATTATCTGTTGCCAGGTGAAGGGGTTTTGCCATTGCACAGTTCGGCAAATGAAGGACCCGAAGGGGATGTTGCATTGCTTCTCGGGCTTTCGGGCACTGGCAAAACTACGCTTTCAGCCGACCCCAGAAGGGCGCTTCTAGGTGATGATGAGCACGCCTGGAGCGACGATGGCGTTGCCAACCTTGAGAACGGCTGCTATGCAAAGCTTATCGACCTTGACCCGAACAAGGAGCCAGAGATTTATAATGCCTGTTTTCACAAAGCGCAATTCCTAAAGCACGGTGCGATTATCGAGAATACGATGTTCTATCCGGACGGAACATTTGACCTGAATGATGACCGGCTGACGCCGAATTCGCGCGGTTCTTATCCACTTTCGTTCCTGAAGAATATCAAAACACCGCCGGTCGCAGGTCATGCTAAAACCGTGCTCTTTCTGACTGCGGATGCGAACGGTGTGCTGCCACCGGTTGCCAGATTGACAAGCGCACAAGCGATGCTCTGGTTTCTTCTGGGATATACATCAAAGCTGGCCGGAACCGAGACCGGGATTACCGAACCCGTAAGTACCTTTTCGCGGTTTTTCGGTCAGCCGTTCATGCCGCGGAACCCTGATGTTTATGCCCGAATGCTTGGTGACAAACTTCGCACGCATGGCGCAAAGGTTTACCTGGTAAATACCGGCTGGACCGGCGGACCTTATGGTATCGGAAAGAGAATATCACTTACCTTGACAAGGGAAATGGTTGAAGCCGCACTTTCCGGTGCTCTGGCAAATGTTGAATGCTGGGAGGATAAGGTCTTCCACCTGCATGTGCCCAAGACTTGTCCTGGTGTGCCTGACCCGAATGTGCTCAATCCGCGTAATACCTGGAAAGACAAAAATGCCTATGACTCTCGGGCGCGCCGGCTTGCGGACGAATTTGCGGCACAGTTCCTCAAGGCTTACGAAAATAAAGGCATTGACCCGGCCGTTGCCCGAGAATGTCCGGGCCGGTAATCAACCTTTCTTTAGCTTTAACCGGCGTCTTTTCGGCGAGAAAACCAAAGCAAATCCGAATACGATGCTGGAAGTGATGATGATAACCGCACCAGAAGGGGCATCGGTCAGATAGGAAATCAGCAGCCCTACAAGGCATGAACCAATCCCGAACAAACCGGAGAGCAGATACATCGTCTTGAGCCGGTATGTGAGCTGATAAGCGGCTGAAGGCGGGTTGACAATCAGGCTGAAAATCAACAGCCCACCGATAGTATTGAGGTTCGCGGTTACGGTCAGGCCGCACAGGACGAGCATGGCAATGAATAATGCCTTTTCCGGGATACCGGTAGCACGGGCGATTTCCCGATTAAACAGCACCGCCTGAATCTGGTTGAAGAACATGAACAAAAATCCAAGGACTACCGCGGTCATTACTATCATTACTATAATGTCAGCAGGCGAAACCAGAAGGATATTGCCCCAGATAAATCTCAAAGCACCGGTGCGCGGTCCGCGCATCAAGCCGATGCCGAGGAATGCCAGGCCGAGCACAATCGAGAAGATTATGCCGATGGAAATATTCGGTTCGAGGTCGGACCGTTCGGCTATCGGTCCGATAAGAAGCGATGATGTAACACAAGCGACGACGGCACTGAAGAGCGGGTTGATGCCCAAAAGCAAACCGAATACGGCACCGGCAAAAGCAGCGTGGGACAACGCTACCCCGACAAACGGGATGCGCATTAAAATGACCCAGACCCCGACGATGCCGCAGGCCCCGCCGCCCAGAATTGCTGCGGCCAAAGCGCGCCAGGCAAACGGAAACTGCAAAGCCTCAAACATTATCGAACAACCTTTTGATTCTTTGAGGGGTCAACGCTTCATTTCGCGCACCATTAAACACGATTCTTGTGTCTTTCATCATCACGACCCGGTTGCAGATTTCAGGCAAATGTTCCAGTTGATGGGTTACCATCACGATAGTAAGTTTGAACCGCTCATAGGCTTCAAGCACAAGCCTGGACAGTTCTCTTACCGCCTGTGGGTCCAAATTGGCAAACGGTTCGTCTAGGAGCAGAATTTCAGGTTCCTGGGTCAATGCCCGGGCTAGATTCACCTTCTGGGATTCACCGCCAGAAATCTGCCCCACAGGCCGGTTGCGAAGATGGCCGATTCGTGTCAATTCCATCATTTGCTCGGCGATCTCAAAATCTTTGTTATCGGGCCGATGAAAAAGACCGATTTTCCCAATCCTGCCAATCATTACCGCTTCGAAGCAGTTTATCGGCGACCTGGGGTCAATGTTGATGTGCTGAGGCACATAGCCGATACTGCGCCGCAACCTTTTCAAGTTTCTGGAAGTAGCTTTT
>DFBN01000119.1:0-689 GCA_002366635.1 Caldifarciminota bacterium UBA3079 | reverse complement strand
AATTCGAGCGAGACATCCCGCAGCGCGATATGTTCATAATAGGTTACGCTGACATGCTGAATTCTGACCGCATTACGCCTTTGCACACCCTGATTCATTCCAATAGTCCGGCCAGGGATTGGGCATTTTCCTTGAGCGCCTCAAGGTATTTTCCCTGGAGCGGGAAGTTGGTAAGGGTAACATGCTTTGCATTGAGTGAACGGGCAAGCTCAAGACCGGCATCCGGGCCTGACTGCAAATTGTCGACGATAATACCGACACCAGAGTCAATTCCTACTTTGGCAAGGTGCGTCAGTTCCCGGCCGGTGATTTCTTCGGGACGGCCATAAGTTGCGACAACATCAAATCCCAACCAGGAAAGAAAGGGTGCCTGATACGCGGCAGCAAGGAGTTTGGGTTTCTTCTTCCCTTTGAACATCTGCCGGACCAAATCCGCTACAGAATCAATTCTATGACAATAGATTTCGGCACGCATTTTGAAGCTGTCTTTTGCTACAGTATCGAGTTCTGAAAGGAATCCGGCCATCTCAAACGCTTCCTGTTTTTGAACCGCTGGCAACATCCAGTCGTCGGCGATTTTTGTTGTGACATGGTGAACCTTCGGATTGTTGATGGCCTTTACGAGTTGGTCGAACCAGGCTTCCCAGCCGTGGTTTATCAGTAAATCCGCTTTGTTTGCAGCCGCAATA
>DFBN01000027.1:20811-21600 GCA_002366635.1 Caldifarciminota bacterium UBA3079 | reverse complement strand
GAGCTGGAACCGCCTGAGTCTGAATTGTAAACATAGCCGTCCGGGTTCTGAACCGGGACAAGGAAGATTTCCCGGTTGTTGACAAGCCAGGTTGCGACCGAATCATGGCCGTACTCAGAAAGAATTCTTGCCGCAAACATCATTACGCAGGAAGTGCCCATCGGTTCTCGTGCATGAATCGCACCGTCAAAATAGCAGGCCGGCTCGTCTTCAGACTGTTCAGGATTGTCAGAAATCTTCAGGCACCAGATAGACCGGCCTTGATGGCTGTTGCCCAGGCTGTACTTGTGGCAGATATCCGGAAAATTGGCAACGAATGAATCAAGTGAATCCTGCATTTCCCAGTAAGTCAGGAAATAGCCGAAGTCGCGGCCACCGTCCGGGTCATTGGGGTCAACCCCGGTCTCAGCGTAGAACTTATCGCGAATGTTGGCCCAGGTGATTTCGGTCCGCAGGCCTTTGGCTTGGATTTGGGCTAGTTGCTTTGCATCGGTGTTGATGACAAGATAGCCGCCATTCTCGTTTTCTTTCCCGGTGCAGATGTCCAATTCGCCGACAAGGTCGCCTAACCGGTTAAGGGTTTTGATATTGTCGAAATAGACCTTTACTTCCATAATTGTGCCGGTGCGGTCGAGTCCGAACCCGGGCACAGCCAATAAAAGACTCACTGATACTGCTATTATAAAGTTGCGCACAATCGCCTCCTTTTGGATGTTGTGCTTGGTTTTCTGATTACTGGTTCCACACAGTATTGTATCCTTATTCGCTCCAGGGTCAAACGGAATTGCG
>DFBN01000027.1:12707-20757 GCA_002366635.1 Caldifarciminota bacterium UBA3079 | reverse complement strand
GGGTAAAGGGCCTCGGCAAAATCTTCTACTGAGCGAAAGGGTGGGGCACAAAATTCTGTGCCCGGGAAAGGGTTGAATGGAATGAGGTTGATTTTGCATGGGATTGCTTTGAGTAGATTTGCAAGCTGACGGATGTCCTTTTTCCTGTTATTGATACCGTCAATCAGGACATATTCGAATGTGACCCGTTTGTTCTTGATTTGGGTGAATTCGCGCACTGCAGGGATAAGTTTTTCGAGCGGATATTTGCGGTTGACTGGCATGAGCATAGACCTGGTTTCATTGTCCGATGCATTGAGTGAAATCGCAAGTTTGGACTGGAGCGGGAATCTGCTGTATCTGCGGATGGCTTCAGGGATGCCTGAAGTGGAAACCGTTATGCGCCGCGCACCGATATTGATGCCGAAGTCGGAATTCAGGGCTTTTATTGCTTCGATAGTAGCATCGTAATTGAGGAAAGGTTCTCCCATACCCATGAATACGACATTTGTGATTCTCTGGTTCACGAGTTTCCGGATTGCAAGGACTTGACCCGCGATTTCGTGCCATTCGAGGTTGCGCTTAAATCCCATTTTAGCAGTGTAGCAGAATTTGCAGCCGAGCTTGCAGCCTACCTGGGTCGAGATGCAAACGGTTTTCCGGTCTTTCCCAGGTATGAATACCGATTCGATGATATTGTCGCGTTTCAGCCTGAATGTGAATTTCCTGGTGCCGTCTTTATCACGCGCGGTCCTTTCGGGTTTGAGTTGTCCAATATAATATCCGGATGCAAGCAGATTGCGTTTTTCCTTGCTGAGATTGGTCATTTCCTGAATATCGGTTGCGTTCTTCTGCCAGAGCCATGAGAAGATTTGCTTTGAGCGGTAGTCCTGCCAGCCGAGTTCCTGACAAAGCTTTTTCAGTTGTTCCTGGGTCAGGGATTTCAGGTCGGTCATTGCGGTTTTGTGGCAAAGTTGAGGATGAGACCGACGATGATGTAATTCAGGACAAGCGATGAACCGCCATAGCTTATGAATGGTAAAGGGACACCGGTAATCGGTATCAGACCGAGGAGCATTCCGATATTGATAAATACCTGATAAGAAAGAATTGCCGCGCAACCGATGCCGACCAGGGACGAGAAACTGTCACGGCTGAATCTTGCGGCAATAAGGAACCGATGGATAATTAGTGCGAAGAGACCGACGAGGAGGATGCTGCCGATAAAACCGAATTCTTCGCCGACGCATGAGAAAGCGAAGTCCGTATGCCGGTTGGGCAAAAACCCCAGGCGGGTCTGGGTGCCGGAGAGAAAACCTTTGCCAGTTAGCCGGCCCGAACCGATTGCAATCCTTGATTGAATAGCATTCCATCCGACACCGTGCGGGTCGAGCCAGGGCGCAAGGAAGTTTCTTATCCGGGCGCGCTGATATACCTTCAGAAGCGAAAATGAAATCGGTGAGAGCAGACCGAATAGCGAACCGACCAGGAGGGCCAGCAATGTGCGGAAGAGATTGGTGCGGATAAGCATTATAATACCTAAGAAAACGAAGAATGGTATCCAGGTATAAAGTGAAAACCCTGCGGCAAATGAAATCAATGGTGTGAAAAGCAGAAGGATATGAAGCGGCCTGAATCCGGCCCAGTAGAGCATTGATGCCAGGATGACTGCCAGAACCAGGGCAGCGCTCAGGTCCGGTTCGGTAATGACCAAAATTGCAGGAACAAGGCAAATTATACTGGGAACGAAAAGAGTTTTCCAAGTGAAGAGAGGGTTGCGGCAGGACGCAAGGCTTCTGGCAAGCAGCAGAACGGTTGCCAGTTTGGCAAATTCTGACGGCTGGAATGCGACCGGCCCGAGCATGAACCAGCGTTTTGACCCGATGCCTTTGCCAAAGAACAGGACAAGGACAAGCAACAGCAGGATAACGCCGTAGAGAAGGCCGGCCATGTCGTGAAACACGCGTTGCGGGATTGCATATGCAGCAAACATGCCGGCTAATGCAACCGGCAGAAATAGAAGCTGGCGGATAAGATAATGTCTGCCTCCTGTGGAATAGATAATAAGCATTCCCAATGCGGTAAGGAGCAAGGTCGGGACGATGATTTTGAGGTCAGGGCGTTTCAATTGAGAAATATCTCCTTATGAGCTGGCGCGCAATTGGCGCAGCAACAACACCACCGTGGCCGGCATGTTCTACAAGCACGGCAAATACCACAAGGGGTTTTTCTGCCGGCGCATAGCCGACAAACCAGGCATGGTCGAGCCCTTTCGGGTTCTGGGCCGTGCCGGTTTTACCGGCGATGGTGATTTCCTTAAGCCGGGCGATTTTACCTGTGCCGTGCTCGACAACCCTTTCAAGTGCCAGTTTGATTTGGTCCAGATATTCGGGCTCAGAGCGAATCTCGTGTTTTGTGGTAGAGATATTGCGAATCGTTTTCCCGGCCGAATCTATATGGTCAAGCAGGTAGGGTTCATGATACTTGCCGTTATTGGCAATGGCCGCATATGTCAGGGCCATTTGCAAAGGGGTTACGAGAATTTCTCCCTGGCCGATGGCAAAGTTCAGAAGTATACCTTTTGTCCATTTGCCGTATCTGGAATCGAGCCATTTTCTGGACGGAATGATGCCCGGGTTTTCTGTCGGCAGGTCAATACCGGTTGGCTTTCCGAGTGGCAGGGATTTGCAGAAGGATACGAGGCTGTCCAGTCCCAGTTTGAGCCCAAGCTGATAGAAGTAAATATTGCAGGATTGCGTAATGGCACCCAGGAGGTTCAGGCTACCGTGACGGGTCCAGCATTTATAGATGCGGTTGCCATAGTGGAAAGAACCGCTGCAGGGTTTGAAACGGGTCCGGGTAGTAACGATTCCCTGGTTGAGTGCGGCCAAGGCTACAATGGGCTTGAATGCGCTTCCCGGGGGATAACCTGCATTCACGGCACGATTGAAAAATGGCTTGTTCGGATTGGACACAAGGCTGTCCCAGGTTTTGGGGGAAATCGCCTGAGTAAATATGCCTGGGTCGAATCCGGGCCTGGAGGCAAGACAGAGAACCGCACCGGTCTTGATTTCGATTCCGACGACTGCGGCTTTGTCATATTGAGATATGAGCCGGTATGCAAGGCCCTGGAGTCTCTGGTCTACGGTGAGATAAAGGTCTTTGCCCGGAACTGCAGGGGCTGACCGTTTCTCAGGTAAAGGCCCGATTTCATGCCCCCTTGCGTCAATCTCGATATATTCGCAACCATCGTGTCCACGAAGCAGGTTTTCATACCGGGCTTCGATACCATCCCGACCTATGTAATCAAGAAGCCGGTGTGTCGTGTCTTTTTTCAGTTCCTGCCGGCCGATTTCACCGAGATGGCCAAGGATGTGACAGTATAGTCCGGCTGTTGGATATGAGCGGACCGGGTCAACGCTTATGCGCACACCGGACAGGCGGAATCTGTTTTCCTCAATTGCGAATGCGGTGGTCCGGTCCAGGTTGCGTTTGACTTTTACCGGCGAAGACATGAATGCAATCGGCTTGACGAGTCGGTTGAGTTTCTCGGGTTCGAGTTTGAGCAGGCGCGCAAGGACAGGCAGGGTGCTGTCATCCATTTCAGTCGGGATAACGGATACGGTAAAAGAGGGTCTGGTATCTGCAATCAGTTTGCCGGTCCGGTCAAAGATGCGGCCACGCGGACCGGGCAGGATTATCTTTCTTATCCGGTTGCGGTCGCTTAGCCGGGCGTATCTTTTTCCCTGGACGAGTTGAAGTTGGACAAGGCGCAGGGACAGGATTCCGAAAAGGATTAAAAGAATCTGGGTCAGGCGCTTCAGTTTGTTTTCCACTGGTGATAGAAGAGTCTTGAGATAAAGAGGTCGGCCGGCACGGCAAGCACGATGGTAATTACCGATGATATTATCAGGGGCATGAGACCGGGAATACCCGCACCGACCAGGGCATAAGCAGAGTATTTGATTGCAAGGCCGACCAGGACAAGGCCGGTCAGGTACCAGTGGCCACGATAGATAATCGAATGCAGAGATGCTATCCCATATGCAAGTCCGGAATAAATCAGGATATTTATCCCGATGGTTTGGGGTGCGGTCAGGTCAAGGCAGAGACCGGCCAGGAATGCAAGAATGGTTATGAGGAGTTTGTTTTCGTGCAATGCAAAAACGAAGAGCGCAAGAAGAATCAGGTCCGGGCCAAACGGTGCCAGACCGGCTTGAATCAGAAAGAGTAAATAAAGGAATAATGCGGCCAGGAATTGTCTCATCAGAAATCAGGTTCTTCAGGGGCATGTATTTCCAAAGGGCCGATATTATCGAGCCAGCCTGATTTTTGATAACGGCTGGTACCCGGCGGGATTCTCAGGAGGAATACTTCCTCAAGTCTGGCAATGTCACAAAATGGCCGAAGTTTGACTGATTTGAAAAGGTCATTCGGTTCATCCAGGACAGAAACCACAATCCCCAGTCGCAGACCTTTCGGAAATGTCCCACCCAGGCCTGCGGTTACAATGGTGTCACCCGGCTTGAAATCAGAGGCCTTTGGCGCATAGTCCAGTTTGAGCAGGTGATAGCCATCGGGCCGGGCCAAAGCCGTAATCCGGGAACGGAGATTTGTCACCGCAATCCTTAAGTCAGGGTCGAATATTGTCTGGATAAGTGCCTGGTGATTTCCGACCGCAATCACCTTTCCGATAATACCGTCGGCAGAAAGTGCGGGTGCGCCAAGCCTGATTTTGTGTTTCCTGCCACGGCTGACAACCAAGTATCGTTCCAGAGTTATGAGGTCACGGGTGATGATTGGTGCGCTAACCAGGTCGAGCCCTTCCGGGAATGCTGAGGTATGACGGCTTACGGTTTCGAGTCTGGCATTCTCAACCGCAAGTTCGGTTGCCAGGAGTGAAAGGCGTCGGTTTTCTGCCTTGAGCCGGAAGATATTACGCTTGAGTATCGAGGTTCCGCGCAATGGTGCGAGTAGTGCAGTCTGAATCGGCACGGTAATTACAATCCTTGTTGTCTTTGGAATAAGCAGCATAACCAGACCCAGAAAGATGAGGAACCAGGATGCCCGGTCCTGCCAGGTGCCAAATTTCTTGCGGTGCAAGCTACTTTGCTCTGAGTATCAGTTTCTCGTTCAGCTTGATATTTTCCAGAATTCTGCCCGCCCCTCTGACAACACTTTCAATTGCGTTCTCAGCTACACAAACCGGCAGGCTTGTTTCCTCCTTGATGAGCAGGTCTATGCCCCGGAGCAGAGAGCCGCCACCGCACATATAGATTCCGCGGTCAACAATATCGGCAGCGAGTTCTGGTGGCGTTTTCTCCAGGGCCAGTCTGACCGCATCAACTATCAATGCTATCGGTTCTTCCAGGGATTCTCGCACTTTGGTGCTGTTTATCCTGATGGTTTTCGGAATTCCCGAAACCAGGTCCCGACCTTTGACTTCCATGGTTTCTTCCTTGCCAGTTGCGTATGCAGAGCCGATGGCGATTTTGATATTCTCGGCGGTCTGTTCTCCGATAATCAAATTGTAGTTCTTTTTTATGAAGTTTATTACTGCTTCGTCCATTTCATCACCGGCGATCCTTATTGATGCCGAGTTTACCACTCCGGAAAGCGCAACTACTGCGATTTCTGTTGTTCCACCGCCGATGTCGATAATCATGTTTCCGGTCGGAGTTTCTACCGGCAGGCCCACACCGATGGCCGCTGCAATCGGTTCTGAGGCTAAGTAGATTTCGCGCGCGCCCGATGCCTCAACCGAATCGCGCACCGCACGCTTTTCTACTTCGGTGATTCCCGAAGGAACGCATACGATGATGCGGGGCCGCACAAACAGCTTTTTCTTCTGGACGATGCCGATATATGTTTTAAGCATTATTTCAACCATGCCGAAGTCTGCTATGACGCCGTCTTTCATCGGTCGAATTACCTGAATGCTGCCCGGGGTCCGGCCGAGCATTTTTTTTGCTTCGGTTCCGACCGCTACAACTTCGGTGGTATTGCTGTCGATTGCCACTATCGATGGTTCACGGAGCTCGATGCCTTTGCCTTTGACATAAATCAGGGTTTTTGATGTTCCAAGGTCAATGGCGATGTCGTTGGTGAATCGCTCGACTATGCTCTTGAAGAAACCAGAAATTCGCACCACGATAGACTAGTCTAAACCATTCCAGTGTCAAGTCTAATCAGCTTCAGGATTTGGTGGTTGTAAATGCGGTGTTGGCTTGACAGTTGCCCAAAAGTTAATAGACTGGCGTATCTTTTATTAAGGTATGAAATGAATGTAGTTTTGTTAGGACCTCCGGGCAGCGGTAAAGGCACCCAAGCCGAGTTGATGCATGAAAGGCTCGGCTTTGTCCATTATTCGACCGGGGATGTATTCCGTGACCATATCAAGCGGAAGACTCCGGTAGGGTATGAGGTGAAGGAATATGTTACTTCGGGCCGGCTGGTTCCGGATTCGGTCGTGATTGAGGTCGTGAACGCTTTTATTGCTGAGCATGTTGGTAAGCCGATAGTGTATGATGGTTTTCCGCGCACTATTCCTCAGGCCGAGGGTTTTGGTCGGGTGCTTGATGGCCACGGGCTTAAGGTTGACGCAGTCGTTCTGATTGACCTTGCAGATGATGAGGTTATCAGACGGCTGACTGCAAGGCGGCAGTGCCGGAAGTGCAAGAAGATTTACAACCTGACTTTCAGGCCGTCCAGGAAGGAAGGGATTTGCGATGAGTGCGGGGGGGAACTTTACCAGCGTGAGGATGATAAAGAGGAAACCATCCGGCGTCGGCTCGATGTTTATCGTGAGCAGACCGAACCGCTTATCAAGTTCTATGAGGATAAGTTCAAACTGGAACGGATTGCGGGTGAACTTGGCCGTGATAAGGTATTTGAAGAGTTGAAGCGGATTCTCGAAACCGGAAAGGAATAAGAGGTTGTATTGGCGGTTTATATAAAGTCCAAGCGCGAGATTGAAGGAATCCGTGCGGCAAGCAGAATTCTGGCCGAGACTCTGGCTACTGTTGAAGCTGAGATTCGGCCCGGGGTCAGTTTGAATGAGTTGGACCAGGTCTGTGAAAGTTTCATCCTTTCGCACGGCAGCACTCCTACTTTCAAGGGCTACCATGGATTTCCGGCGGCGGCATGCATCAGTGTAAACGAAGAAGTAGTGCACGGTATTCCGAGTGAGCGGAAACTGGTTGAAGGTGATATTGTGAAGGTGGATATAGGTGTGACCAAAAATGGTTTTATTGCGGATGCGGCCCGCACATTCGAGGTAGGTAAAGTGAAACCAGAAGTTCATTCCCTGATTAGGACTACAGAAGCTTCTTTCCGGGCCGGAGCCACAAACGCCAGGGCCGGGAACCGTGTTTCAGATATTGGTGCCGCGGTTCAGCATTATGTGGAAAAAAAGGGATATTCTGTTGTCAGAGAGCTCTGTGGTCACGGAGTCGGTCTGAAACTGCATGAGGAACCTTCGATACCGAATTTCGGCAGGCCGGGCCGTGGGGTACGGTTGAAGACCGGAATGACATTAGCGATTGAGCCGATGGTGAATATAGGTGGTTTCGAGGTAGCGACGCTTGCGAACGGATGGACCGTGGTTACTTCAGACGGCAAGCCGTCCGCGCATTATGAGAACACGATATTGGTAACAGACGGTGAGCCAGAAATATTGACTTTGCAAAATGGCTAAGAAAGACCTGATTCAGCTCGAAGGTGTTATCACCGAGGCTTTGCCGAGTGCTACTTTCCGGGTAGAACTGGACAACGGCCACAAGGTAATTGCTCATGTTTCAGGTCGTATGCGGAAATACTGGATAAGGATTCTTCCTGGTGACCGGGTAACTGTGGAGTTTTCACTTTATGACCTGAATCGCGGTAGAATAATCTACCGGTTCAAATAAAGGAGATGAGATGAAGGTTCGGACATCGGTAAAGAAACGCTGTGCCCATTGTAAGATTGTCAAGCGCAAAGGCGTTGTCAGAGTTATCTGCAAGCGTGACCCTAAGCATAAGCAGCGTCAGGGATAGCGTCGAATTGCAGATTCAGGGTGACGCATTTCGGATA
>DFBN01000027.1:1817-12618 GCA_002366635.1 Caldifarciminota bacterium UBA3079 | reverse complement strand
GACCCGGGCACGATGAGCCCTTTCCAGCACGGCGAAGTGTATGTGACTGATGACGGGGCCGAAACCGACCTGGACTTGGGCCATTACGAGAGGTTTATAGACTGCGACTTGTCCCAGGACAACAATCTGACCGCAGGCCAAATATACCTTTCAGTTATTGAAAATGAACGGCAGGGCAAGTATCTGGGTCGAACCATTCAGGTCGTGCCGCATATTACCAGTGAAATCAAAAAGCGGGTAAGGAAACTGGCCGATACGAGGGATGTTGTTATTACGGAAATCGGCGGGACAGTGGGTGATATTGAAAGTCTGCCATTTCTGGAAGCAGCAAGGCAGTTTGCCCTGGAAGAGGGGAAAAGGAATGTGCTTTATATCCACCTGACTCTGGTGCCTTATATCAAGGCTTCGTGTGAGCACAAGACCAAGCCCACCCAGCATTCGGTCAAGGCATTGCGGGACATCGGTATTCAGCCCGATATCATTATGTGCCGCGCCGAAACATCTATGTTAAAGGAAGAAAGAGACAAAATTTCCCTGTTCTGCAATGTCCGGCCTGAGGCGGTAATCGAAGCACTGGATGTTGATAATATTTACGAAATTCCTTTAATCTTTCACCGTCAGAAGCTTGACCAGTTGATAGTGCGGATGCTCAGGCTCAAGGCGAAGAGGCCCAAGCTTTCTGCTTGGCGGCATTTTGTTCACACGGCTGCTAAACCAAAAGCCGAGATAGAAATCGGTGTCTGCGGGAAATATGTGGCCATGCATGATGCTTACAAATCAGTGATAGAAGCGGTTCAGCATGCGGCTACAGCCACGGGTGTGAAAGCGCGGATAAGATGGCTTGAAGCCGAGGATATAACGCCTGAAACGGTAAAGGAAAACCTTGCCGGGCTTGCCGGTATAATCGTGCCGGGCGGTTTCGGCATCCGTGGAATGGAAGGGAAAGTTGAGGCGATTGCCTATTGTCGTGAGCATAAGTTGCCATTTCTTGGTCTTTGCGTTGGTTTGCAGGTAGCGATAATTGAGTTTGCCCGGCTTGTATGCGGGCTTAAAGGTGCCAATTCAACCGAATTCAACCCGCACACAAAGTACCCGGTGATTTATATGCTACCACAGCAAAGGGGTGTCAGAAAAAAAGGAGGGACTATGCGGCTGGGTGCGTATCCATGCAGGATAAGAAAAGGTAGTCTGGCCTCCAGATGTTATGGGAAGACTGACATCTCAGAAAGGCATCGGCACCGCTACGAGGTGAACAACCGGTTTCTCAATATACTTAAGCAGCACGGTATGGTTGCCAGCGGTCTGTCACCAAGTGGTAAGCTGGTTGAGATTGTCGAATTGAGAAACCATCCTTTCTTTCTTGCCTGCCAGTTTCATCCTGAGTTTAAATCTAGACCACTGTGTCCCCATCCTTTGTTTTTGGGATTCATAAAGGCCGCAATTGATTTTGCTCGCCATATGCCTTGTGCTGGTTCGGGCCCTGCCCACTAGCCTGGGGATATTAGTTTCCCGTTTACTGGTTCTTTTCTATCTGGTCTGGCGACTCGATTACCGGGCAGAAATCAAACACAATTTCAGGGTTATGTGTGGTCGGTTCGACCGATGGTTTTGGGTGCGGAACGGCTGGCGTGTAGGCAGAAATCTTGCATTGATGACAAAACTCAACAGACCCTATGGTAATGTAATTGTTGACAACCTAGTAGTTTATGAGGAAAATACACTCAAGAGATTTCTGGAACAGGAGTTGCATACAATTATGGTTTCTTTTCATTTCGGGGTCTGGGAGTTCCTGCCCCAGGTTTTTGCCGGTCTGGGGTTTCGGGTTAATTTAGGTATCGGTGCCCAGAAGAACGGGAGTTTGGACCGGATTCTTTCTGGATTGCGGCGGAACCGCTGCGTCAGGCTGACGCATAGTATCAAACAGGTCATATCCTGGCTCAAACAACCTGGGCTTACCGGTTTCATGCTCGACAATACCAGTCAGGGCCGGAGGGTCTGGGTTGATATTGATGGTTGTCATTTGGGGTTGCCCAGTTTGCCTTTCAGGCTTGCTGCACGCAAAGGGGTCAGGGTGGTGCCGCTATTTGCATTTTTTGAAAGTGGCAGGATGCGGGTGAAGGTCTATCCGGCCGGGGACGAACGGGCAGCGGCCCAAGCACTTCTGGACCAGGTGAGGGCCCGACCCGAAGAGTGGGTTTTCTGGGCAAAGACGGCCGCTGTGGTGGGACAATAGTGCGACGCATGGCGGTTCTGTTGGCGATACTTGTTGGTTTGAGCTGTCGGCAAGGTCAGAATGAGCAGAAGACCGCCTCATTGCCCAGTCAAGTAATTGAGGGATTCACATTGCAAGAGAGTTCGAGCGGGGAACGGCTCTATACTGTGGAGGCCGAGACAGCTTATGTGTTTGAGTCTTTCCAGCGAATTGATGTAATTATGCCAAGGGTGCTTTTCTACAACAAAGACGGCAAGATACACGCAGAGCTTGTAGCTGACCAGGGGACCGTTCAAACCAAGAATAACGATTTGGTGGCACGCGGTAATGTTCTTGTTCTGACGGCGGATAGCTCATCGCTCAGGACCGATTCTCTATGCTGGAATAATATAACCCAGCTAATCCGGACTGACGCAGCCGTGGAAATCGATACACCCAAAGGTCATGTTACCGGGTACGGTTTGATTTCTGATGCCGGATTGAACAAGATTGAGATTGAAAGTGAGGTTAAGGGCACCTCTGAATACCAGTTTAACCAGAAGGTCCAGCATTAAGTGTTTCACATGGCGAAGTTACTCAACAGAAGACAAATTCCGGGTCTTTTCTGTTTTTTCCTGATGTGCAGACTGGTTGTGGGTGCTGAGTTTTATGCCAGGAGGATGGAGATAGTCAAAACCATAGAGGGTCAGGTTAGCGTGTTCCGCGACAGCGTGAGTATTATAGACGGAGATACCAGAATTACTGCTGGTATGGCCCGGGTGAACGAATCCGGAGGGGTAGCGGTGATTTGTGACTCAGTCTTTATTGAAAGTCCGGATGCATTGGTCTGGGCCGATTCGGCGTTCTACAGGCTGGAAGAGAAGCAGACCGAGTTGTTCGGGAATGTAAAAGTGGAGCAGGAATCGCTTGTGATTTTCGCACCGTTACTATTGTATTCGATTCCGGAAAAAAGGGTGGATGCCGATTCTGGTGTGGTCGTCAAGAGCAAAACAGGGAATTTCCGATTGCACGGCGGGCACGGAATTTATGACTTGGCAGGGGATGTTGGGATAATAGACTCGAACCCTGTTATGGTGCAGATTGCGGATGCGGATTCGGTAACTGTCACCGGATGTGAAATGTCGTGGTTTGCCCGGGAGTCAAAGGCACAGGCCGGAGGTAAAGTCAGGGTCAATTCAGGAAGCGCTGGACTGTTATGTGATACTTTGATTTTCTTTACGGCCAGGGATTCTGGACTGGCCTGGGGAAATCCCAGGGTTTCTGACAGCGTGAGTCAAACCCAGGGTGATACGGTTTTTTTCATAGTTCGAGATGGAAACCTGGATGTTGCGACGATACAGGGAAATGCTATCAGTTATTATACTACAGAAGGCGGTGATATGATTGCGGTAACCGGGCAGGCAATCCGGATAAGTATGGAAAGCGGAAAAGTGGCGATAATAGAGATTCAGAAACTTCTGTCTGGCCGTTTGATTCGACCTGTAAGTGCATTAGAATGAAACTTGAAACACAAGGGTTAGTGAAAAGCTACGGCGGCCGGCGTGTGGCAGATGATGTCAACCTGCAACTGGAAGAAGGAGAAATAGTTGGTTTGCTGGGGCCGAACGGTGCTGGTAAGACAACAACTTTTCACATGATTATCGGTTTTGTCCGACCTGAGCACGGAAAGATTCTACTTGACGGCCAGGACATAACCCGGTTGCCTGTTTACAAAAGGGCGCGTTTGGGACTGGGTTATCTTTCTCAGGAACCTTCGATATTCCGGAAGCTTTCGGTTATGGACAATGTCAGGGCGGTGCTGGAGATGCTCGGCGTGGCCAAAGAGGAGCAGGATTTGAAAGCAAAGGCGCTGCTGGGCAAATTGAATGTGCTCCGATTGGCAAAACAGCGGGGTGCAACACTTTCTGGAGGCGAGAGAAGGCGGGTGGAATTGGCAAGGGCTTTGGCAGCATCGCCTTCATTTCTGCTTCTGGATGAACCTTTTACAGGTATTGACCCGATTGTGCGGGCTGAAATTCAGGATATAGTGAGAAGACTCAAGGATGAAGGTCTTGGGATATTGATTACCGACCACAATGTGCGCGAGACCCTTGAGATTACTGACCGGGCTTACATTATGTATGATGCACGCGTTCTTCTGTCTGGAACCTCGGACGATTTGGTTCGGGATGAGAAGGCGCGCCAGGTTTATCTGGGCGAGCGTTTTCGGATATGAAATTTGGACTTAACCTGACGCAAAGGCTTGAGCAGATATTATCGCCACAGCTTATTCTGAATCTCAAGCTGCTTCAACTGCCGGCCTTGGAGCTTGAAACGCTGGTGCGCCAGGAGTTAGAGGAAAATCCCGCACTGGAGCAGGTTGACGAGTCTCGGGATGCGTCTGATGTGCAAGAAAGTCCATTACCCGAAGTGCCACGGTCTGATGATGACCAGACTGACGGACTTCGACCGGGCGAGGAGGAAAAATTTGGTAAGGTATCATCCGCAAACGAATATGGCATCGAGGACCTACTGCCTAATGATGGTTACCTTCCAAGTATTCCAAGGTCTCGTGATACTGGTGGCAAGACAGATGCGGTCGAACTTGTGCCGGGTCCGGAGCCAAATTTACGAGAAGTTTTGTTGCCTCATTTGCGGAGCGTTTTTTCTCCTGATGATGCCCGCATTGCCGAAGTGGTCATTGAATCGCTTGATGAAGACGGGTTTCTTCTTGTCAGTGAGGATGAACTGGCGGCAAGTCAGGGAATCGAATTGAGACGGCTCCGGGAAATACTCTATGTAATTCAGCGGCTTGAACCCGGGGGTATTGCCTGTCAGGACCAACAGAAGGCATTTTTGGTCCAGCTTGAACTAATGGGATACGAACCGTGCAGTCTGGAATCTCTTCTGGTCTCCAGGTACTGGAAACTCCTTTTGCAGAAACGGGTCAAGAAAATTGCCCGGCTTTGTGGTGTAAGCGAAGAACAGATAAGAAAGGCAATAGCGAGGATTCTGACCCTTGAGCTTAAGCCTGCGCGACGCTTTTCAGGCCGGTTACCAGAGTACATTTCTCCTGATTTTTCCGTGAAATGGCGGAGCCGTGAACTGGCAGTGGAGGCCAATGACGAAACTTTTCCAAGGCTACGTCTGTCAAGGCGATATATTGAGATTCTCCGCAGCCCTAAGTCTTTTCCCAAAGAGCAAGTGAAGTTTGCCCGCGAGAAATTCAAACGTGCGATGATGTTCTTACGGGGGATCGAGTCCAGGCGGCGGACATTGAGACGTTTGATGGACCTGATTGTAGATGAACAGAAAGAGTTTTTTCTGAAGGGCCCGCAGTATTTGAAACCGGCTACTTTGCGGGCAGCAGCGGAAAGACTTGGGGTGCATCCTTCGACCGCTTCAAGGGCCACTGCGGGTAAGTATGTTGAGACTTGTTACGGTGTTTTTTCGTTGAAGTACTTTTTCAAAGCCGGTGCCGGTGATAAATCAAGGGCTAGTATCAAGCAGAAAATTAAGCGGATAATTGAGAATGAAGATAAGTCCAAGCCGTTGAGTGACGATGAGATACGCCGTATTTTAGGCAAAGAAGAGATAAAGGTCGCCCGGCGCACCGTGGCAAAGTATCGCAATGAACTGGGAATACCAGGTCGTAACCACCGGGGAAGGTTTTAATAGTATGTTCTGGCATGAACTCTGGCAGGCTTTACGCGAGCGATTCTTTGCTCCCGAGAGATTGGCTGACTATGCCGGTAAGATTGTCCAACTGATTCTAATTGTCGGTATTGCCTGGTTTGTTTCATGGATTATCGGGAAGGTGGTGGTGAGGCTTCTGAGGACAAGGGCGAAACTTCTGAAGGAGCGGCGTGCCAGGACATTAATTTCGCTCAGCCGCAGTGTCATCCGTTATGGGATTTTTCTGGTGGCACTTGTAATGTGCCTCAGGACATTAGGCGTTGATTATTCCGCTATCCTTGCCGGTGCTGGTGTAGTCGGTCTGGCTGTTGGATTCGGTGCACAGACTTTGGTGCGCGATTTCCTTTCAGGCTTCTTTTTGCTGTTCGAGGATTCTATTAGCGTAGGCGACAGCATTGCCGTGGGAGATGTCAGCGGAACCGTAGAGAAAATCGGCCTTCGCACCACCCAGGTGAGGTCTTTTGACGGCATTCTTCATACAGTTCCCAATGGTGAATTGACCCGGTTCGGTAACCGGAACCGGGGTTTCATGCGGGCAATAGTTACGGTGGACCTGGCTTACGAGCAGGATGCGGAACGCGGAATGTCTATAGCTAGTGCCGTAGCCGAGAAGTGGTTTCAGGATAACCATGATTTGGCACTTGAGCCGCCACAAGTTCAGGGGCTTTTGAATTTCGGCGAGTCAGGCCTGAGTATCCGGGTCGTGGTCAAGGTCAAACCAATGAGGCATTGGGCTGCTGAGCGTGACCTCAGGGTCAGGTTGAAGAAGGCTTTCGATGAGGACGGTGTTGAGGTGCCATTCCCGCGTCAGATTGTTTACCTGAGACATGAAAAAGGTAAACCGGCCCGGGCTGACTAGGTTGAATGGTCGGGGCGGGTTTCAAACCCGCCCGTACTGCCTGGCTTTCCCAGGTGGGTTATGACTATCAAGGCCCCAGTTACTTCTCCGGTCTGGTCACGCAATGATTCGATGCAGACGACCGAACCTGGAAGCTGGGGCAGAATATCACATGTTTTACGGCTGGCAGCGCCGGCCAGGATTTTTTCCAGGAATGGCTGCAGGAAAATCAGGTTTGGAAAAGTCGTAAGTTGCCTGCCGGCTACTTCAGATGCCGGCCGTCCGAGTAAAGGTTCCATCGCTTGATTGGCAAGGACTACATTCGGAATCCGGTCGACTACGAGAACACCTTCAGAGATATCGTTCGCCAGGAGGCGGAATCTCCGTTCGAGATAGAGGATACGGCTTACTTTGCTTTCGTCGAATTCGCGCAGACGGGCGAACGCTCGATTGAGTTGCCTCGCCAGTTGACCTAATTCATCCTTGGTCCTAGGGGTGACATGAATATCAAGGTTTCCTTCTTCGGCCCGACGTAAGGCATTCGCAATCCGTTTAATAGGTAGAACTGTCCGTTTTGGCAGCGTGAAGACCAGCCAGCCCAGCACCGCAAGCACAAGCAGAAGCACCGTGATAATATTGCGCTGGCCCCAGGCAGCAAGTTGCCTGGCCCTGCGCCGATTGCACAGGACCCGTTGCTGTGCAAAGCCGATGACACTGTCGGCACCGACTGCGATAGCGGCTTGCAGAGAGTATATGCTGTCGTTTAACAGTCGCCCGCTTTGGCCGGCCGGGATTGGAAGTGCAATTTTGCTGGCCAGCTTGGCCGCAGCCGCAAGGAGTGAATCCCGACGAGAAGTGTCCTGGGCCGAGGCCGCTGCTTTCAAGAGTTTCTCATGGTCCTGCTGCAGGCGTGCCCGGTTCGGGATGAAGACCTGCCCAGGCGAGAGCATCGTGATGGAATCGGCCAGCCGGCGATAAATCGAGGTCCGACTGATGATGGCGTCAAAACTCGTGGCAAGGTCAGGTCCGAGTTTTCTTCCTTTTGAGCACAACTCGCTGATGTGCTCAAGGGAGGCATGGCTGTTTCCAAGATAGATTGAATCGCCGTAGAGTAGGAAGTTCTTTTCGTCTCTCCGTGCCTGTAGGAAGTCCAGTTGAATCTGGTCCCCGATATGCATCAGCTCGATATTTTTGTCGACGATGCGACCGACAGCATCATTCATCCTGCGGATGTAGAACAAAGACAGGATGACGACCGGAATCACCAGGGCTGCGGCATACAACATACTGAGAGTCATTCTGGCACGGATGGTTCCTCTGGCGCGGGGGTATTTGTTACGGTTGTGTCTCATGCTACTTTCCCATTGACAGCCGCTCGATGTCTTTGTCTCTGCCTACGACAACCAGGATGTCGTCTTTTTCCAGCCGGTCTTCGGGACCGGGAATGTCGTTGGTGCGGATTTCGAAACTGCTCTTGCCGGAATCGGTTATCACCGGTATTTTCTTTTTGATGGAGACGATGTTTACTTTGTAGCGTCGGCGGATGTCAAGTTCACCGAGCTTCTTGCCGATCATCTCGCGTCGGGGTTTCATTTCAACGAGGCTATGTCCGCTGGATAATGTTATTTGTTCCAGCACATCGGACGCTATCAGATTCTTCGCAGCCTGGTCGGCCATCTGTTCTTCAATCAGCAGGGTGCGGTCCGCACCGACATCGTGCAAAATCTGGGCATAGAGTTTTGAGGCTGCACGGGCAACGATTTGACCAGCACCGAGCCGATGCAATATGGCAGTAGCGAGGATAGCGGCCTCCATTCTTTCGCCCATTGCTATCACTACTGCGTCTACATCAAGCACTCCGGAGTTGGCGAGTGCTTCTTCGTTGGTTGCATCCAGACACAGGGCCTGGCTTACTTCGTCTTTGATATCCTCGATTTTTCCCGGGTCCGAGTCGATAGCAATTACTTCGGCACCTTTTGCCATCAGGGTTCGGGCAACCCGGCCTCCGAATGTTCCGAGGCCGATTACTGCGAATTGCTTCATGATTTCCTCCTTTAGCCGACCATGACCCGCCCGTGTGGATACCTGATTGGAAGCCGCGACTGGCGGGCGTGCATTGCCAGTGCCAGAGTCAGCGGACCCAGTCGGCCTATATACATCAGAAGAGTTACTGCAATTTTACCCGGCAGGCTCAAGCTTGAGGTAATGCCGGTAGATAGTCCTACTGTTCCGAATGCTGATACGGTCTCGAAGAGGACCTTGTGGAACGGTGCGTTTTCGGTGACGAGCAGTATGGTAAAGAAGAACGCTACGATACCGACCGAGACCACGGCGATTGCCGTGGCACGGTAGACGATATCCTTGGGAATCACGCGGTGGCGGACTTCAACATCTTCCCGACCCAAGACGCGGTTGCGGACCGCGAGGAACAGAACTGCCAGGGTACTCGTTTTGATACCGCCGCCCGTGCCGCCGGGCGAAGCACCGATGAACATGAGTATGGCCCAGAGGAACAGGGTTACCGGCCGTAAAGAACCTATCGAGATGGTGCTGAACCCTGCGGTCCGTGGTGTTACCGCCTGGAACAATGATGTGAGGAGTTTCCCGCCGAGGGGCAAATGAGAAAGCGCATGGTCATATTCTGAGAAGAAGAAAAATATCGTGCCGAAAAGAATCAGGATTCCAGATGTCCAGAGCACCAAATGTCCGTGAACACTCAGTCGGCGCAGCGAAAAAAGCGGGCCGTGGCGCAGGGTATCGCGGTTGAAGATTTCCCGGATAACGATGAATCCAAGGCCGCCGGTGATGATGAGACCGATGGCCACGATATTGATTGCCGGGTCGGACCGGTAGCCTGCAAAGGAATTGGAAAACACTGAGAAACCTGCATTACAGAACGCTGAGACTGCGTGAAATACCGAGCAGTAGAGTGCTTCGAGCGGGCTTTTGAAATCCGGCAGCCAGCGGAGAAAGAAGAGCAGTGTGCCGGTTCCTTCGGCCATGAGCGTGAAGAACAGAATGTAACGGAGGGTGCGGCCGATGTCGATATTGCGAGCTTCTTCGATCATTGTCGAGACGGTCTTGCGCTGGCTCAGACCAAGCTTGCGACCGAACACTACTGCAAGGCTGGCAGAAAAAGTCATTATTCCCAGACCACCAAGCTGGAGCAGGACAAGAATTACGCACTGACCGAAACGGGAAAAATACAACGGGGTATTCTTTACGATAAGACCGGTGACGCAGGTTGCTGAAGTTGCGGTGAACAGGGCGTTAATCAAACTGGCACCGTGGCCGTCTCTTGTAGCGGCAGGAAAAGTCAGAAGGAGAGTGCCGGCTGCTATCGCGCCGACAAAACTCAACGCCATCAGACGCACTGGCTGGAGCCGCAATCTTTCCAGGATGCCGGTGAATCGGCGGGAATGCATGAAACTCTGGCCCAGGACGATTGCCTGTCTCAGAACGACGAAAGTAATGCCGGTGCCGCCTGCTGACAGGGCAATGACGATTGGGAAATAAACGGCCAGGTCAAACCAGCGTTTCTTGAAATGCTGCCACAGTGACGGCGCTGATGCGTAAGAGAGCAGGACATCCACGGTAAAGACCGCCAGAACCGACAGATTGAAAATCCGTATGGCCCAGGAAAAGGTGCGGGTAAACGGCAATCCATACCCGGACTTCAAAATTATAAGTAGCAGCGCAGCTACAATAAGTCCGGTCACCACCCAGCGGAATTTCTCCACCCACGCTGGAAGTTCGCGCCTGGTTTTGATAACGCGAACCCGTCGGAACAGATGCATAGCTAGACAAGTTAGCCAAACAGCAGGTATTGTCAATGTGCACGGGTCTGTTTTTCGAGAGGTTTAACTTAATTGTTCTGTTTCCCTTTACCGGAACGGATGAAATAGACTCCCGCAGGAATTCTTCGGTTGTCGTTCGGGCCCGGGTGTAGGTCTGTAACCTTCTAACCGGTGATGACGACCAGGGTCCAAGGGTTCGAGGGTTCAAGGGTCGAAGGCAGAAACAGCACCCCGCGGACGATGGTGGGCAGACGGTTCATCGCCAGTCGTTCCTCATTC
>DFBN01000027.1:0-1812 GCA_002366635.1 Caldifarciminota bacterium UBA3079 | reverse complement strand
CGACCTCGGCGACTTCGCGGCACAGGGCGAGCAGGACTTTCCGGTTCAGGCCTTTGGCTTCGTATAAATCAACCAGGTCAAGAGCGGTCTTTTTGAGCGTCTTTTCACCGTAGTTGCGCTTGAGTTTGTCCAAGCGAAAGGCGAATGCGTTGTATCGGATGAACTGCTTGAGCTGGACTTCATATTCGAGCAGCACCGTGCGCACAATCCGGCTGACTTTGCGGCTGTGCATTGCCGCTCTGCGGTAATGGTCTGATTGCTGTTCAATCGTCTGGGAACAGCTCAGTGAAGCTTTGCTTTGTTTCAGGGCTTCTTGATAGGTCCTTTTCTTACGCCGTAGCCTGACGGGTTTGGGCTTTACCGAAAGGGCCGGCACAACCGGCCCGAGTAGTTCCTTACAGCAGACCCGGATAACGGCCTGAACCAGTGCCGAGTCCAATCCGAAAGCAACCCACTTGCGTATTGTGAGTTTGGTTTCCGCAACCAGCCCGGTACTGGTCAGGGTCCGAAACAGCCGGGTCAGTTCCCGGCCGCAGGAGAAGTAGTGACCGCGCATTTCAAGTGTAACACCGTGTTTGTCAATAGTTGACCTGACAAGAGGCTCGACTAGGGCCCAGGCCTGGGTTTGTTTCATGCCGTAAACAGCCATCGTTCGGTTTTGCTGTTCTATTTTCTCCAGAACACGGATTGTTGCCGGGTCGAGTTCCAGAGTTTTCATTCTGGCCTGCTCCGGCGCGAAAGACCTTTGGGCTGGTTGGGGATGGTCGGTTCCAGTTCGTCCCACCTTTGATAGACATATTCAATCAGCCTTTTCACCCCGGTTTTGTCCTTTGCCCGGCCAATCACCTCCTGGCTTTTACGCTCCCGTTCTTTGGAACTAGGCCCGGACTCAGACGCAATCCCGCACAACTCAGACACCAGGTTTGCATACTTTGCAGCCTGGTTCTCGGTCATGCCCTGGTTTTGCAGCCGGGCCATGGATTCAAGCCTGATTTGGTCAATGACCCTGGCCCGTTTTCGGCCCCAGGCCACAAACTTCTGTTCTTCCTTTTTCAGAATCCGGTCTTCTGCTTTCTTTACTTTTGCCAGGTGGGCCTTGGCCGCGACTACGGCGGTAGCATCCACATCGGGCTTCCGCTCAAAGTCACCAGCTTTAACCATCTGAAGGAAAACTCCTTCGATTACCCGTTCAATCAGGTCTGCATGTTCCGGTCTGATTCTTTTGTCCTTAAATAGTTCTTTGCGCAATCGCTGGCGCGACCGATGGTGCCGCTCCAGGCCGGCAAACACCTTGCGGCCATAAGTTGCCAGTTTTTTCTCTTCCTCAAAACCCTGGGGCAAGTCTTCGTCGGTCAGGACCTTGTAAAGCATCTCTTCGACCAGACCCTGGATATAAAGCCTTTGGGCTTTGTGTCTGACAGCTGCAAGTTTTTCCTCGTAGGTTTCATGCTTCTGCTTGCGCTTAGGAGGTTTTTCCTGTTCATGGGCCGGTTCCATACCCAAAAGGTCGGCAATGTCAGCAAAACCCGCTTTGCAGGCCTTAAGATAATCAGCAATCAGACCGATTGTCGGATGAAGGTAGTATCCAAGTTCCAGCCGGCATATCATGCTTCGCGAACCTTTACCCTTTCTGCCCATGCGCTGGGCTAGTTCATCCTGGTTCAACCCAGCATCCTTGCGCAACTGGCGCAACCTTGCGCCTAGCTCCGGTGTGAAAACCAGCGCCTTTTGATGGTTCTTCATAATTCTTTTAGACATTAATTCAGTTTATAGTATTATCAACAAGAGTCAACCAGAAAGACTGAATTCCGG
>DFBN01000008.1:6349-7621 GCA_002366635.1 Caldifarciminota bacterium UBA3079 | reverse complement strand
GGCAGAAAGAACTCTCAAGAGTTGTGTCAGGATATCGGGTCTTTGCTGTTTGTCAAGCAACCGGTTGCGGTTTACTGTTGACCCAGCTAGTCTTAAGGCTATCCTTTCAATATGAATCAGGTCATTCCCGAAAGCGTCAGGCGTCTGTTCTGGGATATCCGGGTAGAAACAGTGGATGTCAAGTATCACTACCGTTTTATCATACGCCGGGTCCTTGATTTTGGTAACCCCGCAGCTATCAAATGGCTTCGCGCGACTTATCCCAGCCAGGTTATCAAAGAGGTTGTAGACGCAAAACGCGGGTTGGCGCACAAAACCGTGGTATTCTGGACCAGATACTTTAAGATTGATGCCCAAAAGCAACATGTTTGACAAAACCCTGCCGGCACCGGCGCGAGACCTGCTTCTTGATTTGAATTCCGGGCTTGAGCAGTTTGGGTTCTATCTTGCCGGCGGCAGTGGTCTTGCCCTTCAACTGGGGCACCGTGTTTCAGAAGACCTTGACTTCTTCAGTTCTCAGAAATTCGTGCCCGGGGTAATATCGCATTACCTGGAGGCTAAAGGGCAGTATCAGGAAATTATGGTCAGCCCGGGCACGCTCCACTGCCGGTTGCACGATGTCAAGCTGTCGTTCATCCATTATTCGGTTCCGCTTTGCTATACGCCGGTCCGGTTCAACAGCGTAAAAGTCGCAGATTGGAAGGATATTATCGCGGATAAATTCAAAACCCTTTCGCAACGGGGCAGCCGCAAGGACTTTTATGACCTTTATGTAGGTTTCACCATCGGCAATCTGAAAATTGCTGAAGGTGTAAAGCTCTTGCGGCAGCGTTTTGCCGGAACCGGACTCAACTACTACCATGTCCTTAAAAGCCTGGTTTATTTCGAGGATGCTGATAACGAACCTGAACTCAGACTGCTTAAGCCTATATCCTGGAGAGAAGTCAAAGAATTCTTTGTCAGGAACCTGAAGGAGTTCGAGAAATATCTACTCGACTGAACCTGCGCGCATTGGGGCGTGAGTCCCATCAACCCCAGCCCCTGCCCGGGGCACGCCCCCAAACTCATAAGTTACATTCTGTCATACAAATCCGGAATTACACCCCTATGATTCTACAAGCTTGACATTTCAGGATTTTGGACTACACATAAAGTGATGAAAGAGCCATTTGCCCAAAGGTTGGGCAGAATCCCTCCTTATCTGTTTCGTGAACTGGATAAGCTTAAGGCAAAGACAAAAGGCGATATAATTGATTTGGGTGAAGGCAGCCC
>DFBN01000008.1:0-6342 GCA_002366635.1 Caldifarciminota bacterium UBA3079 | reverse complement strand
CAGAAAACCACCGTTATCCTACTTATGCTGGAAAGATTTCAGCCAGGGAAGCAGTAGCAGCATGGTACCATCGCCGATTCGGTGTTAAATTGGACCCGGGAAAGGAAATCGCCATGGTGCTGGGCTCAAAAGAAGGTGTGGCCCATTTTATCTGGGCATTTTGCGGACCCGGTGACAGTATCGGGATTTCCGACCCGAGCTATCCGATTTATCCGAATCAGGTTTGGCTCTCAGGTGCCAGACCGGTTCCTGTGCCGTTGCTTGAAGAAAACCGATTCCTGCCTGATTTGGACAATCTGGCAAAAATCGGCAATAAAATCAAACTGCTCTGCCTGAATTATCCGAATAACCCGACAGCGGGTGTCGCTGACCTGGGATTTTTTCGCGATATTGTCCGACTCGCACAAAAATACGGTTTCTATCTGCTTAATGACTGCGTTTATTCAGAACTCTATTTCGGGAAAAGGAAACCGCCGAGCATCCTTCAGGTTCCAGGAGCCAAAGAACGCTCTATCGAATTCCACAGTCTTTCCAAAACATTCAATATGGCCGGTTGGAGGATTGGTATGGCAGTTGGTAATAAAGGCCTGATTCAGGCATTGCTCAGAATAAAGCAGAATACAGATTCCGGGCCTTTTGGTGCAATCCAGGATGCTGCAATCTATGCGCTCAACCATTCAGAGAAGCTCGCAGCAGAAACAAGAAAACTCTACCTGAGACGCAGAAACATATTCTGCGATGAACTGGCCCATTTCGGCTGGCAGATTCCAAAACCGGCAGCAACATTCTATATCTGGACCAAAGTTCCGAATAAAAGCAACTCATATAATTTTGCATTGAGCCTTCTTAAATATTGCCGGGTTATAACCGCACCCGGAATCGGTTTTGGCAGATATGGCAAAGGCTATATCCGTTTTGCTCTGGTTCAAAATGAAAAGCGGCTGCGCCAAGCCGCTAAGAGAATCGGCCGATGGCTCTCGTAATTCAGAAATACGGGGGCAGCTCACTTGCTGACCTCGACTGCATCAGGCGTGTTGCACGCAGAATAGTAACAACCCGCAACTCCGGCGACCGTGTGGTTGTTGTTGTATCGGCAATGGGTTCGACAACCGATGAGCTCACCAGGCTTGCCGAAAAGATAACCCAAAAACCACAGCGCCGTGAATTGGATATGCTTTTGACCGCGGGTGAACGCCAAGCAATGGCATTACTTTCTTTGGCAATAATGGAACGCGGTTGTGAAGCGGTCTCGTTCACCGGTTCCCAGGTAGGTATCATTACCGACCGTTTCCATACCGATGCAAGAATTCAGGCAATCAAATGCAACCGACTGAGAAATGCATTGCGCCGGGGCAGAATCCCGATTGTCGCGGGTTTTCAGGGCGTAAGTCTGGATAAAGAAATTACAACTTTGGGCCGTGGGGGCAGCGATGTAACCGCAATTGCCCTGGCCGCGGTCCTGCACGCAAAAAGATGCGAATTAAATAAGGATGTCGAAGGGGTATTCACTGAAAACCCGAAGGATTTCCCAAATGTTAAGCTCATTCCAAAAATAAGCTTCCAGGAACTTTCCGAACTGGCCGGGTCAGGTTCAGAGGTAATTCATCCCCGTGCCTGCGCCTTGGCAGAAAAATACCGGATTCCATTGATAATAAAATCATCTTTCAGTAGAAAGCGAGGAACAATGGTTCAAAAGGCTGAAAGAATCGAAAAGGCATTTGTCCGGGCCATCACCCATAACCACAAACTGGTACGGATATCACTGCTGGACGTGCCCCAGAAAAAGCGGTGTCTGCACCAAGTCGTAACCGAACTGGGCAAGGCCCGTGTGCCACTGGTGCTTTTCAATCACGGCATACCACAGCATCGTAGATTCAACCTGTCTTTTATCCTGCCTGAAGCGCACAAAGAAAAAGCCGAGCAGGTCCTGGCCAGGGTTGGCAAAAAGGTCAATGCCGCATCTATCGAACTGAATAACAATCTATGCTCTGTATCTGTCGTTGGTCCGGGTATCGGCAGTGACACAGAAATCATTTCCACCACCCTAGATACCCTCCACCATATGCGTGTCCATATCATCGCATTCTCCACATCAGAAACCAGACTCACCTGTTATCTGGAAAGAAAGCATCTGCATACCGCGGTTGCAGCATTGCTGGGCCGCTTTCGTCTCAAAAGATGACGGAAAAACTGCCTAAAACCCTTGAAATTATCGAAACCCTGCTTTTTGCTGCTGATGCACCGCTTACCATTTCCCGGATTTCAGAAATCGCACAACAACCAAAGTCTGTAGTGCGCGCGGCAGTGGATGAATTGAACCGGCAATATGCAGCAAACGGCCGCACATTCAGAATCCACAAACTGGCCCAGGGGTTTCAGCTTTATACCCGGTCTGAATTTGCCGGCTGGGTCCGGGCGCTCTACAAGCACCAGTTTGCCCAGCGGCTTTCCAGACCTGCGCTTGAGATTCTGGCTATAATCGCTTACAAACAGCCGGTCACACGGCCCGAGATTGAAAAACTGCGCGGTGTGGACTGCTCAGGTCCGGTTGTAACCCTGCTTGAGCGAAGGCTTATCGCTACTGCCGGCCGTGCCCACAAACCAGGCCGGCCATTCTTGTACCGGACAACAAAGGAATTTCTGCGCTATTTCGGTCTTGAGTCACTTGAAGACCTACCTCCGCTTGAAGAACTGGGGCAATTCCTGGCCAAAACAGAACAGAATGACTGAGTTGCAATCGCCTTATCCGGGTATGCTCATATGCGGCATCATCACAAATAACAGTATTGCCGCTGATGCTGAATCCGCACTTGCAGCACTATTCGGCCCAATCACAATTCGTAGCAAAACCTTAGATTTTGACTTCACCAGTTATTATGAACAAGAAATGGGTCTGAATCTTCTGCGCTTTTGGACCGGTTTTGAAAAAACAGTCCAACCAGAACGACTTTATGAATTCAAGCTTGCCACAAACAATCTGGAACAGAAGTTTGCCAGCCATGGCAAACGCAAGGTCAATCTCGACCCTGGAATCCTGAGCCTTCACAATCTGATTCTTGCCACAACCAAAAACTATGCCCACAGGATTTATCTGGGGCATGGCATCTATGCCGAACTGACCATGATTTACCATTCAGGCAGATACCGGCCACTCGAATGGACCTATCCTGATTACAAAACTGAAACCTGCCAGGAGTTTCTTGCCCGATGCCGGAAATTCTTAATTAACCATTAAATGGGTCAACTGCGCAAATATTTTATCTCCGGCATTGCTACCATCCTGCCCATCGGCCTGACAGTTTTCGTTTTATGGTTCCTCATCTCAAAACTGGGAAATGTCTTCAGGCCCCTATTGACAAAGCATGCCTGGCTTTCCCATCTGCCCGCCTGGCTCACGACGCTGGCCGGATTTATCATGGTTATTATTGTCATTCTGGCGATCGGTGCGCTTGCATCAGGTATTTTGGGCCGCTGGTTTCTGGGATGGTTTGATAAACTGATGCACCGTGTGCCCGTGATAAAAAGCATTTACGGCTCGGCCCGTCAGCTCACCGAGGCGGTATTTGTCAAAAGAAGTTCGTTGCGCAAAACCGTTATCGCAGAATATCCACGCCGCGGCATACTGGCGGTAGGCTTTCTGACATCGGACGAGCTGTTCGAACTCAAGGATGGCCGGCAGGCAATGTTTGTGTTTTTCCCGACCACACCAAACCCGACATCGGGCTGGCTGGCATTGATTCCTGAAGACAACATTACTGAAACCGGCATAAGTATCGAAGAAGGATTGAAACTCGTGGTTTCAGGCGGTGTTGTCAAGCCGGAAAAGTTCGACCACTGGGTAAAGGCCTGCCGAATCCTGCCGGACGAATAATCATGCCGTTGACAATGAACCGAATTCTACCATTTGAAATCGGAAACCCTAACAATCCGGAACGGACCGAGAAGTTGAAGTTCCTGATTGATTCCGGAGCCATCTACTCGGTGGTTCCTGCGCCGGTTCTCGGCCGTCTGGGTATCAAACCCATTACTGAACAGGAGTTCCGCTTGGCCGACGGTTCCAGAATCACGCGCAAGAAGGGTGGCGCGCTGTTCAAATACGGTGAAATGGTTGGTGTGGCGGACGTCATCTTTGGCACGTCAGCACCAAGACAAAAATGAGCAATGTGGCCCTACGGAAGCAAAAGGGGAATAATAAGGAACATAATACGAATTTCTGCCCACCACCATAAAGATTGACAAGAAAGACGACCAGACGAAGTCGAATGTGTAGGAGATAAGTAATGTGTTCCCGAAACCCCCCAGGGACCTCGCGTCCCGGAAGGAAAGCTAAGTTGAGAAGAACCGCCATTGTGGCAGCAGCACTCATCATTGCGTCCTGCTCGGTATCGCTCGCGCACGAAAACCCGGGGGCTAGTTTTCTTCTCATCTGGCCATCCGCCAGGTCGACCGCCTTGGGCGGCGCCTCTGTCGCACTCGGTGAAGACCCGGATGCAAGCTATTGGAACCCTGGTGGTATCGGCTTGCAGAAATCACTCAGCCTTAGTCTCAGCTCCGGTGAATGGCTGCCCGGTCTCTATCCTGGCATGACCTACGCGTTCGCGGGCGGGTCCTACTGCATCCTCAATGCGCTGGGAAACGGAATCGACCTCGGCTTCGGTGCGAACGCAACGTACCTGACGCTTGGTGAGACTGATGTCATCAACGAGCACGGGGAATTCCTGGGCCGGTACACAACATGGCGAGGGGCGTTTGGGCTCCACGGAGGCGTTGGCCTCCTAGACGGCAAGCTCGGAGTCGGAGCAGCGGTCAAGCTAGTCCGTCAGAGTCGCGCCCCGGATTGGGTCTGGAGCGACATGCCGGAACTGGGCATTGACGCGAGAGGAACGGGCGGGTCCTTCGCGGCAGACATCGGTGTCCTCTGCCATCTGATACCTGACCTGAGTGCCGGGCTGGCGCTTGCGAATCTCGGGCCGGACATGGCCTACGACTCCGGGGGAGGCGAACCGAACCCCCTGCCCACGATGCTCCGCGTCGGACTATGCTGGACTCCGGTAAGCAACAGGTATGTTCGTCTGAAGGTGCTTCCTGAAGCCGACAAGATACTTGTGGGTATGTTCTACGACCCCGACGGCACCAAGACGTTCGACCAGCTCTTGGGGCAGGAACTCCGAGACATATGGAAAAGCCTGGGCATTGAGGTTACGGCCCTCGACATTCTCTCTCTGAGGCTTGGCTACTTCGAGGACCTGACGGGCCAAAGAGGTGGCATCGTCTTGGAGAAAGACGGCGTGACGAGCCACTTCGGCATTGGCGAAGCGCTCACGAGGACCGGCCTGGGTCGGTTCAAGTCGCTGGGTCTCTGCTGGGGCATCGGGCTCGGCTGGAAGGACTACATCAGGCTCGATCTGTCCAGTGATGCGGCGATCTATGACTTCCCGACTACCAACGTCAAGGTCGCGCTCACGATGAACGACGTTGTTGGCCTGGCGGCGGAGGTCCGCCGGCTCTTGCCGAGTCCGCGAGGTCGGTCGCCGATACCCCCAGGCGGATACGCGCCGGGACCACGCGAGACCCACTATACCGGAAGCGGTGTTCTGCTGTCTCAATCGGGTCTCTTTGCGACCTGCCAGCATGTCATCGATGATGCTACCACTATAGAGGTAGACTTCCCGGAGCAGGGTACTTACTACACCGCCAAGGTCGAAGTCGAGGACGCGCAGAACGACCTGGCCATCCTCCGCTTGTCACTGCCCGAGCAGAAGGACAGCATTGATGTTCCATTCGCCTTGCTCCAGCCGGGCTCGGCTCGACTCGGTATGGAAACGTTCACGCTCGGTTTCCCGTTGACCGGCATCCTGGGCAAGTCACTAAAGTTCAACTCCGGAAGTGTAAGTGCACTGACCGGGCTACAGGACAACCCCACACTCGTGCAGATCGAGAATCCGGTCCAGCCAGGCAACAGCGGTGGTCCTCTTTTCAGCGCAGATGGCAAGTTGCTGGGCATAGTTGTCTCCCGGCTTAACGCACTCGTGGTATTCAGACTGCAGGGCACGCTGTCCGAGAACGTCAACTTCGCAGTCAAAGTCGGCTACCTGAGGAATTTGCTTGCCGGCTTGCCGGAGGGCAAGGAAATTCTCGCCCGGAAATCCAGAATCAAAGGTGGAAAGACCGAAGACGTCGTGGAACAGCTGAAACCCTACATTGGATATGTTCGAGTGAAGGTCGTTAAATAGCCGGGGAGTTTCGGGGACACATTACTTATCTCCTACCTATCCAACCCGGGTTGGCGCTTAGAGGCGCCGCATTTCCAATTGCCGATTTCCGATAGCTGACCGTCGCTGA
>DFBN01000115.1:4313-17257 GCA_002366635.1 Caldifarciminota bacterium UBA3079 | reverse complement strand
CATTACCGTGGTTGACGCCGCGGCAGACAGCGCTATCGTAACTCTGGCAGTTGGCGAACATCCTTGTGCCGTGGGTCACAATCCGGTAGTGAACAAGGCTTATTGTGCGGTTAAAGACGACAACAAAGTGGTCATAGTGGACGGTGCTTCAAACCGTGTGATAGCGACGACGGAAACAGGCGATTCGCCTTGTGACCTTTGCTGCGACCCATCGGATAATAAAGTGTACTGTGCAAATCAGGATGCCAACAGCATATCGGTTATCGGCGGTGTGACCGACAGCACTTTGATTACCCTGCGTGCGCCACTCCATCCGCATGTTCTCGGTTATGACTCGGATGATAACCGGGTTTTCTGTGCGGATAAGGGAACCGGGAATGTGACTGTGATTGACGCGGCAACGAACCAGGTGGTTATGGCCGTTGCTGCGGGAAACGACCCTTATGCATTGTGCTATAATCCGGTGGATAATAAGGTTTACTGTGCAAACATCACTGGCGACGATGTAACCATATTCGATGGCGCAAGCGGCAGCAGGATTACTACTGTGCCTGCAGGAGACGGACCGCGTGCCCTTTGCTTCAATGCCACCAATGACAAGGTTTATTGTGCGAACGGCCGCAGTGACACTGTAACGGTGATTGACGGACGAACCAATGAAGTTATCGGGACAGTTCCTACCAGGCGTCGTCCTTATGCCTTGTGCTATAATCATTTTGAGAACAAGGTGTATTGTGCGAACGACTACAGCGATAATGTAACGGTGATTAGTGGTGCGACCAATCAGGTGCTCGATACTGTGGATGTGGGGACAGAACCGGAGGCTTTGTTCTACAATCCATTAAATCACTGCGTGTATTGTGCGAACAAAGGAAGCGATAATGTGAGTGTGATCGACGGAGTGACCAATGCGGTAGTGGCCACGGTAGATGTATTGAACGGGCCGTGCGCTTTGTGCGCCAATGCATCTTATGAGAAGATCTATTGTGCGAATTGCTGGTGCGACAGCGTCAGCGTAATACATGCCGAAACCAACCGTATCATCGTGCACCTGGAAGCAGGTGACTTTCCATACGCACTGGCGTGCGATACCTACAACAACAGGATTTACTGTGTAAACCGATACAGTGATGATGTTACTATCATTGATGGAATCCACGACAGTGTCATCAGCACGATCGGGGTCGGGAACTCTCCTCGTAGCCTGGTCTGGAATCCAATCCAGAACCGCATGTATGTTGTTAACCGGCTGAGTTTGTCGGTGTCGGTGATTCGGGATTCAATCGTGCCCGGGATTGAAGAAGAGCAGCCAACAGCCCGCGACTTAAGGCCGACAGCCACCATCGTCTACGACGTGCTATTTTTGCCTTCGACCTTTGAATCCTCGACCCCTCCGGCCCTGGTTTCTGTCACCGGCCAGAAGGTTATGGGTTTGCACCAGGGCGAGAACGACATCCGCGAAGTTCCTGCCGGAGTTTATTTCATCAGTTCTGATAGGGGGAAACAGACCCGTAAGGTGGTTGTCCGGAAATAGGGCTAAAGTTCACCGGATTCCATGTAAGCTTGACGCCTGAGAGTTTTGCTGTATCCTTCTCACCTGATTTTGATTTGTGCCAAGTATGAATTTAAGGAGACCAGATGAAAGTCGCCGTTTGCGTGAAGCGCATTCCTGACACAGCCGAGTCGGAAATCAAGGTTGACGATACCGGCAAGGACATTATCAAGGATAAGCTGGCATTCATTATCAATGAACCGGATAACTACGCACTCGAAGAGGCACTGATTCTTCGGGAAAAGTCAGGTGGGACAGTAGTTCTGGTTTCGATTGGGTCCAAGGAAACCGAGGAGGTTCTACGGATAGGACTGGCCAAGGGTGCGGATGAAGCAGTGAGAATCGATAATGCCGGTTTAGCGGGTTCTGATGCCATAGTGCTCGCAGGGGTCCTGGCTGCGTATTTCAGAAAGGAGCAGTTCGATTTGGTATTCACCGGCTGCATCGCCCAGGATACCCAGGATTCACAGGTAGGACCGGCATTGGCACAGTTCCTGGGCTGGCCACATGCAATGTATGCAATCAGGTTTGAGAATAAAGATAACGAAGTCGTGGTCAGGCGCGAGCTTGAAGGTGGTTCTCTTGAAGTAAAGAAGCTGAATCGACCTTGTGTCGTTTCGTTCCAGACAGGTGGCAATGCCCCACGCTATGCCTCAATACTCGGGATAAGACAGGCGCGCACAAAGCCACTTGAAAGATTGGATATTGCGAGTCTCGGTCTTGAGCAGGATGAGGTAGGCGATACCGGTTCAAAAACCAGGTTGATTAAGCTTTATGTGCCCGAGGTAAGTTCGGCTGCAGAGATTTTGCAAGGAACAGTTGATGAGAAGGTAAGTAAGATAGCCACGATAATAAAGGAAAAAGGTCTACTATGAGCGTTACCGTGCTTGCCGAACACCGGCAGGGCACAATCAGGGATGTGACTTATGAAATGCTGGCTGCCGGAAGGCGGCTGGCCCATGAAATGGATGGAGAGCTTGAAGCAGTTATTCTTGGGGACGATTGTGAAGCTATGGCTTCAGAACTTACCAGGCATGCACCGCGGGTTGTTTGCGGCTGTCATCCGGCTTTACGCTATTTCAGTTACGAAACCTACCAGCATGTTCTTTTGAAGTTGATTAAGGAACGGAAACCAGCGGTGTTTATGCTGGCCGATTCAGCGCTTGGCGCCGATTTGGGACCAAGCCTGGCAGTAAAACTCGATGCGGGGATTGTGTCAGATGTAGTTGACTTCCACTGGACCGATAACGAGTTGGTTGTGAGTCGTGGTATGTATGGCGGCAAGTTGAATGCAGACCTGTCAGTCAAGCATAGTCCGGCAATCGTGATGGTGCGGCAGTCTTTTTTCAGGCCCGAACCGATAAAGATAAAAGGCGAGCTGGTTCATTATGAAGTGAATGCCGACCTTGAAACCGGACTTCAGACCAGACACCTGGGTATCGAAGAGTTATCAATAAGCGGTATCGATATCACCAAGGCGGATATTCTTGTCGGTGTGGGCCGCGGCGTGAAAGAAGAAAAGAACCTTGAGCCGGTTCAGGAGTTTGCCGATTCTATCGGAGCAGTGCTGGTCGGTTCAAGACCGGTGGTTGATGCCGGCTGGCTGCCCAAAGAGCGGCAGGTCGGTTCGTCAGGCAAGACAGTAAAACCAAAACTCTATATTGCGCTGGGCATATCGGGCGCGTTTCAGCATATCGCCGGCATGAAAGGCGCGGATACGATTATTGCGGTCAATAAGGACCCGAATGCCCCGATATTTGCAGTGGCAGATTATGGTATCGTTGACGACCTGCACAAGGTTGTGCCGGTATTGCGTAAGCGTTTGCAGGAGATGAAATCATGAAACAGATAGAGAAAAGTGCACCGAGAATCGGGGTCTATGTGTGTCATTGCGGCACCAATATCGCCCAGACAGTTGATGTTGAGGCGGTGGCCGAATACGCCGGGACACTGCCGAATGTTGTAGTGGCGCGGGACAATATGTATATGTGCTCAGACCCCGGCCAGGCGCTTATCAGGAAGGATATTAAGGAACACCGTTTGGACCGGGTAGTAGTAGCGGCCTGTTCGCCGCGTATGCACGAGCCGACTTTCCGAGGTGCGGTTTTCGGGGCCGGGATGAACCCGTATCTTTTCGAGATGTGTAATATCAGGGAACAGTGCTCCTGGGTGCATCAGGACAGGGAAAAGGCGACTCAGAAGGCATCTGACCTGGTGCGCAGTTCGGTAGCACGGGCCGCGCTTCTGGAAGCGCTCAAGGAGCGGTATGCAGATGTCACCAAAGCAGCGCTCGTTCTGGGCGGTGGCATCGCCGGTATCCAGGCATCGCTTGATATAGCGGACGCAGGATACAAAGTCTATCTCGTGGAACGCCAGCCGTCGATCGGCGGGCATATGGCACAGTTGGACAAAACTTTTCCGACCCTTGACTGCTCGGCCTGTATCCTGACACCCAAAATGGTTGATGTGTCCCGGCATAAGAATATCGAGCTCATTACCCTTGGGGAGTTGAAAGAAGTAGCAGGCTATGTGGGAAACTTCAAGGCCAGGGTAGTGCAGCGAGCTCGTTATGTTGACATCGACGGGTGCACCGCTTGCAACGATTGTGTCGATGTCTGCCCACAAATCCACCCAGATGAATTCAATATGGGCCTTTCTACACGCAAGGCGATTTACCAGCCTTTTCCTCAGGCGGTACCGGGTGCATTTGTGCTGAATCTTGATGACTGTCTGGGAAAATTGCCCAGACCTTGCGAAAAGTGTCTTGAGGCATGCGATGCCAAGTGCATCAACTACGATGCCGAAGATAAAGAACTGGAGCTTGATGTCGGTGCGATTGTAGTTGCTACCGGGATGGATGTTTTTGACCCTTTGGTTCTGCCTGAATTGGGTTATGGCAAGCATGAGGATATTCTGACTGGGCTTGAGTTCGAGCGGATGCTTTCGGCCGGCGGGCCGACCGGAGGAAAGATTGTGCGGATAAGTAACGGCAAACCTCCCAAAGATGTGGTATTCGTTCATTGCGTTGGTTCAAGGGATAAGGTTTGCGGTAATGAGTATTGCTCGCGTATCTGCTGCATGTATATCATAAAACAGGCCCATTTAATCAAAGACAGGTTGCCCGATACGAATGTTACTTCTTATTACATTGACATCAGGGCGTTCGGCAAAGGGTTTGAGGAATTCTACGACCGGGTGCGCGAGGAAGGTGTGCTGTTCAAGCGCGGCAAGCCTTCTGAGATTTTCCGCAGGAAGGACAAACTGGTTGTCAGGGCGGAGGATACCCTTCTGGGCAAGGTTACCGAACACGAAACCGATATGGTTATTCTCGGCGTGGGTCTTGTGCCGAGCGAAGGGTATCAGGAACTTGCCCAGATGCTTAAACTTTCGCTTTCCCCGGATAGGTTCTTTCTTGAAGCCCATCCCAAACTGAGACCGGTTGACTCGAATATCGAAGGTGTCTATCTGGCCGGTTGCTGCCAGGGGCCGAAGGATATCCCGGATACGGTTGCGCAGGCCAAGGCCGCTGCATCTTCAGTAATTGCGCTTCTGAACCGGGGCGAGGTGACGATTGAACCGGTGGTAGCAGACATAGATGAAGATTTGTGCTCAGGCTGCCATGTTTGCGAGGCACTCTGTCCTTATAGTGCACTTATTTATGACCCTGGCCGTGAGGTTATGACCGTAAACCAAGCATTATGCAAAGGCTGCGGTGTATGTCCTTCGGCATGCCCGTCAGGCGCAATCACGATGCGGCATTATACTGATGCTCAGGTCGAGGCACAGCTTGATGCACTTACCGGCCACCAGTCAGTTGCCGAGAAAGTGGAGGCTTAAATGGCTGATTTCGAACCGAGAATTGTCGGATTTGCCTGCAACTGGTGCTGCTATGCCGGGGCCGATTTGGCCGGGACTTCGCGTTTCAATTATCCTCCCAATATGAGAATTATCAGGGTGATGTGCTCGGGCCGAATCGACCCGTCATTTATTCTCAAGGCGTTCCACGATGGTGCAGACGGTGTGTTCATCGGCGGTTGCCATCCTGGTGATTGCCATTACATGTCCGGAAACTATAAAACCCAGAAGCGGGTCGTTATGCTGGCAGGATTGCTTTCCAGTCTTGGTATCGAACCTGAAAGGCTGCACCTCGAATGGGTATCTGCTGCAGAAGGCCAGCAGTTCGCCGATGCTGTCACTAGGTTCACAGCGCGAATCAAAGAACTCGGGCCTTTGAGGATTCCCCATCCAAAGGTCGAAGACGAACATGCAATCGAGCCGGCCTGAAATCCAGATTATTCGATAACCGGGATTACCGCGCCCGCATCCGGGATGATATAAATCTTTGCATCCGGACCGACACGCTGGATTGCAGCATCAATTGCATTCTGAATAGAATGAAACGGGTGCATGAATACCTGCTTGGCAGTTTCATCGCTTATCCCCATTACAGTATAGAGTTCGATATCTTTCAGTAGTTTGGCAAGCCGGGCCGATTTGTGCCAGCCCAGTTTGCGTTCCTTTTTCGGGAACTTCAGGACTTCAGACGGTTCTGTGCAGTTCTTGAATGTCTGGATAAAGCCGTCGTTTCCGATTCCTTTGCGACAGGCCGAGATAGTTATCTGCACCCCGTTCTTTTTCAGGCCGAGCCGGCCGAATTCCTGGGCACGCTGACACTGGTAGAAATTGATATCATAAGGTGGCCTGAGCACGCTAAGTGCGATGTCGGCCTTTTCTTTGATAGGCACACTATAAACCTTGAAGGCATCACTGGTAGCGGTGGCAAACGATTCGAACAGGTCCCCGTAATCGAGAGAAACCGGTTTGTGGTGCCGGTCTATGACGACCTGGATTGAGAACACCGGCCTTATTACCATCTTTGCCGCTTCGGTCATATCCTTATGTATCAGGTTATTTTCCAACCTGAGCGCGGCCGAGTCCGGGGATGTAACATTGTCGTTATTGTGGTTCTGCCTGACGGTTTCAAGCCCGGCGACACCGGGCAGGAACCCTTTTCGTCCACCAGTGTAACCGGCGAAATAGTGCGGCTCAAGCGAATTGATAGCTATGATGCGGTCGGCCCAGACCAGTTCCCGGTTGAACCAGACTTCAGTGCCGAAGCTCGTTTTCCCACGGAAGAAGAGTTTGGATTTGTCCCGGCAGTCGTGGTTGATAATCTGTTCCTTGTGCCGACCGTAGAAATCAGGACCGAATATCTGATGGCATTCATCTTCTGTGGGTGACCGATGGGTGCCCAGGCAGACGATGTATTTGACATCCCGGTCATTGAGCAGGGGCTCAAGGCGGACAAGTGCCAGATTGCTGGGTGTAGGCCGGGTATAGTCGTTCACAAGCACCAAGACGCGATGTCCTCCTTTGAGGAATTCGGCTGCGGCCTGTGACGCCTTTGCAAATTCGGCTCCGATGTCCTGAAACGGTTTTACATCATTCGGTTTCAGGATACCAAGCAGGTTTCTATCCGGAATTCTCAGCTTCCGGGCAGTATCACCATAGGCTAAATCTAATTCCATAAGCCCAGTATATGTTCCGTCTGTTTCAGGTCAATACTCGGCCGGTTTCAGTTCAATCATACCTTACTTGACACCCGGTGTAATTTCAAATATTCTCAAGCTCATGGCACATGCATATACCCCTGGTTTGAAAGTGACAGCCCGGGCTGTCGTCAGAAAAGAAAGGCGCTTGCCCCTGCCCGGTGAAACCCTAGTAGAAAAAGGACAGCATGTCAAAGGCGATGACATCGTGGCCCGAACCGAACTGCCGGGCAATGTTGCGACTTTGAATGTCGGCGGACTGCTTGGAGTTCCACCCGAAGACCTCCCAGGCATGATGCTAAAAAAGGAAGGTGACCCAGTCGAGAAGAATGAAATTATTGCCCGTTCCAGGGGGCTTTTTGGCCTTTTCAAAACCGATGTTCGGGTTCCTGTCAAAGGTTCAATTGAGAGTATTTCCAGTGTGACCGGTCAGGTGATATTGCGTGAGCCTCCTCAGCCGGTTCAGGTTGATGCGTATATTGAAGCAGAAGTTGCCGAAGTAATTCCAAAGGAAGGCGTTATCGTGGAGACCGATGCCAGCCTGGTTCAAGGTATCTTCGGCGTTGGCGGTGAAGTAAGGGGGAGGCTGAAGATGATAGTTGATTCTCCAGATGCAGTGCTCTCAGGTGAAGAGATAACCGAGGAATGCCGTGGCAAAGTAGTCATCGGTGGTTCCTTAATCCGGCATGAAGTGATTGAGGCGGGAATTGCCCACGGTGTCAAAGCGATTGTCGCTGGCGGGGTTGAAGATGCCACCCTGCGTGAGTTCCTCGGTTACGACATCGGTGTTGCCATCACCGGGTCTGAAAAAAAGGGCGTGACTCTCGTTATAACCGAAGGTTTCGGTGAGATGTGCATGGCCCGTAAGACTTTCGACCTGTTGAAGACGCTTGAAGGAAGAATGGCATCGGTCAATGGAGCTACTCAGATAAGGGCGGGCGTTATCCGTCCTGAAATAATTGTTCCGCAAACCGACAACAGGGATGAAATAAAGCAAAACATAGATGAGAGCGGACTTGAACTGGGTATGGCGGTGCGAATAATCCGTGAGCCCAAGTTCGGTGCGATTGGGAAAGTTACAAGTTTGCCGGTTGAGCTTCAGAAGATTGAAAGCGAAGCCAGGGCAAGGGTATTGGAGGTGGAGCTTGAAAACGGAGAACGAGTGGTTCTGCCCCGCGCCAATGTCGAGATAATCGAAGGTTAGAATATGCGCTACATAACGATTCTAGTCATGATTGTCAGCTTCGGATTCGGGTTCTGCGGTTTTTCTTCGCTTAAGATATTGCCCGGTGTGCGTGAGGCCGGAATGGGGAATGTGGGTGTTGCCTGTGCGACCGGGCCCGAGGGAATGGTATGGAATCCTGCGGCTTCTTCGGGCATTCGGAGTTTTGCTGCCAGTGCTTCATATACAAAATGGTTTCTTGATACCAATCAGCAGTCGGTATTTGTTGTGCGCAACCTCGGGTTCATGCATTTGGGTTTTGGTGTAGCCAGTTTCGATGCCGGGAAATTCGATTACCGTACAGAAGTGCCGGCAGAGGAACCTCTGGGTGAATTTGAACCCAGGGAGTTCAGTTTCCATCTGAACTTCTCCCGTTCATTCGGCGACATTACCGATATTGGTATCAGCGGCAGGTATTACTATTCCAAAATAATGGACAGGCAGGCACACGCACCAGGCGTGGATTTGGGTATGCGTCTACTCCCGATGAACCGTTTGATTCTGGGCGCTTCAGTAGTGGATTTCGGAAAGAATCTGTACTATTACGAGGAGAGCTTCAGGTTGCCAACAAGAGGACGATTGGGCGCTGCTTATCAATATTGTTTAGGAAACAAGGTTCGGTTGAACTTGGCCGGGCAGAGTTCATTTTTCTTTTATACCAGAACATTGAACCTCCGTGCCGGAACTGAATTCACTTGGGCCCGGGTTGCGTCACTGCGAGCAGGTTATGAGTGGTTATCTGACCGAAGCCGTTTGAGTCTGGGTCTGGGGTTCCTTCTGAGTCAATTCCATTTTGATTATTCCTTTACACCTATGAATGACAATCTGGGTGCGGCCCACCGTATCTCAGTGGGTCTTTGTCTCTAGGCCGATTCTATGGGAGGGCTGATGCCTCAGGGTTGGCTGGATTTTGAGCAACCGCTGGCCGAGCTGATGGAGCGAATTGACGAGCTTACTGCAATCGGGGCCAAGGAAGAGGTCAAACGGTTGCGAGAACAGGTCAAAGAACTTAAGTCAAAGCTTTACTCAAACCTGACGCCTTGGCAGCAAGTTCTGCTTGCACGGCATCCAAGACGGCCGTACATGCTTGATTATATTGAAAGAATGGTGACAGATTTCGTGGAGCTGCACGGCGACCGGGCATTTGCAGACGACCCGGCAATTATTGCCGGTATTGGTAAGATTAACGAAACCGGGCTTGCGATTATCGGTCATCAGAAAGGGCGCGATACCAAAGAGAAATTATACCGTAATTTCGGCATGCCTCATCCTGAAGGTTATCGTAAAACGCTGCGGGTAATGAAGCTTGCTGTCAGGTTCGGCCTGCCGATTCTCAGCCTGATTGACACCCCGGCTGCATATCCAGGGGTCGGGGCTGAAGAGAGAGGGCAGGCCGAGGCGATTGCACGCAACTTGAGAGAGATGGCGATTCTGCCTGTGCCTATTGTGGTTGTGGTATGTGGCGAGGGCGGTTCAGGTGGGGCATTGGCCGTTGCTGTGGGCAACCGGGTCCTGATGCAGGAAAACGCATTGTTTTCTGTAATTTCTCCCGAAGGTTGCGCTTCAATACTATGGCGGGATGGTTCAAAGACCAAAGAAGCGGCTGAGGTTCTCAAAATGACTGCAAGCGACCTGCTGAAATTCGGTATCATCGACGAGGTTGTGCCCGAACCCTTAGGTGGTGCCCATCAGGACTGGGACGAGGCCGCAAAGTTGCTTAAGCGGGCGGTTATGGCCAATTTCCGCAAGCTTGCCTTGAAGTCGGCCGAGGAACTCGTAAAGCAGCGAATCTCAAAACTGGCCTCGGTCGGGGTATACACTAGGTGAACAAAAGGGAACGCGATTCCCATCCGGTTTCCCGGGGCAGGTTCAAGTCCGGTTATATCGCTCTGGTCGGGCTTCCTAATGTTGGCAAGTCCACATTGCTTAACCGACTGCTTGACTACCCTGTTTCTATTGTCGCGTCCAGACCCCAGACTACCAGACACAGGATACTCGGTATCCTAAACGGCAGGGGGTACCAGGCCCTTTTTCTGGATACGCCGGGAATACTAAAACCCTGTTACAAGCTCCAGGAGATGATGGAGAAAGAGATTGAGCTGGCGCTCAGGGATGCGGATATTGTGCTTCTGGTTGTGGATGCCACCAGGCCTGATATATCAGGTGTCGGGTCATTGGCAAAGCGCAATAGCATTGTCGTGATTAACAAAATAGACAAGGTGGAAAAGAAGACCCTTCTGCCCATAGCCCAAAGACTGGCCGGGCAGGGGTTTGATAATGTTCATATGATTTCCGCACTCAAAGGCAGTGGGGTTGAAGAACTGAAGGCCGCGGTGATTGACAGTCTGCCCGATGGTGAACCTTTTTATCCCCCTCTTATGATTTCTGAAAGGCCGGAGCGATTCTTTGTTGCCGAGATTATCCGGGAGGTGATTTTCAACCGTTATGGTGAAGAAGTTCCTTATGCCACTACTGTTGTTATTGAAGATTTCAGAGAGAGGCCGGGACGGAAGGATTATATCAATGCCGTGATTTATGTGGAACGCAATTCACAGAGGGCGATTATCATCGGTAATAATGGACAGGCAATCAAGAGGGTAGGTGCTGCAGCGCGCAGAAGGATAGAGCAGTTTCTGGACAGGCCGGTCTATCTTGAACTACGGGTGAAAGTAGCTGAGGCCTGGCGCAAGAACGAGCAGTTCATCCAGAAGTATATTTACAAGCGCTGAGCCTGTGTGAAAATAACGGGACTCCTAAACGGCGGAATGTCGCTGTTGTCCAGACCACTGAAACTATGGCAGCCAGGAAGTCGGATGCGGCCACGGCCAGCCATATTCCATCCAGGCCAAAGAATTTTGGCAGGAGCAGCAGGCAGGGAAGATAGAATACCAACTGCCTAGTAATAGAAAGAAACATTGCCGGTATGCCTTTGCCGATTCCCTGGAAAAAGGCGGCGAAAATAACTGTGGCCCCGACTGTGACGAAAACCAGTGTGCTAATGCGTAATCCCCTGGCTGCAGTCCCGACGAATTCCGGGTCTCGGTTGAACACAGCAACAAGGATAGGTGCAAATAACAGAAATAGTGCTGTGAAACCGGTTGTCAATGAGGTAGCAGTAATTGCGGCTTTGCGGATGATTTCCCTGACACGCTTCAATTTTCCTGCACCGAAGTTGTAACCGGTCAACGGCAAAATACCTTGAGTGATGCCGATGCCGGGCAGGAAGGCAAACAGGACTGAACCCTGCCGCGATATTGTTGGCGACCGAGAATGTAATGCTGGGTGCAATCTGAATGGCCACGGTTGGTGCGCCTACCGCATAGATTCTTGTCCATATTCTGGGTGCGGGGATGAAGTCTGAGAATGTGAGTCGGTACCCCAGTCTTGCGCCAATGAAATATATGAAATAAGTTACCACGACAATTCCACGGGCTATTACAGTTGCTATGGCAGCCCCGCGTACGCCCATGGCAGGAAAAGGCCCGAGACCGAAAATCAGGATAGGGTCAAGGGCGATATTGGAAAAGGCAGAAATCACCATTATAGTCATCGGCAGGGTCGGATTGCCTTGGGCGCGGACAAGATTGTTGAGTATCATCGGCAGGAAAACAAGGACCCCGCCCCAGATGATAATGCGGATATATGCACGGGAAAGCGGCAGGATTTCAGTTGATGCACCCAGGAGGCGGAGAATCGGGTCGGTCCAGATAAGTATTACCAGCATGAGGACCGCACCGGAGGAGATTCCCAGGAGAATCGCCTGACCGGCCGCACGGTTTGCCTCTCGGCGGGCACCGGCACCGAGCAGGCGCGAGATGAGCGAATTGGCACCCACTCCGATTCCAACTGACAGGGCCATAGACAATAGTTGGATGGGCCAGACAACAGTCAGGGCCGCAATCGCTTCATAACCCAGCCGACCGACAAAAACGGTGTCCACAATATTGTAAGTGGCATTCACTATCATTGCGATGACAGCCGGCAGGGAAAACTTCATCAGTAATTTCCCAATTGGCTGTTCGCCCATCTGATTTGCCTTGCTGAATTGAGGTGTTGGCAGGGAAGTCTGGAAGCTCAAACTGCTATTTTAGAAATCGGGCAAAGATTGACCGCGAACTTATGTCACTTGGTAGATGGAATCAAGCACGGTTCCGTCAACCCATTTTACAACGGCTACAACTTTGTCTGTGAGCTTTGGTCTTGAAGGTTTTCCGCAGAGCGATTCTACTTCCTGTTTGATTTCCAGAATAGTCCGGACGGGCAGGTCCGAATGTTTTGTCGCATCAATCAGGTCTGTCCGTCTGGGATTGATTGCGATTCCACGCTCGGTAACGACGACATCAACCATCTCGGCCGGTGCGCACAGTGTGGTTACTTTGTCGACTATTACCGGGATTCGGTCCCGGAAAGAAGGAACCGCGAGTATTGTGCAATGTGCGAACATGCAGTTCTGCCAACCACCGATACCATGGAGCATCATGCCGTCAGAATGAGTAACAACATTGGCATTGAAATTGACATCAACTTCGGTTGCACCGAGCACTGCGACATCAACCAGATTCAGATAATTGCCTTTGGCATGATGGTTATAGCTTATGAGGGTGCTGGTAGGAATATGATT
>DFBN01000115.1:0-4301 GCA_002366635.1 Caldifarciminota bacterium UBA3079 | reverse complement strand
CGGGTCAGGCCCTGTTCCAGCATATCCACAACATATTTTGTGCTTCCTGCATGCACCCAGCCGGCCTTGATACCGGACTGTTTCATCATCCTGGCGAGGGAATTGGTGAATGCCAGAGATATGCCGCCCGCACCTGCCTGCAGGCTGAACCCGTTTTTCATTATGCCTGCCGTTTTGACAAACCTGGCTGCAAGCTCCGCGATATAGAGCCGGTCAGGGCTGCGGGTTATCTGGGTCGTGCCCGATACAATCTTATCCGGGTTGCCGATATTGTCCTGAACTACTACATAGTCAACATAGTGTCCGTAAAGATAAATAGGGATACAAGGGAAAGGGACAAGTTTACTGGTAACGATTATTACTCTATCTGCATAAAGCAGGTCGGCTTCCGCGTAACCGAGCACGCCGCAATTGGTGTCGCCACTGATGCCGTTGGCATTGCCGAACTGGTCGGCAGCAGGCGCAACCAGGACTGCGATGTCGATATGGACTTCACCGTCCTGGATGGCCCTGGCACGACCGCCGTGAGAGCGGAGAACGCCGAGACCTTTTTTCATTCTGCCCTGGGAAACATACGCACCCATCACACCGTTCATGCTGGCTTCGATATGGTGAACCACACCGGAGTCAACATGTTTCAGAATCGGTTCATTGCAAGGGAAAGAAGCCGAAGGAAACCACATCAGGTTCCGGACCCCGAGCTGTGCACAGATGTCAAAAACCTGATTGGAAACGATGTCACCTTCTCTGAAATGGTGATGGGTAGAAATGGTCATTCCGTTTCTGAGCCCGCATTTCTGAAGTGCGGTTTTGAGGTCAGGCACTACCTTGTTGCCGTCTGCAGGATAGTCGATAACTGTTGGTATAAGGGCACCGGCTTTTCGGCCTTTGGGCCGATATTTGTTCACCCCGGGGAATGGAACCTGTGGTTTGTCATTGACTTCTACCGGGACGAATCTGCCCGCAGCATTTCTGACCATTTTCATTATTCTGTCCTTTCCTCAAGGTTGCGGGACAGCTTGCCCGCCATGGCCAGGTTGATAATCCTTTGTGCCTGATGGACTACGGGCAGGTCAATCATCTTGCTGCCGATGGATACGACGCTTCTGCCTTGTTTAAGGGCTTTCTCATAGGCCAGCACGATTTTCTGTGCATGCTCGATTTCCTGACTGGTCGGAGTGAAAGCCAGATTGACAATTGGTATCTGCCGGGGATGAATGCACCCTTTTCCTTCAAAACCCATTTCCCGAGCCTGGATTGCGTTCTGCTTGAGGCCTTCTGTGTCCCCGGCGTCGGCAAAGACAGTATCGATCGGCTGGACACCTGCGGCCCGGGCTGCGTTGACGATTTGCGAACGTGCCCAGAGGCTTTCAGTTGCTGAACCGGTCTTGCGTGCGCCAAGCTCTGCAGTGTAATCTTCGAGTCCATAAGTGAGTGCCACTACTAAGGAAGATGCCTGGGCGATTTCGAGTGCATGGAACATACCGAGTGGAGATTCGATAATCGGCATCAGGAAGACATTGTTATCATTTTCGGAATCGTTCTGGATTTCTTTGATTCTGACGGCTGCTTTCTTCACCTGTCCGGCTGTTTCGCATTTCGGGATAAGTATCACTTGGGTACCGGCTTTCACAATCGGGCCGATTTCCTCAAGTCCGGCCGGAATCTGGTTTATCCTGACCATCCGTTCACAACTACCGAAATCAAGGGCAATCAAGGCATTGCGCACAAGTGTGAGTGCCGCATCTTTTTCTTCGGGCGGAACAGAATCTTCAAGGTCGAGGATTATCCCGTCAGGTTTGTGGATTTTTGCATTGAGCATATATTTGGGCTCGTTGCCGGGAAGATAAAGCCGGCTTCGACGCCATCGGTCCCTGGTTGTGGATTTGTGTGGTTTGGTCTCTGGTAGGTATTCCGGCAGCTTATTATTTGGCAGTGCACGGCGGGCCGCAGTTTCCAGTCTTGCCATTATCACGAAAGGCAAAGCACCCTGGTCTTCAACACAGACCTTTGCATTGCTCACACCGAGCCGGTCGAGTCCTTTTCTGACCAATGCATGGATTGAATCTTTATACAGGAAATCCACTTTGCTTTTAATATCGAGCTTTATCCCGCCTGAATCAGTCGGCTCTATGGAAACCCAGCAGTCGGAACGGGCCTGTCTGCCTTTATGTCCGGCAATTCCCTGACTATTCATTTTCCTCCTTAGCGGCCGTTAGTTTGCTACGGGTATAAGACAGGAGCCCTCCGGCAGCACGGATTTCCTGAATTTCAGGCGGCAGTTGAGGGAACAGGAAGCCTTTGCCACCAACATTTATTCTGTCATTGTCAAGGTCGAGTTCTACTATGTCGCCGGGCCGGTATGATTCTTTTGCGCCCGGGCATTCGATAAGCACTAGGCCCTGATTTATAGCAGCACGGTAGAATATCCTGGCAAAGCTTTTGGCTACTATCGCCTGGATTCCTGTGGCTTTGAGTCCGACCACCGGCTGTTCTCTTGAGCTGCCACATCCGAAGTTCTTTCCGGCAAGGATGATGTCTTCGGGCCGAACCTTTTCTGCAAACTCAGGGTCGAGGTCTTCAAGCAGATGCGGTTTGATTTCTTCGGGTTTTGAACATGTATATGTATATTTGCCCGGAAACAGCATATCGGTATTGATGTCGTTTCCGTATACCCAGACTTTCATATTTTCCTCGGGTCTGTGATTTTACCGAAAAGGGCAGAAGCGGCCACAGTTGCCGGGCTTGCCAGATAGATTTCCGCATCCTTGCACCCCATTCTGCCTTTGAAGTTCCGATTGGCCGTTGAAAGGCACCTTTCATGTGGTGCAAGAGCACCCTGATGTGCTCCAAGGCAAGGTCCGCATCCAGGCGGCAGGAGCACACCGCCGGCCTGAACAAGAGTCTGGATAAACCCTTTTTTCATGGCCTGATTCAGAACATTACGGGAAGCCGGAAGGAGCAACAGTCTTGTGCTAGGATGTATCTTTCTGTTTTTCAGTATCCTGCCGGCAATCTCAAAATCAGTCAGACGGCCATTGGTGCAAGTGCCCAGCAGGCACTGGTCGATTCTGAGTCCTATGAGGTCGGTGACCGGCCGATAGTTGTCTACTTTGTGCGGAGCGGCAATTGCAGGAACGATTTCTGCCATATCAAATGTAAATGCCTGTTTGTAATCGGCATCCTGGTCTGCCCAGACCGGTTCGTACAAATCAGGCAAGACTCCAATCGATTCAAGGTAATTCTCAGTTACATTGTCAACCGGGAATGCCGCATTCTTGGCGCCCATTTCTACGCCCATGTTGGCGATGGTAAGACGGTCGTCCATTGTCAGATTAACGATGTCGCCCCAGAATTCCACTGAACAGTAAGTGGCACCGGACGCACCAATCCTGTTGATAATTGTCAGAATGAGGTCTTTTGCCGTGACCATTTCGTTAAGCTGACCGGTTAGACTGATTTTGATTGATTCTGGAACCCGAAACCAGGTTTTGCCGGTAAGAAGCAGGGCAGCGGCTTCGGTCCGGTCTATACCTGTTGCAAATGCGTTCACAGCACCATAAGAACAGGTATGGGAATCAGAACCGACCGCAAGCATACCGGGAACAACCAGACCTTTTTCAACCATCACCTGATGGCATATACCCGTGCCAATGTCATAGAAGTTATGGATGCCGTATTTGCGGACGAATTCCCGAATCTTCTTATGACTCGCTGCCACCTTTTCACTGGCTGCCGGAATCACATGGTCGAGAACGATTACTACCAGATTTGGGTCAGCTAAACCGAACTGTTTCAGTTCTTTTCCCACTTTGGCTATAATCGGGGCGGTATTGTCATGCATCAGGAGTCTGTCCGGATGACAGGTAACTATCTGTCCGGGCACGACACTGTTGCCTGATTTGCGTCTCAGAATCTTCTGGGCAAATGTCTCAGGCGGTTTCATTTTGAACGGGTGTAATGGGCAAGGAGGCCGCCCCGCTGATAGATTTCCATCTGGACAGGTGAGAAAGGTCTGGCTTTTACTGTTTTCCCGGAATTCAGTATCCGGACTTCACCGCTGCTCAGGTTGATTTCTATCTTATCGCGGTTCTTTATGCCTGATTCGGTGAGGTTTGTCTGTATTACTGCCAAACCAGCGTTTACCGCATTCCTGAAATAGATGGAGCCGAAAGAGCGTGCGATTATCAGACTGATTCCAAGGCTTTGGAAGCAGTCCACAGCCTGCTGCCTTGAACTGCCGGCCCCGAAATTCCTTTCAGTCACAATAATGTCGCCAGCCTGGGCTTTCTCTGCGAAGT
>DFBN01000113.1 GCA_002366635.1 Caldifarciminota bacterium UBA3079 | reverse complement strand
TTAACGGTGAGATTGGCCTGAATTGCTCTCTTCAGGCTTAGATGTGTCCATCTTACGGTTTGGTAAAGACTTAAAGAGCCAGTGAACCTTGACGCTATTTCTGATACCCCTGCCCGGGGCCCGCCCCTAATCTGCTGTCCCCCTCGGGTCAGGACCAGAAGAAAGGGGAAAGAATACCGTCCTTTTCATTCCTGAGTTTTACCAAGTCAGCGAAATCGGTCTTGCAGTAGTTTCTGATTTCCATCCGGTTATCCGGTTTCAGCCGGAGGCGGCCCGGTATCTGTTGTAACAGCCAGGGATTTGCTCCTGAGTGCTACTTTATGTTTTGCATAAACCTTTTGCCAGTATCCTACCTGGAACAGAAGCGCCATGCCGATGCCCTGGGTAATATCCGATGCATTGATTCCAAGCCAGATACCGGTTGAACCCATTCCCGCGGTGAGCGCAAGCAGATAGGCGAGCGGTATCCTGAATCCCAATTGTCCTGTTGCATTCACGATTGTCGGCGTGCGGGTATCACCGGCACCGTTCATACCCTGTCCCAATATCAGAGAGAATGCAAGAAAAGGCAATGTTACTGCCAGGAACCGCAGAAATGTCGCACCAATATCCGTTACTTCGGCATTATGGCTGAAAATGCCGACAAGCCGGGGCGCAAAAATGATGAACAGGACTGCAATCGGAATCGCAATCACTTCATAATAGAGCACGGTTCGCCATCCGGATTTTGCCGCACGCTTCGGCTTACCAGCGCCCATATTCTGTCCGACCGTAACCGCAGCCGCATTGGCAAAACCGAAACCAGGCACTATGATGAACGCCCGCAGCCTGGCACCGATTCCGAATGCGGCAAGCGTAATCGCACCGAATGACGAAACCAATCTCATGAGCATCAGCATTGACATTTCCCTTATCAAAACCTGGAGTGAAGCAAAAGAACCGATACTTATGATTCTCTTCATCAACACCGCATCCGGCTTGAAATGCTTCAGCCTGAGCTGAATCGCTGAATGCCCGACCGTTGTATGGAGAATAAGAAAAACCAACCCGATTCCTCGGCTCGTCACTGTTGCAACCGCCGAGCCGGCAATACCAAGTTGGGGAAAAGGCCCGTATCCCATGATAAGCATCGGGTCAAGAATTATATTAACTATATTCGCAATGACCAAGGCCTTGAGTGGTGTTCTGGCATCACCGGCCCCGCGCAGTGCCTGATTTATCCCGACAAAGAGAAATATCGTCAATGACAACCCGAAGATTATCCGCAAATATTCTGCTGCATATCTGAGCACATCACCGGTTGCGCCAAAAAGCATCAGCAGTGGTTTGACCGCATAAAGCGAAACCGCAAGCATAACGATTGAACCCAGAAACCCGAGAACCAGGGTCTGTCCCAAAACCTCGTCTGCCATTCCATAATTCTTTCCACCGGTGAAATGCGCAACAAGTGCGGTCGTGCCAACCGCAATACCCTGAACCAGCATTACCATAACCGCTATTACTGTGCCGGCTATTGCCAGACCGGCAACCTGCACATGACCCAACCTACCGATAAAATAGAGGTCCACCATTGAAAAAAGATTCTGGAGCGCACCACCGACCATCATCGGTAATGCAAGCCGCCAGATAGACCCACCAAGACCACCTTCGGTCAAACTCTTCTCAATCCGCCTCAGTCTTGCCATAAACCCTTTCAGAAAATAGCCAACATAATCTCAATGATACTGGTAACAACCGGATTTCTGGCGATTAGCCGATACCGAATTCGACTTGGCCGGTTTTTATCGGTTTGCGCTTGAAGTGCTTGTAGGCAATGGTTGTTGCCATGCGCCCCCGTGGTGTCCTTTGAATAAAACCCTCCTGAACCAGAAAAGGCTCATAGACCTCTTCGATTGTCCCCGGGTCCTCGCCAACTGCCACCGACAAAGAAGTGAGCCCGACCGGCCCACCGGCAAACTTGTCAATAATGGTAAGAAGAATCTTCTTGTCCATCTCATCCAGACCTTTGGCATCAACATCAAGCTTGGACAATGCAAACTGGGTAATATCTTTATCTACAACCTCTTTCCCCTGAACCTGGGCAAAATCCCGCACCCGGCGCAACAGCCGGTTGGCAATCCGCGGGGTTCCGCGCGCCCGCTTCCCGATTTCCCAAGCCGCTTTTTCATCAATAGCAATATCAAGAATCCTTGCCGAACGCTTGACTATCTGAACCAGGTCTTCGGCCGGATAATAATCGAGCCTGAATGAAATCCCGAACCTTGAGCGTAAAGGTGCAGTGAGCAGACCCGACCTCGTTGTTGCACCTACCAGTGTGAACTTATTCAGCCGGATTCTTTCTGACCTTGCACCCGGTCCCCGGTCAATCATCACATCAATGACAAATTCCTCAAGCGCCGGATACAGAAATTCCTCGACCGCTTTATTTGTGCGATGGATTTCATCAATAAAGAAAACATCCATTTTTGCCAGGCCGGTAAGTATTCCGGCCAAATCAACCGGACGCTCGAGAATCGGGCCCGAACTGCACCTTATCCGAGTTCCCATCTCTTCGGCAATAATATATGCAAGCGTTGTTTTGCCCAATCCGGCCGGCCCGAACAAAAGCACATGCTCGAGTGGCTCATCCCGCATCCGGGCCGCCTCGACAAAAACTCTGAGATTTTCTTTGACTTTATTCTGACCGACGAACTCACCCAATTTTCTCGGCCTTATCTGTTCATCCAGCACTTCTTCGCCATCAAGCCGGCCGGGCGTGACCAGCCGTTCTTTTTCGGTCATAACTGCCTCAACGCCAGTTTCAGAATTTCTTCAAGCGTCATCTCTTCATTGGTCTCGACCCGGGCCAGCCGGCCGCGCGCCTCCTTATGCGTTAAACCCAAAGAGGTCAGCGCTGATTCTGCATCAGCGAGAATCGGTATCCCTTTTTGCACCGGCGCAGTCTTCTCTTCCAGTTCACCCATAATCCGTGCCGCCCTTTTCGGCCCGATACCAGGCACACTCCTGACCAGTTCAATCCTTTTTCTGGCAATTGCATCAAGGACTTCATCCGGACTCAATCTTGATAAAAGATTAAGTCCGGCCTTTGGCCCGACACCTCTCACCGAAATAAGCAGTCTGAAAACATCCTGTTCCGCCTTTTCAAGAAAACCATAAAGCTCGACACCGGCCCTCGGAAACCGGGTAACAATCAGAAGTTTTACTTCATCCCCTTTCTTCCCAACTCGCCGCGAAGTAGAAAGGGGAACCCGGACTTCAAACCCGATACCATGGCAATCTAAAACCAGCCTTGTCGGCTCTTTTTCCAGAAGTATTCCGTGCAGGGAAGCAATCATCACAAACGTCTGGACAAACAATACGCCGCTGCCAGGGCATCGGCCGCATGCTCGGGCACATTATCATCCAGGCTGAGAATCTGCTTAATCATATAATTCATCTGCCGTTTTGATGCCTGACCACTGCCTGTAGTAGCCAGCTTGATTGTTGCCGGTGTAAATTCCTTAACCGGTATTCGCTTGCGCGCCAGCACATAAAGAATTACCCCTTTTGACTGGGCCGAAAGCAGAACGCTGCGCGCGCCGACCACCTTGAAAAAAAGCGTCTCGATTGCACAGTATCCGGGCCCGGTGCGCCGGATAATGCTATTGAAAGCATTGCCAAGCTTTCTCAATCGTTCCGGCACTGACATTTGCGGGTCGGTACTGATAACACCGAAATCCAATACCCGATTGTTTTCTATGACTCCGTAACCGCTCGCACTCAGGCCCGGGTCAATGCCCAGAATCCTAAGCCCCGGACACCTTGTCGAGAACTTCGTCCGGGATGTCAAAATTGGCATACACCTGCTGGACCTCGTCCAGGTCCTCAAGCATCTCCATCAGTCTAAGCACCTTTGGTGCATTCTTCTCTGATACCGGAACGGTGTTTGAGGCAATCTGGGTGAGCTCGGCACTAAGCCACTCAATCCCATTCTCCTTAAGCTTCTGCTTCACCGCCTCAAAGCTGTCAATAGCAGTCACTACCGAATAGCCGGCATCGTCAGCCTGAACATCATCGGCTCCGGCCTCAAGCGCAGCATTAAGAACCGCATCCTCAGAAGCCTTGTCTTTTGGGATAACAATCAAACCCCTGGGTTTGAACTGCCAGGAAACACACCCGGCCGTGCCCATACTCCCGCCGTACTTGTCAAACACATGGCGGACCGCAGCAGTACTCCGATTCTTGTTGTCCGTCAAGGACTTAACCATTATTGCCACGCCTCCAGGCCCATATCCTTCGTATGTAACCTCTTCGTAAGTAACCCCGGGCAATTCGCCTGTGCCTTTCTTTATCGCCCGTTCGATATTGTCGGCCGGCATATTGATTGCCTTGGCCGATTCAACTGCGGTGCGCAGCCTGGGGTTGGCATCCGGGTCACCACCGCCCGTGCGCGCTGCGGTGGTGATTTCCTTTATCAGCTTGGAAAACGCCTTTCCCCGGGCAACGTCCGTTTTCGCCTTCTTATGTTTAATCGTTGCCCATTTAGAATGTCCAGACATTACAATCCTCCTTGGAAAATCAAATTCTATTTCTATTCTAAGACTGATGCTAAACATGTCAACATCTGGCCGGGCAATAATCCGCTTGACAAAGGTCGCTTATCCGATTAACTTCTCTTAATGATTGCATGCATGTTAATCTTCAGTCTGATTTCAATTGACCCGAATGCCGGCACCGCCGGGTTTGATTTCCTGCGCATTACCCCAACTGCGGCCGAAGCCGCAATGGCCGGCGCCGCGATTGCGCACTCCAAAAGTCCAATGGCCTTCTGGTACAGCCCGGCCCATGCTGCTGGGGCCGAATATCAGTGCGCTCTTTTCAGTTATGTTAACTATATCGCAGGTATCCACATCGGCTCTGCCGCCTATTCCCAGCCACTGGCTGAGGACAAAGGAATCGGCTTCGGTATCGTCTACCTCAATTCCGGCACAATGAAACGCACCGACGCGCTGGGCGGAGAACACGGCACTTTCGGCGTTTCCTATGCCGACATCAATGTCAGCGGTGGATACCGATTTTCTGAAATCATTTCATTAGGCCTCGGACTTCAGGGACTCTACGGTTCGATTGATACTTTCTTTACCCTGGGTCTGGCCGGGAACATCGGGGCTTCAGCCCGCATCCCGATTGAAGGTCTTGAAGGCCTGACCGCTGGAATTACCGCCAGAAACATAGGTTATCAAGCCAAGGCATTTCAGACTGGTCGCGACCCAATGCCCGTCGAATTCGCGGCCGGGCTTGGATTTCAGCCTAACCCTGCTTTGAACCTGGTCTTTGATATCCTCAAACCCCTGGACAACCGTTTCCAGTTCAGGGCCGGAATCGAAGGCTGGGCCGGAGATATGGTCGCCCTACGCGCCGGGTATAATACTTTCGGTTCGGACCTGCAGTCCGGTGGTGGTTCTGACATCCTGGCCGGGTTTTCCACCGGCCTCGGCATACGCTACCGAGGTTATCAACTTGACTACTGCTTCATCCCGATGGTCGAACTTGGTATGGCCCATCGGTTGTCCTTTACTCTGACCCTTTAATCATAAATGAAAAAACAGTTCATCAAGAATCTGAAACCGAATATCCCGGTGGAGGACATCTTCTTTCTTACCCGGCGTGACATCAAGGAAAAACGCGACGGTGCTCCGTTTCTCACCTTCGAGTTCCAGGACAAAACCGGCCGGTTGACCGGCATAATGTGGGACCGGGTCGAGGATGCACTACGCTGTGTCACAACAGGAGGGTTCTACCATGTCCAAGGCAAATTGGGCAACTATCAGGGAAAACCCCAGCTTACCGTGAATGCCATTTATCCTGCGGACCCGGATGAAGTCAGCCGGGACGACTTTATCGCCACGACCAGATACGACCGGAGTAAACTGCTCGACGAACTGCACGACTATTTCACTGGAATAAAAAATCCACATCTCAAGAAACTACTCAAGACATTCTTCGAAGACCAGGAGTTTATGACCCGGTTCTCCGAGGCCCCGGGTGGCGCAATGGTTCACCACAACTACTTAGGCGGCCTGTTGGAACACACCGTTTTCATGTGCAGAATGGCCAAAGCCGCAGCAGAAACCTATAAAGAGGTTGACGGCGACCTGCTGATGACTGGCGTGATGCTTCACGATGTGGGCAAAATTAGAGAATATGTATACGATACGGCAATCGACCACACATATGATGGCCGACTTATCGGTCATGTCGTCATCGGATACGAAATGGTGCATGAAAAAATAAAAGGAATCGAAGGCTTCCCGGAAGAATTGTCACGCATGCTGCTCCATATCATTCTCTCACATCATGGACATCTGGAGTTCGGTGCACCAAAAACACCGAAGTTTGCAGAAGCATTCATCGTTTATTTTCTGGACAACCTCGATTCCCGCGTGGCGATGTTCCGTGATGTGGTAGAGAACAACCCGGGCACAAAATGGACTGATTTCCATAGGTTCCTCGAAACCAACGTCTATATCAAAGACCAAACCGACTGACCGCCGCCATTTGCTTCCAACTGGCACTGATTCATATCGGTTGGGTAAAGCATGTCGTAAGCTCGGTCTCAGACTGACTGAAATCCAACTGGACCTGCTCGTTCGCTATGCAGAAATGCTCTGTGATTGGAACACACGTATCAATCTTGTCTCACGAAAAGACAGTCGCAGGATTCTCTCCTATCACATCATTGATTCACTTGCGGTTGCATCCTTAATCCCGTCCGGCAAACAAGTATGCGACATTGGAACCGGAGCCGGCTTGCCCGGAATCCCCCTGGCAATAAGCCGGCCAAATATCGGAATGGTGCTGGTTGAATCTTCAACTAAACGTTGCTGGTTCCTGGATACTGTTATTACCAC
>DFBN01000102.1:9048-12839 GCA_002366635.1 Caldifarciminota bacterium UBA3079 | reverse complement strand
ACCTTGACACGGTTGCCGCCGACCGCTTGAGCCACCGATGCGATAAGCGTAGTTGATGTAACAATGACCAGTTTGTTCTCTGGGTGAGGCGCGCAGGCAATTAAGAGAAAAACCGGCAGAAAAAGGTATTTCATTTAAGGCTGCTTCAAGTCAACTTCGACTCCGACTGTAAAGGACCGGCCCGGCATCTTGTACAACCCGGCAGCATTACCAGGAAGGTCAGTGAACACGTCGTAGTCAGCACGGAGTATGTTGTCTACCGAAAGGAAAAACCCAGACCCCGCACGGGAATACCCGACCCGGCCATTGACCACAGAGTAAGAAGGAATAGGTGACTTTGAGTTGTCTTCAGCATAGTAATCTGATATGTGTTGGAATGAAATATCGGTATTCAATCCCGACAGGTCTACGCCAATAGTAATATCCAGTTTGGACCCGGGCCGGCCGCTCGTATGGACGCCCGGGTCAAGCCAGGAATAGCTTAACCGGCTGTGCAATGGTTTGAGGCGAGCGATAATACCGGTTTCGATTCCCTTGAATGAAAAGCTTCCTTTATTCTGGAACTGATACAGCGGGGGCGGCTCGGGATTTGTTCCCGTCTCAATCAGGTTCTCTCCCTGGAAGATGAATCCAGCCACATCAATGTTTAAGCCCGGGATGATTTGCTGGTTGATGCCCATTTCGTAGTTCCAGGATATTTCGGGTTTCAGGTCCTGGTTTGCAGGCGGGAATACAAAAGTGTAGTTCATTGATGGGCTGCGGAATCCTTTATTGACGCTGGCGCGCAGGTTCGTTTTCTTCAGGAAGTGGAACACCACTCCCGCCTTGGGGCAGAAACTAGTGCCAGAAACTTCGTCCCAGTTGAGACGGGCACCGGCATTTGCCGTAACCAGACCCAGGGTCTGTTCGGTCTGGAGAAAAACGGCTCCTTCTTTGCGGCCCCAGCTCGGTTTATCCGTATCGGACTTAATTCTGGTCGCGGCCAGGTTCTTGAGTTCGAAACCGAGCTGGCTGAGGTTACCGAACTCAAACCTGCGGTGTAAATGAAGCAAGGCGCCGTCGGTGTGGTCCTGTGAATGCCAACCGTCGGTCGGGTCGAACTGGTGCTCACCAAAAGTCCGGTAGAGTTTGAGGAAACCTTTGACCAGAGGGGTGTTGCCAGTGGCGGTGAGGTCAAGGCCGCCGCGATTGTACTGGTTCCAGCCGGTTGCTGAAACGGTGTCGGTTGCCTTCTTGGGTTCATGCTTGATTCCGGTGAAGTACTTGCCAGTAAAGTCAAGCCCGAAAGCGGGACTCATGTCATACCCGGCACGCAGGGAGATGTCATTGCCATTGTACTGAGAGTTATCCAGATGGCCGTCAGACATCGCTTTATCAGCCGAGAATAGGACGTGAAACCCATCTTGTCTGGTGCCAGCGCTGAACCGGCCGTGCCTAGTATTAAACGAGCCGTAGTCAAAGCGGGCGCTGACTTCAAGCGGTTCTTTCGCACGGCGGGTAACGATATTGACCACCCCGGACATGGCGTCTGAGCCGTAAAGCACGGATAAAGGGCCGCGGACGACTTCGATGCGTTCGATATTGTTTACCGGCAAGGTGTGGGTAACGGTGCAGCCGAACAACGACATCTTTTCGGGCCGGCCGTCTACCAGGACGAGGATTTTGGTACCCCGGTCGCCAATGCCTCTAATGTCAAGGTCAGTGCGGCCGAACTGACCGGTTTTCTGAATAAAAACACCGGGCAGACTTGACAGCTCATCGGTTGCGGTGCGGGCGTTGGTTCGGCCAATGTCCTTGGCGGTCACAAGGCTGACCGATGCGGCAATGTCACGGATTGGGTGGCGGACGCGCTCGGCAGTGACGACGATTTCGTCGAGCACCATCACCGAGGAATCGGGTTGTGAACCGGTTGCGCCGGTGCTTGCAAACACCAGCATCAGCAAAAGAAGGAATTTCATCTCTTTTCTCCTTAAATCTTCAATCTCAAATTCAGTCTTTGGCGGTCGTCAGGGTCAGCTTGCCGTGCTTGACGCCTTTGACCGCGGTCAGTTGGTCAGCGATTTTCTGGATGCGGTCGGCCCAGCCACGGACGACAATTACCTCGAGACAGTTGCGGGGGTCAAGATGGACGTGGACGGTGGAGACGATTTCGGGGCAATAATGATGCTGAATATGGGTGAGTTTATGCAATAAGTCGGGCTGTTCGTGGTCATAAACAAAGATAATCGCGCCGACTGCTTCAGTCTTGCCGAGTTTCAGTTTCTCTTCGGCCAGGCGTTGCCTGATGAGGTCTCTTATCGCTTCGGACCGACAGGAATAACCGGTTTTCCTGCTTGTTTTGTCAAACCGGGCTAGAAGTTCCGTTTCCATTGATACGCCAAAACGCACCGCGCTCGATTTTTTATTACCTATCATTGTGTTACCAATCCAAGGATTGTAACACGGTTTATATCCGAGTCAAGTCTGTTTGTGATTGACTGGGGTCCAGTTCGCATCTAGGATTGCGAAATGGACCGGGCATCGAAATCGCTGCCAAAACTCTTTCTTCTCGCCATTGGTGGTCATGGTCTGGTTATTCAGGTCATGCTGTTGCGTGAATTGATGGCCGCATTTGCCGGTAATGAGCTTTCAGCCGGTTTGACAGTAGCGGTCTGGGTCGTTTCTGAAGCGCTTGGTGCCTGGCTTTTCGGTAGGGTCAGGACTGATTCTGTCCGAGTCTGGTTACGGGTATTCGGGCCGGTTGCAGCGTTGGCATCGGTGGCATCGGTTCTTGCCGTAATCCTGGGCCGGGCCGTGCTTGGCGCTTTACCGGGTGAAAGTCTCAACATGCCCGGGCTTGTGAGCATTACCGCAATGTGCGTGTCTGTTCCGGCCATAACTCATGGCGGGCTTTTTGTTTTGGGCACGATGCTTTTGGCACAAAGGGGCCCGGCCGGAATCGGCCGCGGTTATGTATGGGAAGGCATTGGAACTGTGCTAGCCGCTTTCCTGGCCTGGTTATTTCTGTTGCCGCGCTTTTCATCATTGGCGATAATAGCGCTTTTTGGAATAGTTCTGGCAGGGTTCCCTTTTTTTGTGCCGGGACCGCGCAAGAACGGCATCGTTGCCGGTGTTTTTGTCATACTGCTGGCGGTTCTGTTCGGGTTGGCCGGTCCGATTGAAAGATGGGCATGGGGTATGCACTGGCCAGGACAGCGGGTTGTTGAAGTAGCCAATTCGCCTTATGGCAAGGTCATAAGACTTGAAAGGGAAGGACAGCGGGTTGTGGTTTATAACGGGGTAACTGCATTGACTGTTCCGCCTTCGGACGAGACATTTGTCGAAGAGCTGGCACATATTCCTTTTCTTGTCCATCCCGATTCCAGGCATGTGCTCCTCCTGGGTTCAGGGGCAGCTTTGGTTCCTTATGTGCTCAGACATAGTGTAGAAAGCGTCACTCTGGTTCAGCTCGACCCGGCCTTGGCGCGTGCCGACCGGCTTTGTGCCGATACTGTCTTGGGCCGGGCATTTGCCGACCCGAGATTCAGACTGGTTATCCGAGACCCGCGTAATTTTCTGGTTTCTACCACTGACAGATTCGACTGCATTATTCTTTCGACTCTTGTCCCTCACAGCCTTGCGGCCAGCAGAATGTTTGCTTTGGAATTCTACCGGTTGTGCCGGAAAAGTCTCACTCATGGCGGAATAGTTGTCCTCCCCGGTCCTGGTTCAGGGACCAGGTTACCCGAAACCAAAAGAATTCTCCTTGTTCGCAAGAACACACTCAAAGCCGCATTTCCTCAAGTGAGTAT
>DFBN01000102.1:8155-9028 GCA_002366635.1 Caldifarciminota bacterium UBA3079 | reverse complement strand
CCCGAAACCCTGGCCTTTCGACTGGTTTCGCAGAAGGTTAAAACCCGGGTTCTGGACTCAACTTATGTCATCAATCTGCTTGACCCGTTTCGTCAGGAGCTGTTTCTGGCCGGAATCGCAGAAAGGGCGACGCATGCGTCGCCCTTTCTGAATACCGATAATCTGCCAAGGGAACTGTTTCTGAACATGGTAAGGGAAAACGCTTGCTCCTCGCCACATTTCAGCGGATTTTATGCTGGATTGGCAAAAGTCCGGGTTATGCATCTGCTCCTCCTGGCCGGGCTGTTACTTCTGTTCCTTATTATCGGTGCGCGGGTCTGGGGCATCCGTTTCAGCCGTGCGGCCGGTGTCGGAACTTCTGGCTTTGCCGGTGCGGCCATATCAACTCTTGCCATATTCGTTTATCAAGTCCGGTTCGGCTCGGTATATTCGGGCGTGGGTCTGCTCCTGGCGACTTTCATGTTGGGCACGGTTCTGGGTGGTATGCTTGGGACAAAAAGCACCGAAAAGTACCGAGGCAAGAATGTCGTTTTCCTTGGTGCAGAATTCGGTCTGGCACTGGCTGCCGGTTTCTTGCTGCTGCTTGTCCATATCGGTTCGCCGTTAATATTTCTTTCGGTACTTATTCTTGCCGGTGCAGCCCTCGGAGCACAGTTCCCGATTGCGGGTGCAAGCCTGCATCGCCGCACTATCGGCCAGCGTGCTGGTCTGCTTGTTGCACTCGACCTCACCGGCGGTTTCTTCGGTGCCCTCACTGTTGCACTTTTTCTGGTGCCGGTCTTCGGTCTGCCCATCTCGGCCGCGACTATTGTTTTCATCAAACTGTCCAGCGCAATAAGCCAATTCTGCTGTCCTGCATCCGGTGATTGACAG
>DFBN01000102.1:5123-8080 GCA_002366635.1 Caldifarciminota bacterium UBA3079 | reverse complement strand
AATTTGGTTCCGCAAAAAGCCATGGTGGGCGTTGAAAGTCCGATTATATCTGAAGAGTATGTGCTCATGCCCGGTGACAGAGTCCTTGTCATTGTGAATGCCGGCATCACTTATTCATATGAAAGCTGGATTACTTATGAAGGCAAAACAGTCATTAACCTGCCGAGGTCTCTTGCTCTTAAAAAAGGCATCGGCACTGTCGATGCGGTCCGTCTTTCCGGGCTCACATTAAAGCAGGCACAGGATACGCTCTCGACAGTTTTCCGCAAATACCTCCGTTCACCCAAAGTGAAACTTACATTGATTGGTCTCCGTTCCGGTATCATATTTGTCACCGGCGAAGTCCAGCACCCTGGTGCCTACAACGCCTCCCCGGTCGAGCGTGTCTCACAGGTCATTGCCAAAGCGGGCGGGCTATCACCACTTGGTTCAAGGGCGCATATCAATATCATTCGCAGCAACCGATTGCACGCGATTGCAGACATCGAGCAGTTTGAGGCAAAAGGTGACTTGGCGGCGAATCCATTCATTCGGTCAGGCGATGTCATATATGTGCCGATGGTCGAAGGCATAGTCACGGTCAAAGGCGCACTATTCGGTCGCGGCCCAACCAGATTACGCACCTCAGCCCTCACTACGGAAAAAGAGCGGGTCAGTGAAGGCATTTACGAACTCACACTGGGAGAACGGGTATCTAGTCTGGTCCGCAAAGCCGGCGGAATCACACCCTGGGCCGATATTGCAAACTGCTATATCGAAAGGATTGTGATCGGCGGCAATGGGGCACGCAAGCGCATTCCTGTGAACCTCCAGGCCATCATATTTGAGAACGATTCCTCCTCTGATATCGAGATGATGAATTCTGATATCCTGGTCGTTCCGCCGGTCAATACCCTGGTCTATGTTGAAGGCGAAGTTGTCAACCCTGGTGCTTTTCTATATACGCCCAATTTGCATGCCAGCGACTATATCGGACAATCAGGCGGGCCCACCCATTACGCCAACATCCATGCTGCCCACATACAACGGAAGGACAAGCGTATATCGGTAAAAACAGACCCTGTTGTCGAGCCTGGCGATAAAATCCTCATACCCAGGATCGCAATCAAATGGTGGCAAGACTACCTGCAAATCATAAGCGCTGTCGGTGTTCCCATAGCGCTCAGCCTAATATCTATCCAGGCATACAAATAACGCCCGGACAAAGCCCACTAGACCCCTTTCTTATCTATCATCTCCAACCTTCTCCGATGCCTTCCCCGGAGAAATCCAGTCCGCAACCAGACACTGACTATCCTTTTTGCCATCGGTTCCGTCACCATATCCCCACCCAGACACAAAACATTCGCATTATTATGAAGCCGTGACAACCGCGCCATACTCATATCACAACACAGCGCGGCCCGAATCCCGGGAACACGATTGGCCGCTATACTCATGCCGATACCGGTCCCGCAGATGAGTATGCCGCGTTGGGCCTGGTGTTTTATTACCGCTTCGGCCACGCGGAACGCAAAATCCGGGTAGTTTGTGCTTTCCTCGCTATCCGTGCCCAAATCCATAACCTTGTGGCCGTGGGCACAAAGATAGGTCAGAAGCCTCTCTTTGAGCCGGAACCCACGATGGTCAGACCCCACGGCAACCCTCATCACACGAAAGTCAGCCAGTTATAACGGTCCTCTCTCTTGCCGTCAATAATCCGGAAAAGTTCCTGCTGGAGCCTTTTTGTAATCGGGCCGGCCTTGCCTTTCCCCACAGGAATCTTATCAATCGACCTTATCGGTGTCACTTCGGCCGCACTGCCGGTGAAGAATACCTCATCCGCAATATACAGCATCTCCCGCGGCATCATTGATTCGACAACCTCATAGCCCATTTCGCGCGCCAGTATCATAATGCAGTCGCGGGTGATGCCGGTAAGGATGCTGCCTTGCATCGACGGGGTCCGAACCACGCCTTTGTGGACAAGGAATATGTTTTCTCCAGAACCCTCGCTGATAAAACCATTGACATCCAAGGCGATGCCTTCGGTAAAACCATACTTCAACGCCTCCATCTTAATCAACTCGGAATTCATATAATTCGCGCAGGTTTTGCTCATCGCCGGGAAAGTATTCGGTGCCATCCGGTTCCACGACGACACCATCACATCAACACCCTGTTCCAAAGCCTCGGGCCCCAGATACTGGCCCCAAGACCAGGTAATCAAAGCCACACCCACAGGACAATTGAACGGATTTACCCCGAGTTCTTCGTATCCGCGGTAAACCAAAGGCCGGATATAACACGCCTCATGCCCATTTTTCTTAATAATATCTATGATGCCCTGACTGATTTGCGCTTTGGTCCACGGAATATCTATCCGGTAGATTTTGGCCGAATTGAACAGACGGTCAACATGGTCGCTGAGCCGGAATATTGCCGGGCCTTTAGGGGTTTTATAACACCTTATCCCTTCAAACACACCGGTGCCGTAGTGGACCACATGGGAACAGATATGGATTTTGGCATCTTCCCAAAGGATATATTTACCGTCCATCCAGATATACTTTGCTTTGTTTTCTTCCAGACCCATTTTACCTCCAGTCAGCATGGCGGCGAAGGGAGTCGAACCCCTGACACAGAGATTATGATTCTCCTGCTCTGGCCAACTGAGCTACGCCGCCTGTTTGTGATTTTATCCAACAGTAATTGACTGTCAATTAGAACTCTTTTGTGGCAAAGCATCGGGTTTCGTGCCTGGGATGATTGCGGAAATGGATTCTGTAATAAAACCTGGAAGGGTCTCTGAAATTGATTCAAGCAAACAGTCCTGGATAACCGCGCGTTGGAACCCAGCGCTTGAACCTGGAGCGATTTCCGGAAGCATCTCTTGAGGAATATCTCCGGGCATTCCGGGATTAGTATTTCAGTGCATTTCTCAATAGAAATCCGAGTTTGAACCTGGGAAAGAATCT
>DFBN01000102.1:0-5069 GCA_002366635.1 Caldifarciminota bacterium UBA3079 | reverse complement strand
AATCCCGAATACAATCTGGGAACAAAACCGGAGCAGAATCAGGAAGGGGGGCGGTGGAGGGGGCAAGCCCTAAAAAACAACTGTAAATTGCAGAAGTGCCTGAAAGAATGGCGGTTACAGAATAAGAGTTCTGGCTGGGTTAACTGATTTCGCCATGGCTGTTGACAGTCAGACTGAAAACTGTTATACCTGACAAGTGACAGAAAAAAGAACCCGACGGCCTTTGATTCTTTTGACTAATGACGACGGGATTGAAGCACCCGGGATTAAGGAATTGTATAATGGGCTCAAAAATTTGGGCCGGTTATATGTCGTAGCGCCGGCCGTGGACCAATCCGCATCGAGTCACTCATTCAGTCTGCGCAAGCCTATCCGGGTATGGCAGAAAAAGCCGCGCTGGTTTGCGGTTTACGGCACACCGACCGATTGCCTTCTGATTTCCCACCATGGCATCCTCAAACGGTCGATTGACCTGGTGATTTCCGGAATCAACAACAGCCCGAACCTCGGGGATGATGTGCTCTATTCGGGCACGGTTGCTGCTGCAATCGAAGGCGCAATCCTGGGTATGCCTTCGGTAGCGATTTCCTATCTTGAGACGGGCAAAAACGAGAAAATTGCCATCCGGCTGTTGCGCAGCCTGGTTCGGCTGTTGCTTGACGGTTTTCTGCCAAAAAAAACATTGCTCAATATCAACATCCCGGCCGGCGAAATCAAAGGCATCAAAGTAACCAGGCTGGGCCGACGTATCTACCAGGATATGGCGGTCAAGAAAGCCTTACCTGATGGCGGTGTTTCTTACACGATTGACGGCAAGATGTCTTTTGCCGAAACCCGAGGCTCTGATTTCGAAGCGGTTTATTCAGGATATATTTCTATCACCCCGCTGTACCTGGACATGACCCATCACCGCGAGCTCGCCCGTCTGGAAAAGGCCCTGGTAAATCTCGGGCCCTTGGCCTAGCTTCTGATACGTATCAGCTTCAAGAATTTCCGATTATTGTTAATGCTCAGCCGTGCGAAATAAACCCCAGGACCAACCGGGCATCCTTTATTATCTTCTCCATCCCAGACGAATGAATAGCGACCTCCTGGAAGGCTTTTCTGCACGAGGGTTCGCACCGGCCGTCCGGATTCATCAAACAGCTCAATTCGGACTTCTCTGTTGCCGGACAAGTTATAGTTTATTATCGTTCTGCTGATGAACGGGTTTGGCGCGGCTGCAAACGGCGCGGTCAGTTCAATTTTCTCCTGGGATTGGAGACCAACCAGACTTTCGCTGAACAGCATCTGGGGCACATCGTAAACCTGGCCGAACTGCAAATCATACCAGGTATCTGGATTGATGGGTGTAATACCGTACTGTCCCCCGCCTCCGGTCATGAGCGAATAAAACAAAGTAACCCGGCTCGGCCATTCCTCAAGCGGCTGGAACAGGAATGTATCAACGGTGCCTGGGTCTCCACCCCATCCTTCGGTAATTTCCTTAATAGGAAACGGTGAGCTGAACAGCACCCATTCCACGCTGTCAACGGATATCCCGAAATCGTTCGTTCGGAGAATCCCGCCGAATGTTACCATGCCCGATGCCGGGGTGCAAGCCAACAGGACTATGAGTAATGTCCCGAAGATAACGTTTTTTCTCACAATAGACTCCTTTATTTCCATAATATGATAAACAATACCGCCTTACCCGTCAACTATTTCGGGAAAGGACGGAACAAACAGATCAAGGCAGAGGATGATACCTCTGCCTTGATGTTCTACGACAGAACTACTGAAGTTTCACCAGTTTAACCGGCTGACCGGTATACTCAGACCAGGCGAAATAGACACCGGTTCGGAGAAGCGAAACATCGTTTTTCCCGGGCCGGAGCACAGCCACTTTCGCGCCTGATTTATCAAAGAGTGCAACCGGACTGCTGCTGTGCAGGTTAACCGTAACATCCACCGGGTTGGGAGAGAGTTTGACCTTTCTTTCTCTGCCGAGCATGCTTAACATCGGGTTGTCCTCAATGCCTATCGGGTCTGTGCACTTCCGGTAGTAAAGCTGCACCTTGCCGGTCTGCCGGCCGTTCCAAACCGCGTGGAGGTTGGGCACTTCGTCAGCTTCGATAAGCGGCTTCGACCGAACTCCTGGGTCGAGTGTTGATATTCTTGCCGTGTCGTTCCAGGTTAGACCCCGTGTTACGCTCGGCGCATAAAGAATCCGGTTGTCTTCCTGCACGGCTACAGCGTGCGGGGTATTGTTCGAGCTCACAGCGATGTCGCGAATCACACAAGGCAGGGACTGCAAACCTTCCCAGCTACTCCCGCCATCGGTTGAACAGCAGTAATTCTGGGGCTTGGTATAGATGGTAAATGAGAGGAACACATGGTCGGTTCGGTCGGCCCAGATGCCCCGGGAACCGGACCCTGCTGTTGAGACGACTTCGCTCACACCACCCCATGTCGAGCCGTTATCAGTGGAACGGATGTAATAAACTTTGCTGTTACCTTGAGGACCGTATGCAAATGCGATATGAAGCCGGTTCTGGTCGTCGGCTGCCGCACACAGACCAATATAACTTTCCTGGGTTGTAATAAGCATCGGGGCTTCCCATGACTCGCCGCCGTTAGTGGAGCGGGTGATATAAAGCGGAGCCGCATCCACAGAAGGTGCTATCGGGTCAATGACATACACATTCTTGGCCCCGTTTGTCAAAAGAATCGGGTTTTCGGTATGGTCGGCAAGATGGGTAACCGGTAGCCAGTTTGCTCCGTTATCGGTCGAGCGGCGGTAATAAAGCGCACCATCTGTATGCCGGTTGATGAAATGAACATTACCCGAATTGTCAGCCACGATTGTGAACATGTAAGCCTGGGAGCGTTCATCGAGTTCAAAGCGCTGGCTCCAGGTTCCGCCCCGGTCGGTGCTGCGCAGGTAAAAGACTTTGTAATTGCCGCCATCGTCCTTGTCTGAATAGGCGATATGGACATACTCGTTGTGAACTGAAAAACCGTTGCCGTGGTCCGGGAGATTGGAATTATTAGGTGTGGCAGTCAGTTGCTTCATCGTCTGCCAGCCGGCAAACGCGGTCCCGGAAATAAATACGATTACCGAAATGACAACCAGACTGCGCCGATAACAACTACTAATCATTTGCTTACCTCCTTAAGATTTTCGTGTTTTATGGCCAATTTCAGTAATTCTAGCTTCAATAACGGCGATGTCAAGCGGCTGGACACACAAAAGTTGCGCTTGACAACCAGGGGGAGGGGGTTATAATTAAATCGAGTCTGTCTACTTAGGTGCTTTTAGAGTATCCAGTTAGTTAAACCGGGTTACATTAGTGCGAGGTGATTTCACCTTGCTGTTTGCTAATTGGGTCAATCGAAAGGCTGAAAGTAGGCTGAGTTAAGAATAAAAAATAAGGAGGCAAGAATGCATATACGGTCAGAAGTGTGCGTTGTCACACTTTTTCTCATAACAGCCGCTCTGGCGCTGACGCCGAGCGAGCTGCCGACTGCGCTCACCGACCTTCCTGTTGATATCGCGACTTCCCCGCGCGCCCACTATATCGTTCAGAATGACGGCAGCGTGATTCCGGTTCCGCCAGTGGCGAAGCCGGCGTCGCTCCCAAACCCTTTCACTATCGGAAAGGTTGCACTGCCCGACCAGATAAAATCTGGCAAGGCGACTGCCGGATTGGACGACATCGACGAATACAACTGGCTTTTCACCGGACACGACGAGGCCGGCACATTCTGGAACACCCTGGAACCACAGGACACTGCAAAGTTTATCTGGCAGGTGTCCGGTGCCGGTTCTGCCTGGTCGCCTTGGTTCGGCCATCCTGCCGAAGCCGAAGGTTATGTGGTGCTGGTAGATTGCTATAACGGCTACATCTATTGCCGTGATGTTGAAGACGGCTCGGTTGTTTGGAGCCACCATATCCAGCAGAACTACTACTATCCGGGTAGCCCGGTCATATTCGAGGATGAAACGAGCGGTGATGCCTGGGTAGCGGTCAACCACTACCAGTTATCCGGGTCTGTTACCGTGAATATGACCTGCTGGGATTTGGCAACCGGAACCCAGAAGTGGACCACCCGTCTGCCTTCCAGAAGCTCAAATCCCAATAACAACCTGGGCCGGCCGGTTTATATTGACGGTTATATCTACCATACTATCTTCGACATCAGTTATATAATCTCGACTATTGACAAAATCGACCCGTCAGACGGTGATACCACCGTCTTTGCGACCTATCCTGTAAACACGATTGCCCAGGTTACTTCGGACGAGGATTACATCTATTACACGGCCTATCCATGGAGCGGCAGCGGCGAAAAAATCATCAAGTTCGACATCGATGACGGTTCAGCAGTGGACAGCACCCCGACACCGGTTTGCAAAATCCGCAGCCAGCCTGCACTCAGCGAAGACGGTTACATCTTTTGCGGCGGCAGTGATGCCACTTCAGGAATCGGTTATGTAATGTGCTATGATGCCGATGACCTGCAGGGTGATACCATCTGGACCCGCCAGACATCGGGCGGCCACGACATCCAGTTCATGAGCATTGACGATGAGAACTGCTACTATTGCACCCAGTCATCCCCGGGCCGGCTTTATGCTTTCAAACAGTCAGACGGAAGTAATGCATGGTCCAGCGGTGCTTATGTCAGCCATCCCGAAGGCGGAATCTATGACGGCGGTGTTGCCGCCACCGGCGAAACCGGCGGGACCAGGTATCTTTACCTGTGCCCTGGTTACTATGGCAGTGGTGGCAACCTCGGCTATCTCTGGGTAGTCAATTCCGCCACCGGTGCTACTGTTCAGGACCAGGGTATGGGTTCCCAGCGAATGTTCACCAATGTGGCCCGCGGCAACCAGTATATATTCTCCAAAAGTGGCTATGGTTACCTGTTTGCCTGGGAATCCAGCGACCTGACAGTGAAAGAGCATGATGTCGGTGTGTATGCCATCCTCGAGCCCGCTTCGCGCAAGCTCGACCCTGGGACTACATTTACCCCCAAAGTCAGGATAGTCAACTGGGGCATCAATGCCGAAACCGGTGTGCCGG
>DFBN01000118.1:5294-12448 GCA_002366635.1 Caldifarciminota bacterium UBA3079 | reverse complement strand
TTGTTAAACCCGTTTGAATTGCCGTTTGTCTTTCTATTGCTCAAGCTATTTGTTTCCCGGTTTCATTGGCCGATTCATCTTTTGCTGCTTCAGCCGATTCATTTCCGGTTTCATTGGCGGTTTTACAACCTGTTTGACCAGTTGTTTTCCTTGCTGTTTGTTCAGCAGCTTTTCTGGTTGTCTGTTATGCTGTCGGGCCAGAAGTTTGCGAGTCCAAACGCTGAAGTAACTTGACAATAGGATGATTTGGGGTGAAGATTTATGCAGATATGATGAATGTAAAGTTTTTGTATTATCCAATCGCAATTTTAGTGGGAATTGTGGCAGGTTGTGGGGTCCAGAAACNNGACCGTTTTAATGTTATCAAAATATAGGAGGAAAGGTGAAAATAACACTGGTTTATGACAATGAAGTTTACACTGAAGGGCTCCGTGCTGATTGGGGCTTTTCCTGTCTGGTAGAATTGGAAGATACTCCAAGAATCCTTTTTGACACCGGGGCAAACGGTTCGATACTGCTCTCCAATATGAAAAAGCTCGGCATCGAACCCGGCTCTATTGATGAGGTATTTATTTCCCATGCCCATTTTGACCATGTGGGCGGGCTTTCAGGCTTTCTTGATGTGAACAGTGATGTCAAAGTTTATGTTCCGGTTTCATTCCGAGGGGTTCGCGGTGCAAAAGAAGTGGTTTCGGTAAGCAAATCCATGAAAATCCACGAGAATGTTTTCTCGACCGGTGAACTTGATAATATCGAGCAGTCCATGGCAGTCAAAACCGACAAAGGGATAGTTTTGATTGTCGGGTGTTCGCATCCGAAGATGGCGCATATTCTCAAAGCGGCTTCGCAATTCGGCAAGGTTTATGGGATTATCGGCGGCTTGCATGGATTCAGTGAATTCGAGCTGTTTAAGGAGATGGGACTGATTTGTCCAGCACATTGCACCCAGCACAAGACGGAAATAAAGTCTTTGTACCCGGACCGATGCATTGATGGCGGTGCCGGCAGGATAATCGAAATCTGATATGCCGGGCAGAATACCAAAGGAAGAATATTGGAAGAGAAGACGAAAGGCACGGGCAGCATTGATTGAATGGGGTATGAAAAAGGAACTGGTCAGGAATATTGACCGCGAGCACCCGGTTCGTGTTCTGGAAAGGATTATTGAGGCAGTCAGGAAAAGGAATCCTGAAGACCCAGGCCGGTATTTCCTGAATGGGCTCAATTATTCCAGAATTAAACACGGAAGGTCTCCTTTATAAATCAGTTCCAGAAAGTTGAAATGGATATGAAAGAATTTCTGGTAATGGAAGACCAGCAGGTGCTGGATTTGGTGCAAAAGCGGTTCGGTATTAAAATCAATGGCCTGGAAGATACAAAGAACCTGTCTACGGCCTGGAAGATAGTTGAAAAACTTAAGAAAGCCGGCTGGACAATTGATATCAGGGTGAATGCAGAACTGAAGACCGTAGATGGATATCGATTTGAAATGGGCAGCCCGAGGACGATATTCGCTCAGCATGGTTATCGCCCTAATTTTGGCAGTATTACCGAAGGGATTTGCAGAACCGGACTGATTGCCCTGGGGATAATGGAAGGGGAAATAGTATGAATGAATCAAGAAAAGAATTCTTGGGCATAACAGTTCCGTCTTTATTGGCTGTTTTCGGTCTTCTTATTACATTGTTGCCTGTTGGCTTTAAGTTCGGGCCCTTGCTGCGGAATATCATTGGTGCGATTGCATTGGGGATGATTATAGCCGGCATAATAATCAATCGTCGCAAAGGACTGAAAGGAAGGTGGCGGCGAACCAATTACGGGTTGCATATCGCTATGCTCGTCCTGGCGATTGTCGTTATTGTATTTTATAATTACCGCTGGGGATTCTGAGCATATTGACTTGGAATTGCAAGGACATAAGATAAAGTATGAAGCGGTCAACGAGTTTTCCCCCTGGAAAGGTAACGGTGGAATCCAGGTCTGGCCATATTGTCCGAATCCGGCTTGGTCATGGAAACGGTCCTGGCAATAAAGAACTCGGTTACAGGTTGCTTTCGGCTCTGAAAAAGGGTCTGGACAAAGAAAGCCTGAAATTCAAGATTGCTGGTGTCTCAGAATTTACCAGAAAGGTGCTTTTGGCCTGTGCCAAAATCAGATTCGGTGAAGTCAGGACCTATGGGCAGATTGCCGAAGGGATTGGTAAGCCGGGTGGAGCCAGGGCTGTAGGCCAGGTGATGGCAAGAAACCCGCTGCCTTTTCTGATACCGTGTCACCGGGTGGTAAGGAAAGGGCTGTTCCTCGGCGGATTTGCCGGTGGACCTGAATGGAAGGCATTCCTGCTCGGGTGCGAAGGTTGGTCTTTTGAAGGCAAAGGCACCAGGCGGAGATTGAAGCAGACTGAGAGAAAGCGTTTTGGCTGATATCGAGCGGTTGGTAGTAGGCCCGCTTGCCAGCAATTGCTATATATTCAGGTCTGGACACGAACTTGCGGTCATTGACCCTGGGGGTGACGCCGAGCGAATTCTGGAAAAGCTCAGAGAACCGGGTGGCAAAGTCCGGTATGTTATCAATACCCACGGCCATATTGACCATGTTGCAGCAGACCAAGATATAATAGCGGCTACCGGTGCGGAATTGCTTATTCATCAGGACGATGCCGTTATGTTAGAAGAGCCTGATAATAATCTGAGTGGACTGATAGGCCTGAGTATGGAGCCGATTTCGCCTTCAAGGCGATTGGCAGACGGCGATAAGATTATTGTCGGGCACGATGTGATGAAAGTTCTGCATACGCCTGGGCATACACCGGGTGGCGTATGCCTTATCGGTAATGGATTTGCTTTTACCGGGGATACATTGTTTCTGGAGTCAATTGGTCGGACCGACCTTCCGGCCTCATCAGAACAGCAGATGAGGGCTTCGCTGGATAGGCTTCGAGCGGTTCTCAGCAAGAAAACGGTGATTTATCCGGGCCATGGCGAATCCGGTTTGTTCTCACGGGCGCTTTTGGTCAACCCGTTTCTGGGTGATGTATGGCCTGCTTGACATATTGGCTGAAAATGTCTATCTTTTAAGGTTATTAGAAAATATAGGAGGTCGCGTGCCGAAGTTAAGAGTTGGAATTATTGGAACCGGTAACTGTGCTAGCAGTTTTGTTCAGGGTGTTCATTATTACCGCAATGCCCGCGAAAGTGATGATGTGCCCGGGCTCATGCATGTCAACCTTGGTGGCTACCATGTTCGTGACATCGAGTTCTCGGCAGCTATCGATATCGACAAGCGTAAAGTTGGCAAGGATTTGTCCCAGGCGATTTTCACCTATCCGAATAACACTTTCAAGTTCACTGATGTTCCAAAGACCGGTGTGAAAGTAGTCAGAGGAATGACCCACGATGGTCTTGGCTATTATTTGTCACAGGTAATTGAGAAAGCACCTGGCCGGACTGCTGATATCGTGCGGTTACTTAAAGAAACCAAAACCGATGTGGTGGTAAACTATCTGCCGGTAGGCAGTGAAGAGGCGGCAAAATGGTATGTTGAGCAGGTGCTTAAAGCCGGTTGTGCATTAGTTAACTGCATCCCGGTTTTTATCGCCTCCCAGAAATACTGGCACCGTCGTTTCAAGTCAGTGGGCCTGCCGGTCCTCGGTGACGATATTAAATCGCAGGTTGGCGCTACTATTGTCCACCGCATGCTTGTTTCATTGTTTAACGACCGCGGGGTGAAGCTCCTGCGGACTTCTCAGTTAAATGTCGGAGGCAATACAGATTTCCTGAATATGCTTGAGCGCAGCCGGCTTCGTTCAAAAAAGATTTCGAAGACCGGTGCAGTGACTTCGCTTTTGAAGTACGACCTTGGTGCTGAGAATATCCATGTCGGACCTTCTGACTATGTTCCCTGGCTCAAAGACCGTAAATGGGCTCACATCAGACTGGAAGGTCAGACTTTCGGCGATGTGCCTTTGAATATCGAATTGAAGCTCGAGGTATGGGACTCACCCAATTCCGCGGGTGTTGTTATTGATGCAGTCCGCTGTGCCAAACTGGCATTGAACAACGGTCTTTCCGGAAGCATTGTGCAACCTTCGAGTTACTTTATGAAGACACCTCCAGTGCAATTCCCGGATGATGTATGCCGTGATAAGACCGAGGCATTCATCAGGAAATACAGTCTGAAGACGGCAAAAAGAGAAAAGAAAACCCGGACCAGGAAAAGGTCCAGGAAGCCCTGAGCTAGTGCGGGGCGTCTTCATTACCTTCGAAGGCGTCGAAGGTTCTGGTAAGTCAACCCAGGCCGAAAGGCTGGCACTTCACCTAAATCAACTGGGTATTGACTGCTTGTTGTCGCGTGAACCGGGCGGAACAGAGATCGGTGAACAGATCCGCAAGATACTCCTGGACCCGGGGAACAGCACGATGGATGCGCACACCGAATTGTTCCTTTACCTTGCAAGTCGAAACCAACATGTGCGCGGGAAGGTTCTTCCGGCACTCAGTCAAGACAAGGTAGTTGTTCTTGACCGATTCGCCGCATCATCGGTAGCGTATCAGGGCGGCGGCAGAGGTTTGGGAGAAAAACTGGTTTCGCGGCTGAACAAGCTGGCCACCGCGGGTTTACGGCCTGACCTTACCATCCTGGTGGATGTTCCGGTAGCAGTTGGGAAAAAGAGAAAGGAGCAATTGGAGCTTGACAGACTGGAGAGAGAGCGGGTAGAATTTCATGAGCGGGTCAGGAATAGTTATCTGCAGATGGCGCATCGGGCACCGAAACGGATAAAGTTGCTGGATGGGACGAAACCCGCTGAAGCGTTGGAAGTAGAAATCCGCGAGCTGGCTGAAGAGTTTTTAAGAAGAAAGGGAATTCTGCGACGATGAAGAAACGGATGGCATTAGTAGCTGCTATTGTTGCCGCGGCACTTATGGGTGGTTTATTTGGCAGACTCTGGGCCCAGAAGAGTGCCACGCTCGGAGAAAGCTTGCAGCTTTTCAGCCGTGTGGTCGGCCTTGTCATGACATCCTATGTGGAACGGGTTAAGCCTAATGACTTGATTAAATCCGCAATCCGGGGGATGCTTGGGTCATTGGACCCTTACACCAATTTCCTGGACAAAAGCAACTACAGTGAACTAAAAGTGCGCACTGAAGCGCAGTTCGGTGGCATCGGCATACATATCGGTATGGTTGGCAATCGGCTCACGGTTATTTCACCGATAGAAGGAACACCGGCCGAGCGTGCCGGTATAAGAGGAGGTGACCGGATTGCCGAAATCGGTGGTAAGTCAACCGAGAATTATACGCTCCAGGACGCGGTGAAATTTCTGCGCGGCAAACCCGGCACAAAAGTGGACATCGGTGTCGACCGGCCGGGCGTGAATGAATTGATTCCAATCGAGATTACCCGGGCTATTATCAAGATAAAAGCCGTTCCTTATGCCGGGATGGTCACCGGTAATATTGGCTATGTCAGGCTGGCTGACTTCTCCAAAGTAGCGAGCCGGGAGTTGAGGCAGGCGCTGGATTCACTGCTGGATATTGGCGCCAGTAAGATTATTTTTGATTTGAGGTCAAACGGAGGGGGTTTACTCAAAGAAGGATGTGAAGTAACCGACTTTTTCCTTCCCAAAGACCGCTTGATTGTGTCCACCAAAGGCAGGGTACCCCAAAGCCAAAAGGAATTTCTTGCAGGAACTCCGGCTGCGCACGGTAATTTTCCGATGGTGGTTTTGGTGGACCGCGGTAGTGCGTCGGCTGCAGAGATTGTTGCCGGTGCGATTCAGGACTGGGAACGGGGATTGATTCTGGGTGATACCACATTCGGTAAAGGGTCGGTGCAGACCATTCATCAGATTAGACCTGAAACAGCAGTAAAGATAACAACCGCTTACTGGTATACCCCGAGCGGGAGATGCATAAACCGGCCACGCAACCGCGCGGGTGGCAAAGCAGAAGACAGCACCGAAGCGGGGAAAATATTTCATACTTTGGGTAAGCTTCACCGGTCTGTGTATGGCGGCGGAGCGATCGTTCCGGATATCTATCTTCCTTATGAGATGCTGAACGGATTTGAACGAATAGTGGGACGCGACGCCTATTTTGACTTTGCCGTTGATTATGTCAACAGTCATTCCGGCTTGACTATGGATTTTGTTGCCGATAGTGCAGTGCTTGAAGGGTTCCGAGGTTATCTCCGTGAAGAGAAGGAATTGGAATTTACTGATGCAGAATTCGATTCGAGCCAGACATGGTTTGCGTCTCAGATTGAGCGTGAAGTGGCCGGAAAAATCAGCGGGATGAGCGGGGAATACCAGATACGGTTGCATCGTGACCCCCAGGTGAAACGGGCGATTGAATTACTGCAACCGGTTCGGTCAAACGAAGAGCTGTTCGCCAAGCTTAAATAGCTGGAACATATTCAGTCCTGGTTTTGTTCCTTTGCCTTAATGCCAGATGGTATTTTCCGGTAATCTGTTATTCTGTTCGTTGACATCGACAAGAGATAGGATTAGGATTAGTAAGAATGCCTGAGTTACCCGAAGTTGAGACGATTCGACGCGAACTGGCACCTTTGCTGGTGGAAAAGAAGATAAGGTCGGTTCTGGTCGTACGCAAGGACATTGTCGGTTTCCCCGGACCGCGGAAATTCGCCGAGGACGTAACCGGAAGGAAAATTCTTGAATTGGCGCGTCGGGGTAAGTATCTGATTTTCAAACTGGACAAAGGTAAGGAATTGATATTCCATTTGCGGCTCAGCGGACAGCTTCAGGTCAGAAAGAATGGTAATGAACCCAGATTCGAGAGGGTTTGTTTTGGTCTTTCAGACCGGAAAGTGTTGTCATTCATTGAGCCCCGGGCGCTGGGTCGGGTCTACCTGGTTGCGGCCGGCCATTATCCAGGTGTTCTTCTGGGGATGGAACAGATGGGATTTGAACCGATAAGCCCGGAATTTACGGTTGATTATCTGGCGGGAAAGCTCAGGGAACGTAAGGCAAAAGTCAAGAGTCTACTTCTCAACCAGCGAGTCTGCTGTGGTGTTGGAAATATCTATTCGGATGAAGCGCTTTTTCGGGCCGGGGTGCGGCCGACGCGGCCCGGGGGTAGTCTTACCGGTTCTGAGGTAAAGAAGCTGGCCCGTAGTCTTAGCCGGGTGATAAACGA
>DFBN01000118.1:0-5250 GCA_002366635.1 Caldifarciminota bacterium UBA3079 | reverse complement strand
GATTATCAGGCGGACACGGATAGGCAACCGCAGCAGCTACTTCTGCCCGGTTTGCCAGAAATAGGATGACTTACCACGTGTCACTTAGGGGATTAGGGTGAGAGGCAGCCCAATCGGGATTATCTGTCACGGTGGTGCCGGCACAATCAATGACAAACAGGCAGCCGCCGAAGGCCTGGAAGAAGCGATTGGACAGAGTTACCGGTTGCTCAGACAGAGTGCGGATGCGATGCAGGCGGTGGTCGCAGCCGTCAGGATAATGGAAGACAATCCTGTTTTTAATTGTGGAACCGGCTCTAATCTGACGGTTGAAGGTCGTGCGGAAATGGATGCGGCTGTGATGACCCAGGACGGAAGGTTCGGAGGTGTATGCTGCATTACCGATGTGAAGAATCCTATTCTTGTGGCAGAGAAAGTAATGACCGAAACAGACCATTTGCTTCTATGCGGTTCTGGTGCGGTGAGTTTTGCGCACAAGTTGGGTTTTGAGGAGTTCGATGTGATTACTGAGCGTTCCAGAAGACGCCTTGAGAAATTGCGCCAAGACGGCAAATCTCCCTATTTCCCGAAATTGGAGAAGATGATGAACTCAGGCACAGTCGGAGCAGTGGCAATTGACAAGCATGTCAAGCTGGCAGTTGCTACTTCAAGCGGTGGCATAACCGGCAGGCTTCCGGGCCGGATTGGAGATTCGGCAATCATGGGTGCTGGCACATACGCGGGCCCGAGCGGTGCTGTGTCTTGCACCGGCCACGGCGAACTCGTAATCAAAATGATGCTTGCAAAAGATATAGTTGAAAGGATGAAAACTTTGCCCGCTTCGATCGCGGTTACTTTGGGATTGTCTGAAGCCAAACGGAAGAAAGGGATGTGTGGGGCGGTTGGTTTTGATGCCCGGGGCGGATTGTGTTTCGGTCATACGACGAAAGATATGGCATACGGTTATATGGTTGCCGACCGATTGTTCATGTTTACCAAAGGCAAAAAAGGTTAGCAAGGTTAATTACAAGTGAATCAGAACTGGACGGTTTCTTTCATTCTGAGAATTGCATCGGCTTTTCTAGTTACAGTGATTCTGGTCCCTTGTGTCTTCGGGCAGTATTACTATTTCGGCAAGAGCAAGGTCCAGACGCGGGAATACCATTTTCAAAGCTATGAAACCGAGCATTTCAAGGTGCTGTTCTATCCAGGCGGTGAGTCGATGGCCGAATTTGCTGCCCGTGCCGCCGAGGATTATTATGCAAGGTTTACCAGTGAGTTGGGATTTGGATTGGATTACAAAGTGCCGTTGGTTCTTTACCTTTCGCCGGGCCAATTCAGTGAAACAAATGTCGTTACCGATGTTATTGAGGAAGGTGTGGGCGGTTTTGCAGAACTGTTCAAGAATCGCATAGTGGTGCCATTTAATGGTTCGTACAGCGATTTGTACCATGTCATCGGTCATGAGCTTACCCATATTTTCGAGTTCCAGATGTTTTATCGTTCCAGGCTTTCCGCACTTCTGGGTGCTGTCGGTGAGTTTCGAATACCGCTCTGGATAATGGAGGGTTTTGCCGAGTTCCAGTCCGGCTGGGTGAATGTCAATTCCGAGGTGTTCATGCGTGATTTGGTGCTGAACGACCGGCTGGTTTCGTTCCAGAATCTCAGTGATGATATGGGGTATTTGGTTTATCGCGAAGGCGAATCGTTTTTCCAGTATGTCAGTGAAAAATACGGCCGCAGGAAGGTTTACGAATTTCTCCATACCTTAAAGAACAAACGGGACATGGAAGCAACATTTGCAGCGGTGTTCGGTGTGAGTATCGACCGTTTCAGTTCTGATTGGGAGCGGTGGCTCAGGTCGCGCTACTGGCCTTTGGTTACAAAAGTCACGAATTTCGATACCGTGGCCCATCGGCTGACCGACCATCGGAAGGATGGTTCGGTCTACAATACTGCGCCTGCGGTTTCACCCAGCGGGACCAAAATTGCGATGATATCCGACCGTCTTGAGTATTCTGATTGCTATGTGATATCTGCTTTGAACGGTCGTATACTAAAAAGGCTGGTAAGAGGTGGTCGGTCTGGAAGGTTCGAAGGATTGCATCTTTTGCGTCCAGGCATCGCGTGGTCACCGGACGAAAACCTTGTTGCGCTGGTAACGAAGAGTACGGGAAGGGATAATATTGCATTGGTTGAATATCCGGATGGCCGGGTGAAAAAAAGGGTCGGTGTGGAACTGGACGCTGTCTATAGCCCTAAGTTCTCACCCGACGGCAAAAGGATTGTATTTGTCGGTTTGAAGAATGGGTTCAGCGATATTTATGTCGTCGACATCAGTAGTGGCGAGCCTGAAAGAGTCACTTATGACATGTATGAAGAACGGGACCCGGTATTTTCATCGGGCGGTGATACTATCGCTTTTGTTTCCGACCGGCCTGCCCCGGGTGAAGAGTGGGTTCCAGGTTGCTATGCGCTTTGGATGAGGACCGGCCAGGGTCAATTGAGGCGAATTACCGAATCCGGGGGAAAACTCAGTCATCCGGTGTTTTCCCATTCCGGGGAATATCTTTTCTATGTCGGGGCTGATTCGGCCAAGAACATTTATGTTTATTCCCTCAAAGAAGCCCAACTGGTCGGCCGGACTGATTTCATCGGCGAGGTATCGTATCTGACAATCTCTGCTGATGACCGGAAGCTGGCATTCGCTTATTATGAAGGTGTTGGCTGGGACATTGCGGTGATTCTCGACCCTTTGATGAAAATTCCATTTGATACCGGATATCGATATCGGGCCGCTTCAGATACAGCAAGATTTACCAGAAAGGGAATCGATTTTGACCGGGTGAAGCCGGTAGGGTTCAGCCTGTCGCCGGACTATGCGGTCGGTGCGGCTTCATACAGCGGGTATGGCGGTTTGTCCGGGGTCGTGAACATCGCTTTGAGCGATATGCTCGGGGACCACCGTTTCGGGATTTATACCGACATTTATGGTGATTTGCTTAATTCAAACCTGATTGTTGAATATTGGTTATTGCCATTCCGGATTGACTACGGGTTTACCTTTTTCCAGTTCCGCGAGACGCCGTACTATCGGCCGTTCGTGTATTCGGTTGAACGAGTTAACCGCGGCGGCCAAATGATGGCAGCGTATCCGTTTGACAGGTTTCTAAGGGCCGAACTGGGTGTTACCGGCTATGGTAGCGAGAATAGCTGGTGGTTGTATGATGCCCAGAATTACGGCGGCTGGTACCGTGATTCGCTGTGGTGGGACCGGATTTTCTACTTGAGCGGGGCGATGGTTTTCGACAACACCTTCTGGACCCGGGAAGGCCCGGCTCGGGGCACAAGAATGAGAATCGGTGGTGAGGTGACTTTTCTTTCCACCCGGCAGTTTCAGGATGTTTATGCGGACTTTCGCAATTACCAGCGGCTGGGCAGAAGGTTCGTTTTCGCTTCGCGTCTTTTCGGGGTTAGCAGTTTCGGCCGGGATGCTGACCAGTACTACATCGGCGGCGAGGATGTCAGAGGATACGAATGGGGTGAATTCTACAAGGATGCCGGGCCTGGGGTTGGTCTTGTCAACTTCGAGTTTCGTTACCCGTTTATCGACCGGCTGAAACTTGCTTTTCCCCTACCGGTTGAGATAGGCGGCATCAGAGGGGTAGCATTTCTGGATGGCGGCCTGGTTTTCCGCGACAGCATGCAAATCTGGGATGGCGCGAACAGCCGACTGCAGGACCTGAAACTGGGTGTCGGTGCCGGAATCAGGATTCAGGTTTCTTATTTCTTCCTGAAGCTTGACTTTGCCAAACCGCTTTCCGCGACCAAGAAAAAAGGCTGGAAATTCCTTTTCGGGCTTGGCAGTGACTACTAGCCTGTCGATTCAATTAAGGGTTATCTGCGGCTGTCTGCTTATTTTGACTTGTGTCAGAACAACCGAGAAAAGTTCTGTAATAAACCCTGGGAAGGCCCCAAAAGCAGTTTTGCAGCGTCTTAAGGGTCTTGAGTCATTTCGCTTTCGTCTATCATATCAAACCGACAGTCCATTCTTTCTGGGTGCCCGGCTCTCAGGTGCGTGGAATGCACCTGACCATGAATCATGGGTCGGATACTATTGGCGCGGTGATAAGCGCGAAAGGGTTTCATTGGTTGGTGCCGGCGATATTCAGTATGAAAATGACCATGGAGTATGGCACCGCAGCCCCCGCGGCCTGGAAACCGAAATCCTGGAACAGGTCCGGCAGGTTATTCGCGGCAAGCAGATTTCTTTCGTGGAATCAAAAGGCAATATCTACCGGTATCGGTTCAAACCTTGCTTGCCTGTCCTTGACCCGGGGCAGACCAAGAGTTTTTCAGGAACTATGGAGATTGATAATCACTCGGGCCTGCCGGTCAGAATTTCCTGCGCGGATGAATCTGGTTCTGCTGAATGGAAACTCATTCTTGACCGATTCAATAGTGCCGGTCGGGTTAAGATTCCTTTTGTTGCCAAAATGGCGTTAACGATTGGACCGAGTCAGAAGGTCAGCCGTGGAGAGTTCAATCAAGCGGTGACGGTTCTCAGAAAGCGTCTTGAGGAATTGGATTGGGATTATCGGCTTTTTCGACGGTGGGGTAAATTGATATTGCAGCTTGACCGGCAAGTCAGTCGTAGTCCGCTCAAGCTTCTGCTGTCACCGGGAAAGGTAGAGATTTGGTGCGCTGAACAATTGGATAGTTCTTCCGCTTTGCAAGGTGATTCGGGAATTGCAGTAGGCGGAGACGTATCATTCCGGGTAATTCTGAAACAGAAAATAGGAAAGAACGGTGATTTTGAAGCCAGGCTCAGACAGGAATTTCTACCAGAACCCGGGTTGTTGTTTGCGTTTGAGGATACATCCATGTTATCCAGGCCTGATATGAACAGACTGCTGGTGCTTGTCGTAAACGGGGATATCCTGGACTATTCCAGAACAACGGTTGAGTCAGGGGTCGAATTCAGCAGCTTGGAAAACAAAGAAATTATGCGGGTTCTGGCGGCGTTGGCAAATCAACCAGCGATGCCGACAGGATTTGAGGCTGTTTTAGTACGCTAGCTTGGCGGCTTGACTTGCAACCGGCAATATTTTAGACTAGTTTTGATGTTAAGAAAGCTCCTCGTCAGTGCAGTGTTTTTGTTCCCTATGCTGGTTGCGGCCGATGTTATTGTAACCAGGTCTGATTTTAACGGGGTCGCCTTTCGATATAAACCCGGCCCAATCCGGTTGGAAAGGGTCAAGACCGAAGTCC
>DFBN01000080.1 GCA_002366635.1 Caldifarciminota bacterium UBA3079 | reverse complement strand
CTCAATATAACCAACCAATGGGTCGCCGAGCTTGAATACCAGTTGGAATGTGCCCCACATCAAAAGCAAAAATATCGGAATTCCGACCCACCGGTTGGTCACCACTTTATCAATCTTGTCCGACATTGTCAGCCGACCAGCAACCCCGGGCTTGCGATGCGTGCATTCCTTGACCACACCGTTCAAATAACCATATCTGCGCTCAACGATTGCGGTTTCGACATCATAGCCATACTTATGCTCCAACTTGGTCCGAATCTGGTTCAGTTCAACGCGGACAGCCTCTGCATCCGGATTAGTCTCCAGAAGTTTCAGTTCGGTCGCATCACCTTCAAGCAGCTTCAATGCCCGCCAGCGTGCAGAAACGCTACGGGTCAACCCGTGTTCCTCAATCAATCCGGACAAACCATCAAGCGCGGCTTCAAAGTCCCGACCATAAAGAATCCTAAATCCGGGTGGCGGTTCGTCCTTACGGATGTCATGAATCATCCTGCGCAATCGGTCCAAACCAGTACCTCGCGAAGCTACTGTTCCAACTACCTTGACGCCCAGTATCTGCTCCAGCTTTTGGGTGTCAATCATGATGCCGCGGCTTTTTGCCACATCCATCATGTTCAGGTCAACAATCACTTTGGCCCCGAGTTCCAATAACTGGGCCACCAGATAAAGGTTCCGTTCCAGATTCGAAGCATCAACCACAACGACAACCGCATCCGGCTTCTCGTTCACGAGGAAATCCCGGGCCACTTTTTCGTCCAGCGAATAAGCGCTCAAAGAATATGTACCGGGCAAATCCACCACAGTCACTTCATGGTTTTCGAACCTGAACTTCCCCTCTTTCTTTTCTACTGTAACACCAGGCCAGTTGCCAACATACTGCCTCGAGCCGGTCAGCGCATTGAAAACAGTAGTCTTGCCAGAATTCGGGTTTCCTGCCAGGGCTATTTTGATCGGCTTGCCTACCATCTCATTGCCTCTTTGTCGGTTCTATCATAATCCGATGTGCCATGCCGAACCCGATTCCCACTTTGGTGTTGTCGTGCAAAACCATTACCGGCCCGCGTCTCTGGCCGGTCACCACCGCGATTTCACTCCCTTCCCTGATGCCGACATCCGCAAGCCGGTTTCTCATACCCCGACCACCCCGAATCTGAACGACCCGGCCTTGCTCGCCCGAGCTCATCATTGATAAAGGTATCATTCTATCTCCTCTACCAGAACCACCTGGGCCTCATCCTTGCGCAAAGAAAGATGATACCCTTTTACTTCGATGTCTATCGGGTCACCCAAAGGCGCAACCTTACTCACTTTGACCTCAACCCCAGGCACCAAGCCCATATCCATCAGCCTGCGTCGAATTGTGTGGTCCCCTTTCAGCCCTTTGACAATCGCCCTGACTCCGACTTTCAAATCACTCAATTTCTTCATTCTGCCTCCGTGATTGGCTTTGCCATTACCGGTCTCGGTTTTAACCTTCACATTTGAACATTGCCCCTTTTCCAGACATTTCTGCAATTCGTGCAATAAAATCGCATCATCGGCATTATGGGTCCGAAAAAACCCAACCAGCCGCACCAACTGGTTTACAGTTTCCGGGCTCAGCACATGCTCCATCCGGCACGCATCCTGAGCTGCAATCTTATCAGGAACCCCGAGCACATCGCGCAGAAATTCATGCAATAGCCGGTGCCGGCGGTATACTTCTTCGGCGACCGACTTCCCGGCCGCAGTCAGTTCTACCCCGCCATAATGCTCATGCCTTACCAAACTCTTTTCCTCAAGACTTGCCAGCGCGGCCACGACCGAAGGTTTGCTTACTGTAAGCCGCTCAGCCAAATCGGTAACCCTGACCATACGACCGCTCTGGCCAAGCACCAATACCGCCTCAAGATAATCCTCGGCGCTCTGGCTCAATCCCAGAGCACCAGCCAAATTGTTAGACACACCTAACTATAGCATCCTGAACCCTTCTGTCAAGCCAAATCTGCAACTCAGAACGCTAACCCGTTTCTTTCACCATACCTTAACCTTCCAAATCAGCCAGCAAGACCCCCAGCAGAATGGGGGCGCGCCCCGGGCTGGGGTCATCGGTTGAGTCACAGGCAGCTATTCTGGCTTAAGTCTATAGAAAGTGATAACTTAAAATTGTCCCCATCTTAGCAGGATTGCCTCTCAAGAAAATTGGATACTGATTTACCTCTTTACGAATGCGTTGACACCCGGCATCCGGTTATTAGAATATATCTGTTACCAACAAGATGATTTACACTGTCACCCTGAACCCTGCCCTAGACCGGACCCTTTATGTTGAAGGGCTGAAAACAGAACAACCAAACCGCATACATAAAGAAGCACGCTATGCCGGTGGCAAAGGAATCGATGTGGCACGTGCACTTCTGGCAATGGGCGTTCCCAGCATCGCTCTGGGATTCATCGGCGGGTTTGACGGCAAAGAATTCGAAGGCCGGTTGCTGAATGAAGGCATCGCCTGTGACTTCACCCGCATGTCAGGCGAAATCAGGACCAATATCATCATCCAGGATGAGTCCACTGAGCACGAAACCGTACTCCTCGCCCAGGGTCCTGAAATCCAGCCAGTAGAACTGATGGACTTTGTCGAGAAACTGGAACGTCTGTCCGGCATCGATTTCCTCGTCATTTCCGGCTCGCTTCCGCGCGGCCTGACCCCGACCGTATACGAACGGATGGTCCGCATCGGCAACAATAAGGGAGTCAGAACCTTGCTTGACACGTCAGGAGAAGCGCTCAGTTACGGCATCAGGGCGCATCCGACAATAATCAAACCCAATCGTCGTGAGCTCAATGAACTAGCCGGCACAGAACTGCAAGACATCCCGGCTATCGTCCGCTATTGCCAGACCCTTCAGGACCGCGTGTCGGTAATTCTTGTATCGCTCGGACCAGGTGGAATCGTCATGGTCGAATCAGACCGGGCATTGCACGCAAAGCCACCCGAAGTGGAAGTGAAAAGCACAATCGGTGCCGGTGATTGTGCTGTTGCCGGGTTCATCAAAGGTCTGGTTTCAAAAGAGAGCCTGTCCGATTGTCTGCGCCGGGCCGTGGCTTCTGGCACGGCCGCGACTCTGAACCCTGGGACCGGTCTGTGCCGGTGTCAAGACATCGACCAACTGCTTCCCCAGGTGGAAACCGAGACTGTCAACGCATGAGCCTGGTCCCGGGCAAAGAGATACTGGCCGAAGCAAACCGCCAGGGTTATGCGGTCGGCGCCTTCAATTTCAATAATCTGGAGTTCCTTCAGGCAATCGTCACTGCTGCGGACCATACCGAAACCCCGGTATTTATCGCCACGACCGAAGGCGCAATAAAATACGCCGGACTCGACTATATTGTCGCAATGGCACAAACTGCAGCCCGAAGCACAAAAACCCCTATTTGTCTTCATCTTGACCACGGCCGCAACCTGGATGTAATAAGGCGCTGCATTGATGCCGGGTACACATCGGTGATGATTGATGCATCCAACCTGGCATTTGAAGAAAACACCGCCAAGACCAAAACGGTAGTAGAAATCGCCCACAAAAAAGGGGTATCGGTTGAAGCCGAACTCGGCCGGCTCAAAGGGATTGAAGACAATATCTCTGTTGCTGAAAGGGACTCATTTCTGGTTGACCCGGAACAGGCCCGGCGTTTTGTTAAAGCCACTGGTGTAGATTCACTCGCACCGGCAATCGGCACATCCCACGGTGCGTTCAAGTTCAAAGGGAAGCCCAGGCTTGATTTTGACCGATTGCACCAGGTCAAGGCGCTAACTAATGGTTTACCACTGGTCCTGCACGGCGCTTCAACCGTTCCCAGAGAATTGCTTGACCGCTGCCAGAAATCCGGCGTAAAAATACCGGGCGCGCAAGGGGTGCCAGAAGAGCAACTCATCCAGGCGATAAAACACGGCATCAACAAAGTGAATGTTGATACTGACCTGAGATTGGCATTCACGGCTGGAGTCAGGACAGTTCTGAATGAAAATCCTGGTCAGTTTGACCCGCGCAAATACCTGAGTCCGGGCCGTGAATCGGTCGCCGAGCTCGTGAAAGGAAAGATACTCCTGTTCCGGCAAGGCAGGTGAAGCAAGATATAAACCAGGTTCGGGAAAAACTCGCAAAAGCCTCAAATATTATGGTCATAACCGGGGCCGGGATTTCGGCTGAATCAGGCATCCCGACTTTCCGCACCGGTAACGGCCTTTGGAAGAAATTCAACCCGGCCGAATACGCCACACCAGAAGCCTTCAGAAAAGACCCGGAAAAAGTCTGGAAATGGTACGACAAAAGGCGTCAGGAAATCGCTGAAGCAGAACCCAACCCGGGTCACAAAGCACTGGCCCGGCTTGAGAAAATCGGCAAAAGGGTATTCATTATCACCCAGAATGTCGATGACCTGCACGAGCGTGCCGGCTCAAAAGAAGTCATCCATATCCACGGTTCAATCTGGCGCTTGCGCTGCGAACGGGACGGCACCATCGAAGAAAACCGTGAAGTTCCCAAGACACATCTGCCTCTTTGTCCTTGCGGCAATATTATGCGGCCGGATGTTGTCTGGTTCGGGGAACAGCTTCCTTGGCAGCCCATTGAGAAAATCAACCATTATCTTTTGACCGACAATATTGACATCTGCTTTATCATCGGCACCGAAGCGTCATTCGGATACATCGTCGAATGGGCGTTTCATGCCCATGAACAGGGCGCAATGATAGTTGACATCAACCCAAAACCCACCGGTCTCAGCAACCTTGTGGATATCCACCTGGAAGCCCAAGCCGGACAAATCCTGCCCAAAATCCTGAGAAATGTCTGTTGAATCCGAGTTCCTAAACCTCTGCCGAAAGCGCTGCTCGGTGCGGAGATTCAGCGACCGGCCGGTGGAAAAGGAAAAACTGGAACTGTGCCTTGAAGCAGCCCGGCTCGCGCCGTCGGCTGAGAACGGCCAGCCCTGGCGTTTCATCGTATTTGACGATCCTGAAAAGAAAATGGCCTTGGCCCGAGCGGTATTTACCGGCATTTATTCAGCATCACGCCATTTCTCCAAAGCACCGGTTCTTGTAGCCTTACTTGTGAAAGAAAGCCTTATTATCAACAAACTTGGCGGCGGTATCCAGGGAACACCTTTCCAGATTATTGATGCCGGCATTGCCGGCGAGCATTTCATCCTGGCCGCCACTGAACAAGGACTCGGCACCTGCTGGATTGGCTGGTTCAATGGCCGCGGACTGCTCAAGCACCTGGGCCTCAAAAGAAAAGCTTACCGAACCATCGCCCTGTTCGCAGTCGGGTATCCGAAACCGAACTTCCAACCCAAAGAACACCGCCGCCACCACATCAAAGACATAGTTTTCTGGAATTCACTTCCCCGCTAGGATTCCTCCAAAAATCTATTGAAATCTATCAGGAATATTGTATAATAATGTTTCAGCAAAGTTGGGAAGGAGAAAATCTGCACGAGCTACTAAAGGCATTGCGAACCGAACATACCGAATTACAACGTGCCCTAGCCGGGATTCGTCCGCGTCAATTCCGTACAGATGAAGGTCAGGAAAGACTCAACCGCGTGCGGGAACTGTTTCGGAACTACATAAGCTCAGAGAGAGCCAGACTTTACCCGGCGCTCGAAAAAGCTGCCGAACAGGATAAGACGCTCTGTGCCCAGATTCAACGCCTGGACGATGACCTGAAGATTGTTACTGACTTGGCCGAGAATTTCTTCAAGAAATACGAGCGGGGTAAACCCAAACTCATAGAGTTTGCCACTGACCACGGCGCCCTGCTGACAATCCTCAAGATTCGCCTGAAAAGGGAAGAGGAACTTATCTTCCCCCTGTTCAACAAGATAGCCGCCACCTAGCCATTTAAGACAACGCTAAGGCTTTCCCCCGCGCAATATCGTCACGAGCAGCCATAGTCCTAATATACCCGCAATCACAAATCCGACGATGCCGACAATCGGAACCACAGTTTTAAGCCCGGTTGGAGCTGCAACCACAAGCAGGGATGCACCCACGATTATCGCAGCCAGCACAATCGCCGCGGATAACTGATTAGTAGAACGCTCAAGCCCTCGCGTCACATCCCGCAATTCCCGTTTATCAAGGGCAAGCTTCAACTGCCCCTGCTTCAAGAAATCGACAATTGTCCTGACATCTGACGGCAGGTGACGAATCAACGCCTCGATATCCATCCGTGAACGACGCAGATTGCGCAGCCATGCTGCCGGCCCGAATCTGCGCCAGACCATCCTTTCCAGAAAAGGCCGCATCGCTTCAATAAAATTGAATTCCGGGTAAAGCAGAAGTCCTGTTCCTTCGACCGTCGCCAACCCGCGCAAGAGATTCGCCAGTCCGACCTGAATCCTCAGCTCGTTCTTACGCATAACCAAAAGCAGGTCTTTTGCCACCTGGCCGAAAGCAATCTGCTTTAATTCCACACCATAGTAACGGTCGAGCAAATCCTGGACATCGGCACGAATACGGGCTTGGTCGACCTGTCCTCTGACACGGCCCATATCCATTAAGAACCGGACAATATCATCCACACGCCGATGGTAAACAGCCAGAAGCAGGTCAGTCAACTCTTCCCTCGTATTTTCGTCAATATGGCTGAACATCCCGTAATCAAGAATACCCAACCTCTGGTCTTCAAGCACAACCTGGTTGCCCGGATGAGGGTCGGTCTGGAAAAAGCCGTGTTCGAAAACCATCTTGAGGTAAGCCTTGCACCCTTTATCTGCAATATCCTGGCGGTTGACCCCGGCCTTTTCCAAAACGGGAATATCGGCAATCTTGATACCATCGATATATTCCATTGTCAGCACGCGACGCCTAGTATAATCCCAGAAAACCCTGGGTATGCACACATCTTCATCCTCTTTGAAATTCTTACGGCAGATGTCGCAGTTCTGTGCTTCGTGGATGTAATCCAACTCTTCACGGATAGTCCGGCCGAACTCATGCACCAAACCAACCGGGTCATAAACCGCAAACTCGGGGAGCCGTCGTTCAGCGAAACGGGCCATCGTCTCCATAATACTCAGGTCACCTTCAACGACATCGCTAACACCGGGTCTCTGAATCTTAACCGCCACCAACTCACCGCTTTTCAATCTGGCCCGATGCACCTGGGCAAGGGAAGCGGCTGCCAGTGGTGTCGGGTCGAATTCCTTAAGAACATCATAAGGTGAGCTTCCCAGCTCCTCGCGGAATACCTCAGTCGCTTCTTCCAAAGGCACACCCGGCACCCTATCCTGAAGCCTGGACAATGCAGTAAGATAGTCTGGCGGCATCACATCTGGCCTTGTCGAAAGCAGTTGTCCCAATTTGACATAAGTCGGCCCCAGCTCGATTAGCGCCCTTGTCAGTCTCTCGGCCCGGCTGAGTGCGGCTACTTCCCGGTGCGGTTTCCTCCTTCTCAGCAGTCGTTCCCTTATCCCGGACATAGACTCGAGCCCGAGCCTGACACCGAGCTCGGCAAATCCATACTTCGCCAGCACCCGAAAAATAAAGGCCAGCCGTGTTGCCTCGCGCTGTCGCCTGCCCCAGCCAAAAAGATTCATTACCGACCTACCGCTATTCTTAGGGCCCTATGTGCGTGGGGTTCTTGTCTTGGCAAGCTTTTTCTCTAATTGCCGAATCCGTTTCTCCAGCCGCTTCAACTCTTCCCGAGAAGCGATGTCGCTTTTCTGCAATGCACCGGAAACAGCCTTTTTCACAACCCGCTGCATTTCAGACCGGACCTGCTTGGTTCGTTTCGTCAAATCCTCTGCGAATTTCTCGGCTTCGGGCCGGCTTAACTCGCCTTTCTTGACCATATTATTGGCGAATGCTTTTATCCCTTCGGCAGTTGCATAAGTTGCGCCGACCCCGAAAAGCACTGCCCTATGCAAAACCTTTGCTATTTTGTCAGCCATTTTTTTCCTCCTTATGGACATATTATCGTAATAAACATACCAAGACTTATGCAACAGTCAAACCAGAACGCGCCTATTCTTGACATCAGGGAACTCCTTGCGAAACTTCCTGAGTGGCTCACGCAACATTAGCCCAAAGGTTGCATACCCGTTCCGGGATTGCGCTCGTTTTGGGCATAGTGGCACTTGCTTCAGTCCTCGTCTATATCCCAACTGTCAATTATGATTTTGTCTGGGATGACACATCGCTTATCAGTAATAACCAGCTCCTTGCCCAATCGAAGCCGTGGGACCTGTTCACCAGGAATTTCTGGGCCGGTGCACCTGACCCGGTCGGCGGTGTTGCTCAATCGTTTTACCGGCCTTTAACAACCTTCACTTTCTGGCTCGACCTCAAACTCGCCAAACTCAATCCTGGCTATTTCCATCTTATCAACACAATCCTGGGCGCACTGGTTGCTGTTGTCGTCGCCCTGATAATCTGGGAACTGTTCCATTCCGGAATCTGGGCCGGGCTTGGAGGTTTGCTCTTTGCCATGCATTCTTCCCATGTTGAATCCGTTGCCTTTGTCTCCGGCCGCACCGACCTCTTATTAACACTATTTCTTTGTATCGCCAGCTTTGCCCTGGTTCGCTCCCTGCGCAAACGCAACTACTGGTGGTGGCCCGTGGTCCTGATTGGCTTTGCCCTTGCCCTGTTGAGCAAGGAAACCGCAATTCTCTTTCCACTGCTCGTGGCATTTGCACCCCTGCTTACCCAGTCACGATACAATCGGCATCACTGGCTGCTGATTACTTCGACCCTGTTAATAGTGGCCGGCTATCTTATGCTGCGCAACAATGTTGTCGGAACCCTGCCAGGCCCAAACTTGCCGTTCAATCATTTCATTGAGGCGGCAAACACATTCGGTCTCTATATCAAAATGTTCTTCTGGCCTTTTGCCCACCAGGTTAAATTCCCTGTTGACCCCAGCTTTGCAAACCTCACTCCAAATGCCATTCTAGCGCTGCTCTTCATCGTTACACCACTACTTCTTGCAATCCGGCGCCGGTTCCGCGTGTTACTCTTCGGATACGCCTGGACAATACTGTTCCTGTTGCCCGTGACCATTATCGCAATCGGACCCCAGGCTGCGGAAAGGTTACTTTATCTTCCTTCTACCGGTCTGGTCATCATTGTCATCACGTTTCTGTCTCGCATTTTCCGCGGCCGTGCTGCCGGCCGGAAGTTCATCAGTATAACCGTATGCGGACTTATTCTTGTACTTGGAACCGATACAATAACCCGCCTGCCCATATGGCGCAATGAACCGACCTTATTTGCAACCATGATTCATGAGGCACCGACAGCACCCAGCGCATATGCCAATCTTGCCAATACCGTCCGGTTTACCTATCCTGACTCGGCAATCAGACTTTATAAAAAGGCAATCAGGCTTAACCATGACTATGTCCGGCCCCACATCAATATCGGCGTGCTCTATGGGACGCAGGGTGACTATCGCCAGGCCCTGCACCACCTGCAGAAAGCCAATGAACTCAGACCCCATTCTGCTCAGGTCCTGGGCAACCTCGGCCTGGCATTCATTGCCGCGGGTGAACCAGAAAGCGCCCTGGTTTATCTCAACCAGGCGGTCGAGGAAGAGCCCAATTCCGCAACCTATCTTTTCAACCGTTCAATCGCCCTGGCCAAGGCAGGAAGAGATGCTGAAGCCGACTCTGAGCTCTATAAGGCGCTTGGTGCGGATTCTTGCTTTGTTCCAGCCGAGCTCGCACTCATCGACCGATTCGAAGAAAAGGGCTTGCTTGATAGTGCAGCCCGGCATATGAAAAAGGTGATAATTCTGAACCCTGACCTGCCGGTATTTCCCAATCGGCTCGGCACCATTCTTGTCCGCTTGGGCGATTCTGCTCATGCCCAGAATTACTACTTGCAAGCACTCAAGCTGGACTCATGCTTTGTCCCGGCCCTTTACAACCAGTCCATCCTTTATGCAGCCCAAGGCGATACCCAGTCCGCTTGCGAACTTGCCAGACAAGCACACCGTCTAAGGCCTGACCTGCCGGCAATCGAAAAACTATATAAGCTGCTTAAACGCTAATCAGTCCTGTACCGGGCTGCAATCGGCAGCCTGCGTCCCATGCCGAAAGCCTTACTTGTAACCTTGAGTCCTGGTGCGGCCTGACGCCTTTTATACTCATTGCGGTTGACCGCGCGAATGACCCAGTTGACGGTTTCCCGGTCAAAACCTGCCCTGACAATTTTATCTGAAGATTGACCCTCTTCCACATAACAGGCCAGAATCTTGTCCAGTATGTCATAAGGCGGCAGGGTATCCTGGTCCTTCTGGTCCGGTTTGAGCTCGGCCGAAGGCGGTTTCTCAATAATCGCTTGAGGAATCAGTTCCCTTTCCCGATTGATATACCGGGCAAGATTATACACCATTGTTTTTGGAACATCCGCCAGGACACTCAATCCACCGCTCATATCACCATAAAGCGTGCAATAACCAACTGCCAGTTCGCTTTTGTTACCTGCCGAAAGCACCAGATAACCGAACTTGTTTGATATTGCCATCAGGATATTCCCCCTGACCCTCGCCTGAATATTCTCTTCGGTTACATCCATTTCCCTACCGGTAAACTGCTTCTTTAATGTCCCCAGATATGCCTGATAGATGCTGGAAATCGGGAGACGCTCAAACCGGATGCCAAGATTCTGTGCCAGTTGCCAGGAATCATCAACACTGCCTTTTGAAGAATACTCTGAAGGCATTGTCACCCCCAGAACATTCCCTTTGCCAAGCGCTGCCACGGCAATGCAGCAGGCTACTGCAGAATCAATCCCGCCTGAGAGTCCCAGCACCACCTTCTTGAACCCGCACTTCCTGACATAATCTCTTACACCCAGAACCAGTGCCTGATAAACTGTTTCCAGTTGCGCCTGAGGATAATAACCATCCGGCTTACCACTGGCCTTTGTATCAACAACTGAAACCTGCTCGCAAAAAGAGTCCATCACCAGCACTGGGTCACCACTAGGAGACAGCACCATACTCCGGCCATCGAATACCAGCTCATCATTTGCACCGACCTGATTTACGAACACAAACGGCAATCGGTGACGCCGGGCATGACCACGAATCAACCGGTAACGCAGCTTTTCTTTCCCGGCTGAAAAAGGCGAAGCAGAAACATTTATAATCAGGCTAGCACCGGCCCGGACCATGACTGCAATCGGGTCGGTATCATAGAGGCCGTGACCTGCCATCTCAGGCCCGTTCCACGCATCCTCGCATACACCGACGCCAATTTTCTCACCCTTGAATTCCAATATCTTCAGCTCTGGTGCCGGGTCAAAATAGCGCATTTCGTCAAACACATCATAAGTCGGCAAAAGTGTCTTTGGCTGGCGCAAAACCTCTTGGCCGTTCTGAATAAGCATTGCTGCATTATAAAGCCCTTTACCTATCTTATTCCCGGTCCTTAATACTGTGCCGAGGAGAATCCCGGTTTCCGGGTATTTGCAGGAAATGGCCTTAACTTCATTCAATGCCTTTTCAGCCCGGTCAATAAACCATTTATGTTCCAGTAAATCCCTTGGCGGATAGCCGACAAGAAAAAGCTCTGGAAGGACCACGAGGTCTGGACTTTCCTTTCTGACTTGTTCCAGTGTCTGCTCAACCCGGGCCAGATTCCCGGAAATATCACCTACGACCGGATTGAGTTGGGCCAATGCGATTCTCATACTGGAGAAGTTTGCCAAACCTTACCATTTTGTCAAATGGATTACTGGAAAACTACCTCTTAGATGGTTATGATACCGGGTGCTGTGCAATCTATTCCTGTTTGTTCTGTTCGCCTCTGTCCGGGCAGAACCGGCGCCCAGCCGAGACTGCCAACAATCGGCTTCCACACGCAATTTTATACCCGACCTCTCCAGACGGACTGTTATTCTGTCTGTAGATGACGGTTACCGTTCGGTCTATACCAATATCTATCCGCTCCTCAAGCGATACAATATGCCTATCACGCTCGGCGTCATCTGTAATTATATCCGCAAAGGCGAACCACCGAACAAACCACGAGCCGAATTCATGAACCGGGCGGAAATCCAGGAACTCATTGACTCCTGCAATATCGAAATCGCCAGCCACAGCCTATCCCATCCATTTCTTACCCGGATTGACAGTACTGAAGCCTGGCGCGAAATTTCCCGCTCCAAATCCATTCTCGAATCCCTGTTCAACATCAGAGTCATCACCTTCATTTATCCCTACGGTGATATGAATGCCGAAATCCGCCAGATGGTCAAAAGTGCCGGTTATAAACTGGGCCGGGCGGTCCGACCGGGAAATCCGGACCTGTCGGTCAAACCATACCGCCTGCCTACAATCGAACTCCGCAGAGAAACAAAACTGGCCGTTCTCAAGCAGCGTATTGCAAAGCGCGACATAACCATCCTGCTGCTCCACCAGATAGTTCCTGAGCCCACAGTGTTCACCCAGTGGAATCTGGCCGATTTCACCGAGTTGATGGACTGGATGCACCATACAAATATCCGCGTTATCACACTGTCAGAACTTTACCAGGAATGGAAGAGAATGGCGGTTGTTTATCCAACCAGCGGTAAGAAAATGCTATTCAAGGATATAAACATCAACGCTACCCAGGCTTTGTATCCCCGCTGACTTGAACGCCTCAATATTCTGTTTTGAGCCCACAAAAATATCGATATGCTTACCCTTAACCGCACTGCCGATATCATGGGCATGGAAAATACCATTCAGGGTGTGGCCACGAAGGGTAACCTTCTCTGCCTGCGGAATATAAACCATCGAACCAATTGGAATTACCCTTGGGTCCACCGCGATTGACTTCAGTTCGCTCAGCTTGTGCCCCCCATAACCGCAAAACTGGCTGTCAACCATAACCCGGTTGGCATTCTTCATATAACTGATGCGCCGGCCATCTCTGAGTTGGGCCGCAGCTTCCCGCTTGAAATCCCTGACAAAAGACCTTGGAAACCTCCCGACCAGCTTGCCTTTCTTATCATAAAGCGCCACTGCTCGGCCTTTTGGATAATCCTTCTCCTCGACCACCCAGTAAAAAGTAACCTTGAACTTACCCAAATACCGTGCGTTAGGCACATTCGGGGGCGGGTTTATTTTCCCAAACGGGAAATCGGGCGGCTGCTGAGCCACAACAGTCCGGCTTGAAGTCTGCACTCTTGGTCCCAGACAGGCCAGAAATAACAAAACAAGCCCAACGGCCCATTTTCGCATATCGTCCATTATCCACGCTCTCCCCAAATGTCAAGCCTTCCAAAAGCCAGGGGCGCAACTGCCTTCTCAACTT
>DFBN01000046.1 GCA_002366635.1 Caldifarciminota bacterium UBA3079 | reverse complement strand
TTGAAAGAGGTGATGTGGAAATGAGTTGTGATAAGGTCAGGGGTCTGTTTCAGGACTATGTGACCAGGGAGCTGAGCCCGGGAAAGCGGCGCCTGGTTGATGAGCATCTGCTGGAATGCGAAGGGTGCCGGAAAGAACTGGCTTTGATGTCGGCCATCGTTTCAAGTCTGGACAGCCAGTCGGTGCTCGAGCCTTCTGCTGAGTTCAGTCACCGGGTGATGTCTGCCCTGCCCAGGCAGTCGAGACTGGTGCTCAGCCCCTGGCTGTCGCTTGTGCTGGTTCCGATACTCGGTGGGCTAATGTATCTGTTCCGGGTTCAGCTTGCGACCGGCTTGCTGGGTGTGCTGGACCGGCTTGGGATTGACCTGTCCGGACTGGCACAGTTCCAGATGCCGGACTTGTCGAACATCACCATGCAGCAACTGGCGATCGTTCCGTTTGTCTTGGCAGGCCTAGGTTTGATTCTCGTCTTGGGTGCAGCCATATTCTGCTTGCAACCACACCAGTATTGACATTCTAGTCTAGGTTTGCTAAGTTTTGACGCAAGGAAGATCAGTCTTCCTAAAGGAAGTTATGTGGAGTTACAATCAAAGGTCAGGATGCTTATAGGCATCCTGGCTGTGGCGGTTTCGGCCTCACTGGCATTAGGGCCTTTTGAGGTAACCCTTCGCAGCAGCGAGTTCACTTTCGAGCGTGAGAACGGTTTCATCAGAATCAAGCCTCAAAGTTCCCCGGTCCATCAAAATCCAGGCCATCCTGAACTTCCGGTCAAGTACCTACGGTACATCATCCCGCGAGATATGAAGCCGGATTCATTGAGCGTTCTCGAACTTGAAACACGCAACCTGCCCGGAAGTTCAGTCTACCAGATTGGCTGGACCGATGGAAACGGCAAGGTGGTGTTTGAGGTCTTGGCAGAATCGCCTGGTATCATAAAAGTGACCTGTGTTCATTCCCGAGAAGCATCTGAATCCTATGCCCAGTATCTGCCCTCTCAAACCGAATGCGAAGTTGTGCCAACCGGTCAAGGTCCAGGGGGACAGGGAGAAGTTGTGGAAATTCCGCTGACTCTAGAGTGCAACTCGTCCAACCCTGCACATGGCGCGGTGGCATTCATTTGCGGGATTCCCAAATCAGGCAGGGTTTCGGTTCTAGTGTTTGACGCTGCTGGTAAGAAGGTCGCCGAACTGTTTGACGGAGAACTTGCTCAAGGCTGGCATCGTCTGGTCTGGAACGCCGAAAAGAAGGTGGCTGCTGGGAGTTACTGGGTTGTGTTAAGAGCCAACGGGGAAAACCACACCCGGAAGCTCGTCATCGGGAGGTAAGCTATGCGTCCGCTCGTGGTCCTGCTGGCTTTCTTGAGTCTGGGTTATTCTCAGGAGTGGCTCAAGGAGGTTTTTGACAGCACCGATGCTCCGGTGTTCCACGTTTCCATTGCAGTGGACAGTTCCGGTCTTCCTCGGGTCGCCTATAGCTGGCGCAAATGCCTCGGTCCCAATAGCTATCTCTGGGCTCTTCGCTATGCTGAACGCCGTGGGATGAATGACTGGCATATTGAGACGGTTGATTCGTCCGTGGACCAGTACTGGTGTGACCACCCAGCTTTGTGTCTGGACTCTCTAGACAGACCCCATATCGCCTATGCGAGAAAGTATATCGCCTATGCGAGAAAGTACTTCACAAGTGCTGATAGCTTTTGGAGAATCTGCTATGCAGCAAGAACAGATTCCACCTGGCATACCCAGGTTGTTGACAGCTTCACCCTGTGGCATTACTACGTCGGGCTGGACCTGGGCCTTTCTTCATTAGGAACTCCACACATGGCCTATACCTTCTTCGATAGCGTCACAGGCCAGGGTCGCCAGGTCCAGCTTCGCTATGCGACTCAAGTTGCTGACTCCTGGCAGATTCAAGTTCTCTGGAGCTGCGGTTTCAGGCATGCGGGTTCGCCCTCGATAGTTATCTCTTCAGAAGGCAAACCCCGCATCGCCTTTCTTTCAGTTGGCCCGGGCGGCAGCCAGATTGACTCATTGCTATGGATGTGGCCGGATACAACCGGCTGGCACACAAGTTGTGTGGACACATTTCTTGCCGGTGGTTGCCCCTCTGCCCAACTTGATACCGCGGACCGGGCTCATATTGCCTATCAGAATGAGTCCTTCCTTTTCTATGCAACCCAGGAGGACACCACCTGGCACCGGCAGATTATTGGTCAGATCGGATACTTTGGCTGGTGCGAGCTCAAACTCGACTTCCGATGGTTAGCCGCTGTTGGTGCGATTGAGTCTGAAATCTGGCTTCCTCTTTATATCTATCAGGACCCACCAGGTGTATGGCATCGTGAGTATGTGGAAGAAAACCCTTATCACCCCTCGTGGAGTAATATCTCACTCGCATTCAACCGGCAAAATGCTCCGTTCCTTGCATACACACGCCTAGATACCTTCTATTTTGAGCATTATGTCGTTGCCCAAAGGAGCGTTGGAATTGAACAGTTCCCGCAACTTCTTAAGTATTCGCCACAATTCGTTGTGCGCCCGAGTATTTCCTCCCGCAAGTTCTGCTTCTCAATTTGTTCAAAGTTCCCGGCCGAAATCGGTGTCTACACAAGCCAGGGTCGCCGGGTTTTCTCGACATCTGTCATGCCTGGGGTAAGCACCTTTGTCTGGAACGCTTCCAGCTCTTGTGGCAAACCTCTTCCTTGCGGAACCTATTTTGTCAGATTCAAGTCCGGGTCCCATGTCCTGACCCGCAAGCTTATAGTCCGCTAGCAGATATGAGGACTGTATCAGGAAAACAGAAACCTGACCGCTAGTGTATCAGTCCGAGCCAGTCGCCCAGGAGGAACTGGAGCCGGCCGATAAGTAAAGATATACGCGCCATGACCGTGTATCCGAATGAAGCACCGAATCCGACCATTATGAAAATGATGCCGATGCGGCTTACCGGCTTGAGTATCCCTTTTCTTTTGGCTGAAAAGAAGAAATAGGTGATGGTCGCAATGACGCCCAGCGCGATGATAACCGCCCAGAGCCCGGACTGCCAGTTGGCAAACATCGAACGGGTGACAATCGTGGCCCGGAGCTGCTGGAGTATCTGGGCGTCAATCGCGCGCGGTATGTAAGCACCAGAGAAGTAACCCAGAACTACGGCAATCGGTATCCGCACAAGCCAGGAAACTTTGGGGATGAACCGGGTAAAATAGAGTGCGCCGATTATGGCGATGGCGATGAGCCAGAGCTTTTGTCCGTGGCTGACCGGGTTAATAAGACTGGGAACCAGAACCCGATGCCAGTAGAAAGTAATTGCATAGCCGTTCGCGACCCCAACAAAAAGATGCTCGGCAAACCGGTAGAAAGGATTCTCTTTGTAGAGAAATGAGAAAATAGCCAGGGTTAGAATAGCGGCAATCCAAGTCCAGGGGTCAGCGCTCATTTTTTCCTCCTGCGGATTACGAAGTAGGCAATGTTGCCAATGATGATGAATATCATGATTGCGATATGGGCCGCGGTCTGTGATGACATCGCTTCAGTGCCTTTTCTTCGGAGTTCCCATTTGATTCCGAGTTCGTCGAACTTATCGGCAACCAGTTGTTCGTATTCGGCCGCTCCTTTCATCCCGGCCATCATCCCGGTGAACTGGCCGGAATTGAGATAAGGATAATAGTCGGCGGCCGAAACCGCGGTGGCACCGCAGCCGATAGGCACACCGAACTGGGTATTGGCGAAGTTCACCCAGGAAATCGGTATCGAAGAACCCGCGATTGAAACCACGATGCCGATGTCATCGTAGTTCTTCAGATGTTTCATTATCGGCAGGGATTCGGTCCGATGTCCGTAGTAGTCAACCGGATAAACATTGGTGATGCGTTCTCCCATGCCGAGGAGTATCGTGATTATCGGTGTTGTCCAGCCCCAGTAGACATAATCTTCGCCGTTTATGATGGAATCCTCATGGGTCGTGGCATGGGCGTTGAACTCTTCGGTTACCTGGCGGATGGCAGCTTCACCCAGTCCTAAGCCCATGACCTGAAGGGTGAGGAGACCTACTTTTCTTTTAGTAGCGAAGGCATGGTGCAGGAGTGCGATGCACATCGGATGGAGTTCGGGCTGGATGTCAGGGGTATAATCGACCGAGATAACCAGGGCTTTATCCTCGGGCATCGTGTCAATGTAGTTGAACAGCCGTGTGACCGGTGGCATCGCCATCGGCTTGATTTTGAACGGGAACAGCAGCGGTATCATCACAACCAGCCAGATGATTGTGTATATCCAGCGGCGGTCAATCTTCAGGAGTTTATTCCAGAAACCCATCAGCCGCCCCCTCCGAGCCAGCCCCGTTCAATACCAAGAATTATCTTCAGGGATGTGGCAATGCTCCCAAGGCCAATGCCGAACATGATACCGCGCTTGGCTGCGGTATTGGGCACGGTGAGAATCCATTCGGCAAAATCGGGCAGTGGTCTAATCAGCATCCGGCCTAATGGAACCGCACCGAGCATCAGGATGAATGCTGCTATGAGAAGCAGAGTTGCTTCAAGGTTTCTGGCCCGGAAGGCGCGGTATGCGGCCGACGCCATGAAGAATGCAAGAAGGGCAAACATTGTGGATGCGAGTGGAATCATGATATTGTCGTACAGTGCCTGCATATGGAAAGAGAATCCACCGATATGGGTCGGCAGGATTCCGGGTGATGCCGGGTCAATGCCACCGAACAGCCCGATGGCCGCGCTGACCGCAAGGGAAATGAGGGCAATATAGCTGAACGGCCAGTGTTCGGCTTTGCGCCTTATTTTGATTAAGTGGTGCTGGATTATCGAACCGACACCGAGAACCAGGCTGAACGCGGTAATAATCCGGAGGACATCGTTGCGCATCGTTTCGTCGATGCTTTTGACAATCGGGTGCGGGATTACAAAGGCGACAGCACCGAAAATACCAAGAACCAGAACAATCATCAGAGGTAAACGTCTCTTCATAATACCTTCCTAGAATATATTCTGCACAGGCAGGTTTGCGGTCAATGCCAGAATCGTAGATACAACGATAAGGACGAGAATCAGGAGTTTAGAATAGTCCTGTCCTTTGATGGCACCGAGCAGGAGCGGCTCGCGGGAAAGATAGGCCGATGCCGCATAAAGCTCCTCGCCGATCAGTGTATAATCGCAAGCGGTGATAAAGAAAGGGAGCTGGCTGACCGCATCGGTTCCGGCAATCTGGATGGCACCGGTGGTGGCACCGGTCTCGGCCAGAATCAGGGATTCGGCCCAGAACATCCCGATGAAGAAATTGGTTGCAGGTTTCTCGCGCACCATAATCCCGTCTACTGCGGCCGCAAAGGCGAACTGCTGGTCGGTGACATAGAACACCATATCCTGGTTAAAAGCATCGGCACGGCCGGCAGCGGTGTAAGACTCTTTTACTACCTCGCGGGCAACCGTATAAACAATCGGGTCACGCAGCGGCACTATCAGCGGGGTTCCGAACTTGGCGGTTTTCTTTGCTACCTCGCCCAGGATATTCATTGAGGCGATAGTGGCGACATCATCAATTGACGAGAGTCCGGGAACATAAAGGATACCCCGTCCCATTTCAGTTGCGCGCCCCAAAGCTTCCTCGACCGCATCCAGGCCGGCGATGCGCCGGATGAACAGTTTTATGTTGCGTTTGGCACGACCGATGAAGAAAACGATGAGACAAGTAAAGATAATAGTGCCGATGACCGCAGGCATTCGGTCGAAGTTAAACCATTGAGGTGAGCACACAGTGTATTCAGAAGGTGCAGACTCGGCAGTTTCAGTTTCAGAAACCGTGAGAATCTGATAACGATACCTGATGCCGTCCTGCACCTCGTCGTCTGTAAAACGGTTTGCCAGGCGACCGGCAAGGCCGACCGTATCCCAGGTAGCCTTGCCTTCGGTTTGCCGCAATACACGGTAGCTTACTACTGTAGTGTCAGAAGAGCGGGTCCAAGTCAGGAGAATAGCGCCTCCGCTATCATTCGGTTTATCGCGGGCGATAACATCTGTGGGCGGGCTGAGACTGGACAATAAGAATATCAGACTTAGGGATAATGTCATATCGTGTCCTCCTTATAGAGCATAAGGGCAAGTCGATTGTGCATTTCTGCCATCTTCTGAATCAAGAGGAATCGAGTTTATTGAAATCAGCCCTCAAGTCAATGTTTCAGAACCAGGATGTAAAATGGCAGCAGGAGCTTGTTATGAAGGTCTGTGACATCATCAAAGGCAGGTTGACCATTGGTGCCCAAGGTCTTCGAATAAACGACATTGACATGCCCTGCATAAAATATATTATTACGCAATGCATAAACCCAGCGCGTATAACCTGAAGGTATTGAAAAACTTCACCCATGGAGGTAACTTGTGAAAAGAATCATTAGACGATACAGCAACCGCAAGATATACGATGTCGCCGCAAGCAGGTTTATTACCCTGAAAGATATCGCGGAAATGGTAGAAGAAGGTTACGAGGTTTCGGTGGTGGATAATGAAACCGGCGAGGACATTACCGAGTTTACACTTGTGCAGGTGCTTCTTGAGCAGGCAAAGGCCAAAAAAGAGATGGTTGCGGTCCCGGTGCTCCTGCACCAACTGGTGAAAGCGGGCCAGACCGTTGTCAGTGATTTCGTCAAGAACTCGGTTCTGGTGAGTATCAGAACCCTGGCCATGACCAGAAAAGAGGTTACAGACCTGGTGCAAACGCTTGTGGTCCGGGGACACCTGGAAAAGGAAGCTGCGGTTGAACTCAAAGAAACACTCATCGATGCTTCCAGAAAGCAGCAAACGGTTCTGGACGAGCATATCAAAAGCGTGGTTGTTTCTCGGCTTGAAGCGATAGGTTTGGGCAAGAATTTGAATCTGGTCAAACTCATCAAGACAATCGGCAAATCTCTAATCAGACAGGCGGACAAAACCCAGGCTAAGGAAATATCAGACCTGAAGGCGACAATAGGGGTTCTGCAAAACCATATTCGCAAGCTCAGTAAACAGGTCGGTGCCGGCCCGCTGCCAAAGCCCAGGGATTCTTAGCGCTTTCCGCAAGACAGATGGGGTCATAACTATGCTAGTAGCGGAAAAACTACTGAATCCATTCATGAAGGTTTGCTATTGGTATATAAGCAAATGGGATAGAGACGCCGAAGTAGTTTTTCTCAATTATGGTTATGTTGATGGCGAAAAGAAACTAAATCTAAGTAAAGCGGACGAGATTAACCGGTATCCTATCCAGCTTTATCATCATGTTACCAGCGCGGTCAGTCTGAAAGGTCTGGACATACTGGAAGTGGGTTGCGGAAGAGGCGGAGGGGCTTCTTACATAGCCAGGTATCTGGAACCCAAATCCGTAATTGGGGTTGATATTTGTGAAGGAGCCATTAAGTTCTGTAAAAGACATTATTCTGTTAAGGGATTATGTTTTTCTCACGGGGATGCACTGAACCTGCCATTCACAAACAATAGCTTTGATGTAGTTATCAATGTAGAATCTTCTCATCGTTATGTTCGTATGAACCGGTTCCTGCAGGAAGTTCATGATGTTCTTAGACCAGGAGGGTATTTCTTATTCGCGGATTTCAGGCCCAGAAACGCAATAGATTCTCTAAGGGAACAATTGAATGATTCTGGCCTGAGAATCATGAAAGAGCAGAAAATAACTTCCAATGTTATTAAGGCATTGAATTCAGACCATGAGAGGAAGTCAGACCTCATCAGGAAATTAGCGCCGAGGTTTATGCGTAAACTGGCTAAAGAATTCGCCGGAACAAAGGAAACAGAATTGTACAAATCTTTCGCAACCGGGAAAAGAGAATATCTTTATGTTGCACTCCAGAAGGCTTGACAGCAGGCTGTTTGTTTATGTTCTTGGTTGTTGTTTGACTATGTCAGGCTGTGGTGGTATTCACCCGATAAAGCCAGCCACGCTTACTGAAGATAGTCCGATCGATTTCCCTTTTGACGAAGGAAAGCATGATAATGCAAGGACAGAATGGTGGTATTATGCCGGATGGCTCCAGGACAGAAATGGCGAAAGTTACACCTATGAGCTTGTTTTCTTCAAAGTTACCGAGTCGGTGCGGATTTTCAGGAGACTGGGTGTTGACATAGCCTATTTCGCTCACTTCGCAATCGCTGATGTGACAGGAGAAAAACATAGGGCGACAGAGAGAAATCTTGTTTTGCTATCGCCAGAAGTGAAGATCAACAAAGGATATTTGGATTTGCAATACGATGATTGGGGTGCCGTGGGTAACACAGAATCTTGTCAGGGGCGTTATTATCACATCTGGGCAGATGATAGCGGGATGGCAATCGACCTCGATATGAAAGGGTCTTCTAATCCTATATTTGGCAATGGCACCGGTGTAATTGATATGGGTAAGACAGGCTTTTCTCATGCCTATTCTATCCCACGGTTGGAAACTACCGGACATCTTGTGGTTGATGGGAAAGAATATTCTGTCTCAGGTCGTTCATGGGCAGACCACCAGTGGGGGGATTGGGATTGGTGTGAACCATTTGGCTGGAATTGGTGGGGGGTAAATCTCGATAATGGAGTTGATTTGGTCGTCTATGATTTTCCTGACAGCACTACTACTGTGATTGCAAAATACCCAGACGGGTCACAGGTTGTGACCAGTAAAGTAACCCTGGAAAAACTCGGGTGGTGGAAGAGTCCTGAAACCGGCATAAGATACCCGATTGAATGGCGCTTTGAGATTCCTGATTTAGATGCAGAATTTCTCGTTTCCACGACATTCCC
>DFBN01000097.1 GCA_002366635.1 Caldifarciminota bacterium UBA3079 | reverse complement strand
GGGGGAATCAGCTCAATCTTGCGTCGGTAGTGCATGACGCCATCCATCTAGCAATACCGATTGCGCCCAAGTGCCGTCCAGATTGCACTATTGCTTTCCTTTCAAAAGAACCTTATGATACCATAAAGAGCTATACTTCTTGAATCACCTGAAAGGAACCCTTTTCAACCGATGCCTTAAGTAATTCCAGCGGCTATTGACAACCCTTTTCGTTTCTGTATCGTTTGAACTGTAGAAAAGGAGAAAGAATTTGGTAAAAATACGACTTAAGCGAATGGGAAAACGGCATCGGCCGACTTACCGAATCGTTGCAATTGAGTCAAGCCGGTCCCGTGACGGCAAATATCTTGAGGCACTGGGCCATTATGACCCCGTCCGTAAGCTCTTGGAGATGAATCTGGAACGAGTAGAACACTGGCTGTCAAAGGGTGCTCAACCCACCGACACTGCCCGAAAGCTTATCAGACGCTACTCCAAGGAACAGAAACCTGTTCCAGAGGTGACCGAGGCTGTGCCTGAAAGCAAAATCACAGCCGAAGCGCCAGCAGGACCGGCCGATGAAGCGGCAGCCGAAGCACAACCCGCAGAGGCCGGTGATGCAGCACTGACGGAAACATCCAACGAAGGAGGACAGAATGACGGAACTGAAGCAACTGGTTGAATACATCTCGAAGGCCCTTGTGGACCAACCTGACAAAGTAGAAGTAAAAGAAATCACGGGTGAAAAAACTTTGATATACGAGCTGCGGGTAGGCCAAGGCGACCTTGGCAAAGTAATCGGCAAAGAGGGTAGAACCGCCAAGGCGATTCGCTCAATCATTACCGCAGCCGCGATGAAAATAGGGAAACGGGCGCAACTGGAAATCTTGGAATAAAAGCCCGCACCCGCTTTCTCCTTTTAGATGACTGGATTTGTAAAAGGTACATGATTTGGGTCGTGAATCTGAGGAAATTCTGGCCGGGCTAAAGGTTCACATAATATCTCTGTTCCCTGGTTTTTTCAAAGGACCTTTCAGTTGTGGCCCGGTACGCATCGTTCAGGAAAAAGCCGTCCTGAAAGTCGAGATTGTCAATCCTCGCGATTTCACCGATGACCCTCACGGGACGGTCGACGGTTATCCGTTTGGCGGCGGCTGTGGGATGGTGCTCAAACCCGACCCGGTTTTCCGTGCGGTAGAAAGCATCCGCCAAGAAAAATCGCATGTGGTCCTGCTTTCACCACAGGGACATTCATTCAACCAGTCTGTCGCCCGTGAATTCAGTCAGTATCAGCATCTCGTGCTCATATGCGGCCGGTATAAAGGTATTGATGAACGGGTCCGAACCGAACTTGCAGATGATGAAGTTTCTATCGGCGATTACATTCTCTCTGGCGGTGAAGCAGCAGCATTGGTAATTGTGGAATCAGTAGCCCGCCTGTTACCCGGCGCAGTCGGGCATGAGGAATCTGTAACCACCGATTCCTTCTCTTCCAACATACTCGATGCACCCTATTATACCCGTCCCCAGGATTTCCGTGGTAACTCAGTTCCTGAAGTCCTGCTCTCGGGCGACCATGCGGCGGTCAGGCGTTGGCGCAGGAAACAAGCCCTGCTTACCACTGCCCAGCGCCGTCCCGACCTGTTGCGAAACGAAATCCTAACCCAGGCCGAGCGTCAGTTCCTACTGGCAAAACTTGAAAAGGAGATTACAAATGGCGAAGAAAAAAGGGACCAAGAAAGATAAAGTCACGCTGAAGCCGGCTGAGATACCGCCGCTCGGTCCGGGCGACATCGTCTCAGTTCAGCTCAGGATAATCGAAGGGGGCAAGGAACGTATTCAAACCTTTACTGGAACCATAATAAAAATCCGCGGCAAAGAAGAAAGCAAGACATTTACTGTCAGGAAAATGAGCCGCGGCATTGGCATAGAACGGATATTCCCGTTCAAATCTCCGGTAATTACCAAAGTGGAGGTCAAACGGCACAGCAAGGTCCGCCGGGCCAAACTTTACTATCTGCGGGAAAGAAAAGGCCGTAGCGCTCAGCTAAAAGAGAAAAGGATTGAAAGAAAACCTCGACCGGAAACTGTGTAAACATAGAACCCTCTTTTGTGGAGTTGATGAAGCCGGAAGGGGTGCTTTGGCAGGACCAGTGGTTGCAGCAGCGGTCATTATGCCTCGTTACCGTGAAATCCCTGGAGTCAATGATTCCAAAAAGCTTTCCCCCACCAGACGCGAAAATCTCAGCCGCAAAATCAAGGAACAGGCACTGAGCTGGGCAATCGGCAAAGCCAGCAATCACATAATCGACCGGGACAATATCCTGGTGGCTACTTTCCGGGCAATGCGCCAAGCGATTGGAAAACTCTCACTTCGCCCCGGTTTCATACTCGCAGACGGCTGGCAAATCCCGGACCTGAAACTGCCATGCACCGGCATAATCCATGGGGACCAACGCAGCTATTCGATAGCCTGTGCCTCAATCCTTGCCAAGGTGCATCGTGACCGGCTGATGAGAAGACTGGAGCAACGCTACCCAGGATACGGATTGGCAAAACACAAAGGCTATCCGACACCGGCTCACATCCAGGCCCTGAACAAACTGGGCGCATCGCCGGTGCACCGCCTTACTTTCGCACCGGTCCGCAATTGTCCCTCTACCTGAACCAATGAACCGTAAAGCAGTGGGACAAAAAGGAGAACAACTGGCATGTGATTTCCTGAAAGAAAAAGGCTATAGGATTCTCGACCGCAACCACCGTTCCCGCCTGGGTGAAATCGATATCGTATGTAATGATTCAGGAGCAATTGTATTCGTTGAGGTAAAAACGCGCACCTCAAACCGGTTCGGCCTTCCCGCTGAGTCGGTCGGTCCGCAGAAACAGAAACGGCTGCGCCGACTCGCCCAGGAATACCTCATAACACACCAATTGGAACAGTGCGATGTGCGATTCGATGTGCTCAGTATCATGTTAAGTTCTGAACCGCCAGCTATCGAGCATATCTACGGAGCCTTCTGATGCTCTCAACTGTGTTGTCGACATCTATATTCGGAATAGATGCCTTTATCGTCTCGGTTGAGACTGACATTTCTCCAGGACTCCCGACATTCACTATCGTTGGCCTGCCCGACACAGCGGTCAAAGAATCCCAGCATCGTGTCCAGGCTGCAATCAAGAACTCTGGTTTTGCATTCCCGAACCGCCGCATCACTGTCAACCTTGCACCTGCCGACATCAAAAAGGAAGGAGCGGCTTTCGACCTGCCGGTGGCCCTGGGAATTCTGGCTGCCTTCAGCGGCCTCAGTCCGACGCTCTACCGTAACTACGCCTTTCTGGGTGAACTCTCACTTGACGGAACGCTCAGGCCGGTAAAAGGTGCAGTATCGATGGCCCTGGCTGCACGGGACACACATTTGCGTGGTTTGGTCCTGCCGGTCCAAAACGCCACCGAGGCCGCAATGGTCGAAAAAATACCGGTTTACGGTCTTTCCTCTTTAGCCCAGACCGCTTTCTTTCTGAAAGGCGAAGCAAAAGTGGAGCCGTGTCGAGTTGATATTTCTCACCTTTTTGATAAAACAGCAGTCCCTCAGGTAGACCTCAGCGATGTTCAGGGGCACGAGCACGCGAAGCGCGCCCTGGAAGTAGCAGCCGCCGGAAATCACAACATCCTGATGGTTGGCCCGCCCGGCAGCGGCAAAACCATGCTGGCCCGGCGCCTGCCAACGATTCTGCCGCCGCTCACCCTGGAAGAAGCCCTCGATGCGACAAAGATTCACAGTGTTGTCGGTATGCTCTCGGCCGACCGGCCCCTTGTAGCAGTACGGCCTTTCCGTTCTCCCCATCACAATATTTCAGAAGCCGGGATGATTGGCGGTGGTGCAATCCCGAGACCCGGTGAAGTATCGCTCGCCCACAATGGCGTGCTTTTCCTTGATGAACTGCCGGAGTTCAGAAGGGATGTACTTGAAGGAATGCGCCAGCCAATAGAAGACGGCACTGTGACAATTGGCCGTGCCAAATCTACTTTGACATTCCCGACGCGGTTCATGCTTGTATGTGCCATGAACCCTTGCCCTTGCGGGTATTTCGGTGACCCACACCATGTCTGCACCTGCACCCCCAACAAAATCCGCCGTTACCGAAGCAAAATATCTGGCCCGCTTTTGGACCGTATCGACATCCACATCGACGTCCCGGCGTTGAAATACAAGGAAATGTCATCAAGAGCACCGACAGAAAATTCCCGCACAGTTGCCGCGCGGGTAGCTGAGGCGCGCGCCTTGCAGCATCAGCGTTTTTCAACCGGCAGTGGCCATCACCCAATCTATGCCAATGCGCAGATGGGACCGCGACAGGTCAAGCGATACTGTCAGATAACAAAAGAAAGCGATAAATTCCTGCACATTGCAATTGAACGGCTCGGACTGTCAGCGCGCGCTTATCACCGTATATTAAAGGTAAGCCGCACCATCGCTGATTTGGAAAGGTCAGAAAGGATTGAGCCACCCCACATCACCGAAGCGGTGCAGTACCGCAGTTTTGACCGTGTCAACTGGTGAACCGATTTGGAAAGGAAGGAATATGGACCTTGCAAACAAAATCCTTAAAAGGAAAGCCCGCGTTGCCATTATCGGCATCGGCTATGTCGGACTTCCGCTTTGCGTCGAGATAGCGCGCGCTGGTTATCGGACCACAGGTATTGATATCAACTCCAAAAAGGTTAATGCGGTTCGTCGTGGCCGCAGTTTTATCGACGATGTTCCGACCCGTGATGTAGCAGCGGTCGTAGACGACGGTATGCTGGAAGCAACAACAGACTACCGGGTATGCAGAAATTGCGACATCATCATCATCTGTGTTCCTACACCATTTACCCCGACTAAAGACCCTGATATTTCCTACATAAAGGAATCCGGCCGTTCTGTAGCCCGCTATCTGAAACCAGGACAGCTCATAATCCTCAGAAGCACTACCTATCCTGAAACGACTGAAAAAATTTTGCAGCCGATACTGGAACAGAACAAGCTCAAAGCAGGCAAAGACTTCTGTCTTTCATTTGTACCAGAAAGGATTGACCCGGGAAATAAAAAATTCACCACACGCACCACACCTATAGTCGTCGGCGGTGTCACCAAATCTTGTACCCGGCTTACAGAACTGTTTTTCTCCCAGTTTGTCGATAAAGTTTTTCCGGTATCATCCCCGCGTGTCGCCGAGATGTCCAAGCTACTTGAAAATATCTTTCGAAGTGTCAACATCGCCTTGGTCAATGAACTCGCCAAGATGTGCGAGCGCATGGGTAATATTGACATCTGGGAAGTCATCGAAGCCGCATCGACCAAACCTTTCGGATTCATGCCTTTCTATCCGGGTCCGGGCATCGGCGGTCACTGTATCCTTGTTGACCCTTATTATCTCTCCTGGAAGGCACGCGAGTATGACTTTCATTCCAATTTCATTGAGCTGGCTGCAGAAACTAATGAAAGTATGCCCTACTTGGTTACCGACCGTCTGCTCGAAGTGCTTGGCACAAATGGCATTCCATGCTCCCGCGCGCGACTGCTTGTGCTTGGAGCCGCATTCAAAAAGGATGTAGGAGACATCCGCAACTCGCCCGCAATCAAAGTAATGAAAATCTTCATGAACAAAGTGCGCCGAATCGATTATCACGACCCTTATGTCGCGGAACTGGAAATCGGCAACAAGAAGCTCAAATCGGTGCCATTAACCCGGGCAGCACTGAGACGTGCAGACTGCGTGTTAATCCTGACAGACCATACCTGTTTTGACTACCGGATGATTTTCAAAGAGAGCACTCTCATACTGGACGCCCGTCACGCCATCCGCCGCCGTGGTGCATCAAAACTTTATACCCTGGGTTACCAGCGGGTCAAACGCCTGCCCACTGCCGGATAAAAGACACCAGTCCGGGCACGACCTTGGCAACTGGTTCAGAAAGCCCTGCATCAAATTCAATGCTTGCAGGCTGAACCCCGAGAACCCGGATTTCAGCCTTAAGATTCTTCTCCAAAAGGGCTATGGTCATACTCAAAGGTAATGTATGGGTCGATACAATTCCGCCTGCGAGCCGGTCGATTTCTTCCGGGTTAAACAGCCTGAATTCGCCTGGCCTTCCACCGAAATTACACGCATCGACGATTAACACCTTCTTAGGCTCGAGTCGGGACACCGGCTCAATGTAATTCTCCGGCGCTGTTCTGACATCAATAACCTCCAAACCTCTTATTCCGGCAAGTTCGTCAACCACAAGGCTACCGACCGCATCATCACCGCGCATTCGGTTACCTATTCCCAAAATGACTGCTTTCATCTTCCCGGCGCAAGTTGGCAAATTCGTTCAATCATCCGTGTTNNGCCATTCTCTTGCCATATGCCGAGATTGCTGCAGCCTGGTCACGCCCAGCGCTAACATCCGGCCACAATCTCAATCTCAATCCGGGCACCTGCGGGCAGAGCGGCAACCTGAAAACAGGACCGGGCAGGAAAAGGTTCCTTGAAATAACGGGCATAAACCCGATTCACCCGGGGAAAATTACTGAGGTCGGTCATAAAAACAGTTACCTTAACTGCATTCTGAAACCGGGTCCCAGCCGCCTCAAGAACCCGCGCCAAGTTGCAGAAAACCTGCTCAGCTTCCTGCTCGATTTCGCCTTCTGTTATCTTACCTGTATTCGGGTCGATGCCAATCTGTCCCGAAGTAAAAACCAGATTGCCGAACTTGATGGCCTGACTATAAGGTCCTATCGGCTTTGGTGCCTTGTCGGTTACTATTCTTTCCATCGTTTTCTTCTAGCCTTTCGGATTCCAGATTCCATTTTGCTTCTTTTCATGATGCCAAGTTTCCCAGAACCAGAGAATAGAGTTTTGTCTCGGCGGTATCCGCCCTGGAAAGCATTACAATCGGCTTACGCGCACCAATGATAATTCCACATGCCTTGGCTCCGCCCAGATACTGCAAACCCTTGGCAAGAATGTTACCGGTTGCCATCGTAGGAACGACCAGTATGTCGACATCGCCCGTCACCCGGCTTGTCACTTCTTTTATCTTAGCCGCTTCTGGTGAAAACGCTATGTCCAGGGCCAAAGGTCCTTCAATCACTGCATCGCCGAAATCTCCTTCTTCTCCCATCCGGGTAATAATCGCCCAGTCCAGTGTTTCCGCGATGTTCAGTTTGATTCTCTCTACTGCGGAAAGCAACGCCACCTTGGGTTTCTCATTACCCAGAAACCGTGCAAGTTCGACTGCATTCTTGACGATATCGACCTTTCTCCGTAAATCCAGTTTTGTGTTGATACCACCATCGGTAATCGCCAGCATTTTGAAATACCTGGGTAACTCCAGAATGGCCACATGGCTCAAAACGCGCTCGCCGCGCAACCCAAGACTTTCGTCCAGAACGCCATGCAGAAAAACCGCCGTATCGACCTGACCTTTCATCAGGAAATCACCGTTTCTTGCCACATCCTTCACCGCTTCTGTAATCGCATCGCGGGCAGATGTAGTGTCGTGAATCTCGAACTGGTTGACATCAACCTTCAGACTACCACATATCGTCGTTATCCGCTGACCACTGCCATAAAGCACACCCTTGGCAATACCATTGTTCTGTGCCTGGCTGAAAGCCTCCAGCGTTGCGTAATCCTCAGCGCAAGCCACTACACACCGTTTGGGTCCATGGCTGCGTGCAGCAGTTATCATCTCTTCGAAACTGGTAAAATGTTTAAGGCTAGCACCCATAGTAAAGATTGTATTCCCAAGGATGGGGCCGCAGCATTATTGATTCAGCCTCGGCCTGTTTGTACCTCTGCCAGAAATCCAGAATGCCTTCAGAAAATACATCATCCCGGCGCAGGTAGTCATTATCCTTTCTCAGCGCTGCCAGTGCTTCAGGCAGGCTCCGGGGCAGCGCATGCGAGCCGAACTTCTTCTCGGCATCCTTGAGCTTTCCTTGAAAAGGCATCCCCGGGTCAAGCTTGCGCACAATGCCATCTACACCGGCCAGAACCACCGCCGCTATCGCCAAGTAAGGATTACATGTGCCGTCTGGAATACGGTACTCAACCTCCATTTTCTTCACATCCCGGATATAACCCGGTATTCGAACGGCCGCAGTCCGGTTTCCAATCGAGAAGAATGCCATCGTCGGCGCTTCGTATCCAGGTATCAGCCGCCTGAAAGAACTGGTGCTCGGGTTAGTGAATGCGCATAGCGACGGCGCATGGTTCAGTATGCCTCCGATATAGAAATGTGCCAGCTTCGACAACCGTGTAGGGTTGCGCAGGTCTCCGAAAAGGGAAATTCCCTTGCTTGAAGCATACTGGTGAAAATGCATTCCTGAACCAGGTTCGCCATAAATCGGCTTGGGCATGAATGTTGCCGTCCGACCATCACGCAAGGCTACATTTTTGATAATATACTTACCCAGCATTACTCCGTCCGCAGCCGCAAGCCCGGAATGGAATTCCGACTCAATCTCCACATGAGAAAAACGACCGGACTCGTGATGATGGTATTTCATCGATACACCACATTCGTCACAAATTCTGCAGACCTCGGAACGCAAATCCATGCTCCGGTCAAAAGGAGGCGCAGTATGATAACCAGAATCCACCAGGATATAACCGCTGCGGTTATCCTTTGTCAACTCACGGCTTTCAAGCTTGTAGTAAACTGAACCTTTATCCGAGAAATATTCCGCCTTGTCAAAAAGATAAAACTCGAACTCGGATAAGAACATCATCGCATCGCACTGCAGTTCTTTCTTAGCGACATTCATGGCTCGGCGGAGAACCTCACGTGGGTCCCGTTCATACGCCTTATCAGTAACCGGGTCGCGAATATCGGCAAAGCAGGAAACCGTGGGCAGTTTGGCAAAAGGCTCTATGAAAGCGGTGCCGAAATCAGGGAACAAACACATATCCCCGGCATCAACCGCTTTGAAACCAAGAACCGACGAAGCGTCAAATCCTATCCCCTCTTGCATTACGGTTTTCAGCCGCCTGATAGGAACTGTCACATGGCGCAGCCGTCCGACAAGGTCGGTATACTTCACACCAAGAAACCTGATTCCATTTTCATGGATGAGTTCTTCGATACGCTTCACGCTGAAAAGATTGCCCGATAGTTCTGCTTTGTCAATATCCACTTCTGCCAAGAGGAAAAATAAGGACTTGACGGGATAGGTTACCTGATGTAACCTAATCGACGGGTATGAATGAAACCAGAGTTGTGCTGGGATACCGAATACTCGCACCTGCTCATAACTACTGTTTTGTTTCAAGGAGGAACTGATATGTCCGATGAAGGCAAAAACAAAATCACAAAGCTCGTTGAGTCGGAAAAGGTTCGCTTCATCAATCTGCTATTCTCCGACATCGATGGCATTGCGAAGAGCGTCACAATGCCCGCCGAGAAACTACCAGACCTGCTAAAAAGCGGCGTCTGGTTCGACGGTTCGTCTGTCGAGGGCTTCGCCCGGATTGCCGAGAGTGATATGTATCTGAAACCGGACCTCAGCACATTCGCGATAATCCCATGGGAAAAAGACGAAAACACGACTGCCAGGATAATCTGCAATGTCCACGGCCCGGACAGCAAACCATTTATCGGCGACCCTCGTTATATCCTGATACAGGCCTTGAAAGAAGCAGAACAGATGGGATTCCACTATATTACTGCCCCAGAATGCGAATTCTTCCTGTTCAAGATGAATGGAATGAAACCGCTACCCAATGACCAAGCCGGGTATTTCGACTATTCGACCGACGAAGCCTATGAAGTCCGCAAAGAGATGGTCAACGCCCTTCACGATTTCGGCATACATGTCGAAGCAAGTCACCACGAAGTAGCTATCGGCCAGCATGAAATCAACTTCAAGTATGACAATGCGCTCCGCACAGCCGACAATACCTTGACCTTCAAGCTGACGCTCAAAACCGTTGCCATGCGGCACGGGCTCCATGCGACCTTTATGCCCAAGCCCGTCTTCGGAATCAACGGTTCAGGCATGCACACAAACCAGAGCCTGTTCAGTATTGCTACTGGCAAAAATGCCTTCTACAACCCCAAAAAGAAGCACGGTCTTTCCAAAATCGCAAGGCATTTCATTGCCGGCCAACTGATTCACGCCCGTGGTATGTCAGCAATTCTCTCCCCGCTTGTCAACTCATACAAGCGCCTCGTGCCCGGGTACGAAGCACCAGTTTACATCGCCTGGGCCCGCATCAACCGTTCGGCCCTCATCCGGATTCCGCAGTGCTCACCCGAGAACACCGATAGCGCGAGGATTGAATTGCGCTGTCCGGACCCAAGCTGCAACCCTTACCTTGCCTTTGCCGTAATGCTCAAGTGTGGTCTTGAAGGTATCAAACAGGAACTTGAGCCTCCGCCTCCAACCGATGAAAATCTATACCTTTACGATACAGCCAAGCTCAAGGAGCACGAAATCGCCATGCTGCCTTCGTCACTCACCGAAGCCCTGGATGAGCTGGAAAAGGATAGGGTTGTATGCACAGCCCTTGGGCCCCACATCACGCAGCGTTTCCTCGAAGCCAAGAGAAAAGAGTGCAAAGAAGCACAGATGCAAGTGACTCCGTGGGAGCTTGAGAAATACCTGCCCATCTACTGAAAACCGACACAGACGGCAAAGCGTATCCTTCTTGATTTTACTTGACGCCATACCGACCGGTGTTATAATTACAAGTCTACCGCCAAGGGACCTGGCTGTAGACAGACATAAGAATAAGGTCCCTTAGTCGCTTGTAGTACGTTAGGGTCTATGCGTCCGTGAGCCTTATTAGCCCGCACCGTAGTTCCTGTAACGATTCTCAAGCAAAACCCATCGGAGGTACAAGAATGGGAAAGCGCGTTTTTATAGGGAATCTTCCCTTCGACGCAACCGAGGACCAGCTGCGCGAGTTGTTCAGCAAACATGGCGAAGTCGCCTCGGTCAACATAATCAAGGATAAGTACACGGATCGTTCCCGAGGGTTCGCTTTCGTGGAAATGGCAACAGACGAAGCAGCTGCCACCGCCGTCTCTGCACTCAGCGGGTATAAAATGGGCGAACGGACACTCACTATCAATGAGGCACGTCCACGCACTGAAGGTAATCCCAGAAGAGGAGGAGGAGGAGGACGCGGATATTCCGGCAACCGCTGGTAAGGCAGCCAATATCTCATATTCCGGGCGGGCCCCAAACCCGCCCGACTTTTTTGTCCGTAGTCTGAAAACTAAGAAGTCGCGCCAGCCCGAGCTTGCTCTCGGTCCAGCTTCTCCATAAGCCGAATCAAACGATTCAAATTACTCATATCTGTTTCATGTTTTTTGCATCCCTTGGTGAAATCTTCCCGGCCCATCTGGCGATAGAGAATATGTAGATTCTTCAGTGTATTCACAACCTTGGCCTCAGCCCTGGTTTCCATGAAAAGCCGGAGAGCAGTCAATAGATAACGCAGTGCTTCAGAATGTTCGCCTCTTTCCTTGTGAACCATCCCGATATTGCCAAGGATATCTGCCATGCCCTGCCGATATCTTGCATCAGTCGCGACTTCTAGCGCCTGCTTATAATACTCCTGCGCTTTGTCCAGCTCGCCCCGGGTCTGATATGCCAAACCGATTCTGCCAAGGTCATTTGCAACGCCGTGCTGGTTGGCTGTTTCGCGGTCGATTTTAAGCGCCTCCTGGTGATACTCCAAAGCTGCATCCAGTTCGCCTTTGGCCTGACGTATAAAGCCAAGCCTGCCAAGGTCACCGGCCACACCCTGCAAGTTCCCGGTCTCGCGGTCAACCTCGAGCGCTTCCAGATGATACTCCTGCGCCTTGTCAATTTCGCCACAGGCAAGATAAACCAGACCCAGATTACCCAGAGCAGCACCTTCACCTTCAAGGTCACCGGACTCGTGCGCCAATCGAGCCGCCTTCAGGAAATTCCCAGGGGCTTCATTCACCCTGCGACCAAGATAGCAACAGATCCCGATGAAATTGAACCGGACCGCCTGTTGCAAACCGCTCGTTTTTCCCAACCCCTTCTTGAAAAAATCCGCTGCATCAATCCATCTGGCTTTCTTCATCGCAGCAATCCCACGCTCGAAATCGGCCGGAACAGTCCCAACTGTAAAGAACCTGATATCACCCAGTTCCTTCTTAATGCCAGCCAGATTTTTCTCAAACCGTGCTGCCCGGCGTTTCGGAGAATACTTCATTGCCACAAACACTGCCGCGATTATGCCAGTGATAACAGCAGCGATACTCCAGAAAATCACACCAAAGTTTAAGCATGGTCTTCTGCCGGTCAAGCCAAAGCCGGATAAAAACAGGCCCTGCAACAAGCAAGGCCTGCAAATAACTGCCCTGTTCCAGCTATTCTGGTTTGGGCTTGACCACAATGCCGGTCACGGACCTGAGCGATTCCGCTGGTGTAGTCCCAGGGTCTGATATGTAGAACTCGATTGAAGGGCCAGTGACTTCGTAGCCTTCGGTCACAGCCCATCGGGCCAGCTTGCCGTAAGTTGGGCCGACCTTATCATACGGACCTATATACATAGTAGATGCAACCTGCATCCCACCGAACGGTTTTATCTTAATCTCAGACTCAGGTTTTGCCTTGGTTGAGTCTGGCACCCGGATGCAAACTTCATATCTCGTGCTTTCCGGCTTGACTTCCTTCGGGTTATCAAAATAGACCCCGAAAGGCGGGCCCATGGGCTGAATCTTATTCTGCTTCAGCCAGACGAACAGCTCGTTGATTGCCTGGCCCACGCCAGCATAAGGACCCGTCTTCGCAAGAGACGCCACAACCGCTGAATTCAAGGTTTCGACCGTTGCCTGAATCTCGGGCACAGCCGGTTTTTCGGCTTTTGCCTGCTTTTTCTCTCCGCAGCCGAAAAAGGCTACAACCAACAAAGCCGCAAGCGCGACTACTACCATTTTCTTGGGCATATTGTCTCCTTTTTTATCAAAGCTGTTGAACATAAACCGAAACAACAGGTTGTCAAGTTAATCTGTCATTCCAAATCCGGTGGTTGACGCAACCCCTTTTTCTCAGCTTGTCTATGTTTGGCCTCAAGCATCTTCTGCTTCGCTCTTCTGGAACGCCGGCGCTTCTGACGCCGAATCTTTGCAATACGCTCCTGCTCACGGGTCTGTTTCCCAAGAATCAATGCCTCAAGCTTCAGGGCCAATACCTGCCGTGCCCGATACCGGTTCAATGCCTGAGAACGCTCTTCCTGCATCTTGACCTCAACACCTGTAGGAATATGCTTGAGATATACCGCAGTTGAAACCTTGTTCACATTCTGGCCGCCCGGACCTCTGGCCCGGATAAATCGCTCGACCAACTCATCTTCTTTAACCCCGAGTTTTTCCAACCGTTTCCTGAGCGCATCTTCTTTTGCACGGCTTACACCGAATTTCATCTAACCTTGTCTGCTTCGCCCTCAACCTGCTTTACCTCAGCTCGTTCAATCTCGGCCTGGATGTCCCGCTCTTCCTGAGTAAGCTCCCACGCACGGCTGAGGTCAAACCGCTCCCGTGCCGCCTGATAATCTTGCCTGACCTGAGCAAGGCGTTCCTTAAGCCGGACAATCGGCACGGGTTTCATCACCTTTTTCTTGATTTTCTTTGGATTTTCCCGCCTCCTTTCCTGTGCCTTCTCAGGTTGGCTCGATGCATAACTATAATTGCCCGGGAAAAGCACAGCCTTACCTGCTTCAACCCTGACCACTTTTTCTGCCAGCCGGTCCAGCATGAAACGGTCATGGGCTGCAAAAACAACGGCCCTCTTATACCGGCTCATCGCTTTGAAAAGAACACGCCTGGACTGAATGTCCAGATGATTGGTCGGCTCATCCAGTACCAGAAGATTAGAAGGCATCAACAGCACCCTGATAATCGCAAGCCGGCTCCGCTCGCCCCCGGAAAGCACACCGACTTTCTTCTCGCTATCATCCCCTGAAAAGAGAAAAATACCCAGAATCCCTTTAAGCTCGTTTTCGGTATATCCTTGAGCAACAGAACGCAATGACTCAAGCACAGTAAGTGAAGGGTCAAGCCTCTCTTCGGCCCCTTGCTCATAATACGCGACTTCTGTCTTCCGGCTCCACCATACTTGTCCCTGGGTCGGTTTGAGCTGGCGTGCGACTATTCGCAACAGTGTGGTCTTGCCCGAACCATTCGCACCGAACAACCCTACCTTTTCTCCACCCTTTACTGCAATATTCACACCGCTGAATACCTGTTTGCCGTTAAACTCCTTTGCAACCCCGCATAATTCAAATGCCCTGCCGTATATCTCATCCGCTTCAGGAAATCTTATACGGATTGCCGTTTCGATACGCGGCTGCTCAATCAGCTCCAGCTTGTCAAGCATCCGCTGCCGGCTCATCGCACGCTTTGCTGTATCCTTTCTGCCTTTGAACTTCGCTATGAATGCCTTGGTCCGCCGGATAAACGCCTGCTGTTCCCCGTATTTCTTCTTCTGCTGCTCATCCCTTACCTGTTTATCTCTTAGATACCCGGAGTAGTTCCCGACGAATGCCCGTACATTCCGATTCTCAATCGCCCATATTTTCCGTACAATTCCGTCAAGCAGATAACGGTCATGGGCAACTATCACAAAGGCCCCGTGGAAACCGGCAAGATACTGCTGCAACCATTCAATCGAACGGATATCAAGGTAATTTGTAGGCTCATCGAGCAAAAGCAAATCAGGTTTCTGCAACAGCATCCGTGCCAGGGCAAGCCGCACTCGGAAACCGCCGCTCCGGCTCTGCAACTGCGCATCGAAATCCACCTGTTTGAAGCCGAGCTTTAAGAGCACCTTTTCGGCCCGTGCCTTGCATGTATATCCTTCTGTTTCATATCGCTGCTGAAACTCGGCATACCGCTCAAGCAGCACATCGAGTTTTCTCTGATTCAGCCCTGACCTGGCCATCTCCTGCTCGCACTTCAACATCAGGTTGTGGTCAGCTTCCAGTTGGCTGAATGCTGAAACTGCCTCCTGAAGCACGGTTCTGTGAGCCATCTTCACACCGGTTTGGGGTAGATACGCAATGCGCATCCCTTTACGGATTTGCACAGCACCGAAGCTCGGTTCGAGCTCACGGGAAATCATCCGCAAGATAGTAGACTTGCCACTGCCGTTCGGGCCGACAAGACCGATGCGGTCAGAAGGCCCAAGGACAATACTAACATCACGAAAGAGTTCCTGGGGCCCGAACTCCACTCCTACATTACTGAAAGTAACCATTATTTACTTTCATTCCGCCGAAAACGGCGGAGGTTACAAGAATATCAGCGCATCAGGACAAATCGTTGCGTCAGGTTCTCCTCAGCACTAAGCCGGCAGTAATAAACACCGGCCGGCAGGAGATTACCGTGCTGGTCATGGCCGTTCCAATGCATGGAATATTCACCCGGTCCTGTGCACCCGTAGAAAAGCATCCTGACCAAACGGCCACTGGCATCGTAAACCGCAAGCCTTGCCAGACCACTTCTGCCCAGAGAATAATGGATATTAAGACCGCAAACTGCAGGATTGGGTTCCAACCTGTGTATTTTGGTCTCAAACTTCACAGCCGGCTTTGAGGCCACGCCGCTGCCGGTCACACGGATATCCTCCAAAGGGCCCATATCGCCCCAGTTCCATGCTACATTGCGGCCTCGCACACGATAGTAATATGTCCCAGGGTCTTTCCCGGTGACTTCATAGAGTGTGTCGGTAATATTGGAAGAAATAACCGTGTGGTTATCAAACAAAGGCACCGGAGAAATATCATCAACGAACATTCCGGTCCGCAGCGTCCCGTCATCGGTCATCGAACGGAACCTGATAAATACCGACTTGCCAATCCATGGCTCTAAGGAATATGCCTTGCGCTGCCAACCACCAGAATTCCCGGTGTAACGCTCATGGAGTTGAATCCATTCCTTGCCTTCAAGCGATACCTCGGCAACACCGACATCATAATCGGTCTCAAGGTCATACCAGACCCAGAAAACAAGCGAATCACCGGATTGAACCGGATAAGGGTCTTTTGTCACCGCGTAATTGCTGATATTGTTGCTTGAGCCGGAGAAAAGGCTGTGGGTCCCGGAATGGTGCTGACTCGTGGAAACCGAAAACCCCTGCAAAGTCCAGTGACTGGAACCGGACTCAATATCATCGGTTATTACTGAAAGCCCGGTCAGTTCCTCGAGTTCCCATTTGTCAGGATGATTATATTCCGGTTTTATCGGTGTCCAGTGAATTGTGAAATCACCGGTCATCGATGAATCCATTACTGCCAAGATCGGTCTTGGCACCATTCCTTCAAGGTTGGCAATTATGTTATCCGACTGCTGCATATGATAGAACGCGCCTTTGAACGCTTCACGCTGAATCTTGTCCAAATCTCCAACCGGCTGATAGAATCGGGTTCCCAACTCGACCGTGTAAGACATACAGGGAAATCCGCCAATCGTCCGGCCCCAGCCATACATCCAGTCGTCCGAGCCGCAGTTGGTCGGATACAGATGATTGCTCTGCTGCGGCGTGTAATGGCCGCCGCTGAGTTTTGCTATCCGGTTGGCAATCTGGGTCCCGAGGCTCGCATAATAGCTGTTGTCCGGGGTCTGCTCGCCATGACCATAAGGCCAGATCACCAGTTGAGAATAAGAATGGTAGGATTCGCAGGCGACAATTGTGCGCTGCTTGAAGAATTCAGTCAGGTGATGGATTTCCTTACCATAGGCGCCATAGGCACCAAAGAAGGTTTCCTGGCTCGGTTTGTGGGTTGTCCTTGAGCCATGCACCAAAGAACCCCAGTCCCCCATCCGGTTGCCGTTGCAAACCCCGTTGTAATCCCGGTTCGGGTCAGTTCCGATTATGCCGCCGAACGGCTGCCGGTCTTTGCGCCAGTTCCGCTGATTCGGGTAGTCGTAAGTGTACCCGTCCGGATTGATGACTGGGAAAATCCACAACTCGTGGTTGTCGATAAAATCCTGGAACGTGCTGTTAGTAGCGTAGTTCGTTATCAAAGTATCGGCGATGTAACGCGGCACTTCGGCTGCGGCCCATTCCCGGGAATGATGAAGACCAATCCAGAGCAGTTCGGGTTCATCTTCATCAATCGTCGGATTGTCGCTGATTTTGAGACCGATAACCCAGCGGCCTTCATAAGTGGTGCCAAAGCTGTCCAGCACGCAAATTGAAGGATAAGTAACAGCCAGGTTGCGCATAATGGTAACAAGCTGGTCATAGGAGTGGTACTGACCTTCTGCCCAAGCCTTTTCACGCACCTTTTCCAAATCACTTACTATCACATCCATCTCAAGTCCGCAGGCCTCAACAACAGGCAGGTCGGCCCGGTCAAGCACCAAATCATAAGATTCGCCCGGCACCACACCGGCGATATCGATTGATGTTCCCTTGAACGGGATATGGTCATATAACTGCCAGTAGTCCTTGGCCTGAACCCTGACAATCATCTGTCCGGCCTGGGTAATGCTGATTGCCAGCATCACAAGAACCGCACTTTTCAATACCAGCTTCATACGATACCTCCATATGATTTATTGTCTTAAACCTTACTGTTTTGCCGCACCCCAATTCTATACCAACTGGACGAACAGTCAACTTCCTCACCCATTGACACTAAAAGATATTGACACGGTTCACTTTACTGATAGGATAGCGGCTTATGGCTGATGTCCCGATTGAAAAAACGCGCAATATCGGCATCGTAGCGCATATCGATGCCGGTAAGACTACGACCACAGAACGGGTCCTGTATTATGCCGGCAAGATTCACCGCATGGGTAACATTGACCAGGGAAACACCCAGATGGACTGGATGCTTCAGGAAAAGGAAAGGGGCATTACTATTACCTCGGCCGCTACCACGGTTCGCTGGCGCGACCACTGCATCAACATCATCGACACCCCTGGTCATGTGGATTTCACTATCGAAGTGGAAAGATGCCTCAAGGTCCTGGACGGAACTGTTATTGTCCTGTGCGGTGTTGGTGGTGTCGAGCCCCAGTCCGAAACAGTCTGGCGTCAGGCCGACCGCTATCATATCCCAAGGATAGCATTTGTGAACAAGCTCGACCGTATCGGAGCTGACTTCTACCGGGTGCTCAAAATGATGGGAGAAACATTCAAACAGATTCCGGTTCCGGTCCAACTGCCAATCGGTGCTGAAGAAGAATTCAGGGGAATTATTGACCTGATTACTGAAAAGGCCTACATCTGGCACAGCGAAGACCTCGGTGCCACTTACGAAGAACAGCCCATCCCCGAAGACCGCAAAGCCGAAGTAGAAGAATACCGCCACCAGATGGTCGATACCCTCACTACATTTAACGAATCCCTGCTGGAAAAATACCTAACCGGACAACCCATCGTGCCCAGCGACCTCAAATTCCCGCTCCGCCAGGGAACATTGGACCTCAGAATCGTGCCGGTATTCTGTGGCAGTGCACTGCGGAACAAAGGCATTCAGAGACTCCTGGACGGTGTTATTGACTATATGCCATCGCCTCTGGACATTCCGCCTGTGCACGGAATCAACCCGAAAACCAAGAAAGAAGAAACCAGAGTACCAGACCCAACAGCACCATTCTCCGGACTCATCTTCAAGCTGGCATCAGACCCGCACCGGGGAATGCTTTCCTATGTCCGTATCTATTCGGGCAAAGTAAAACCGGGAAATGTTGTCATGGCAATCCCGGATATGAAACGGGTTCGAATCTCAAAACTCCTGATAATGCACGCCAACCGCCAGCAGGAAGTTGAATCGCTTTCGGCTGGTGAAATCGGTGCGGTCGTGGGCCTGAAAGAAAGCCGGACCGGCCAGACTCTTGCAAACCTGGCCCATCCGATTGCATTCGAGTCCATCAAGTTCCCCGAACCAGTGGTATTTATTGCCATCGAACCAAAAACAAAAGCCGACGAAAACAAACTCCAATCTTCACTCGACACCCTTGCTCTTGAAGACCCTACTTTCAGGAAACGCACCGACGAGGAAACCGGCCAGCTCATTTTATCGGGCATGGGTGAACTGCACCTCGACATACTCCTTGACCGGCTGCAGCGCACTTACAAAGTCGGCATCCGTTCGGGCAAACCCCAGGTTTCCTACCGTGAAACCGTCACTGCCGAAGCCGTTGCCGAAGGCCGATTCACTCGCCAGACCGGAGGCCGTGGCCACTATGCGGTCGTCAAGCTCGTGCTCGACCACCGGCCCGCAGGGAACACGATTATTGACGAAACAAAGAAAGGTGCAATTCCAAAACAGTTCATCCCGGCTGTCGAACAGGGAATCTCTGACAGCTTCGAATCCGGGGTCCTGGCCGGTTACCAGGTTATTAACACCAAAGTAAAGATTCTGGACGGTGACTATCATGAAGTAGACTCAACCGATGTTGACTTCAAAGTCGCTGCGAGCATGGCTTTCAGGGACGCATTCATGGCTGCTTCTCCTACATTCCTTGAGCCGTTTATGAAACTCGAGGTAGTAACACCTGAACAGTACCTTGGTAACGTTCTTGCCGACATCACGGCAAGGAACGGTAAGGTAATGCATATGGAGCCGTTGAAAAACTATCAGATAATCACTGCCGAAGTGCCTTTGGCCAAAACATTCGGCTATACCACCAGTCTTCGTTCATTAACCCAGGGCCGCGCAACCCATTCGATGCAATTCAAGCAGTTCAGGCCGATAGACCAGGAAACCCGCCAGCGACTTTACCCGCTGTTCGAAACCCGGCGCTAAGCCTGATTGTCCATCCTGCCACTGCTTGACTTGCCCAGCGGCCTTGTTATATTTGCCCAAGTGGGTCCGAAGCCTGCCCAGAT